>JAENZW010000229.1 GCA_016841065.1 Actinomycetota bacterium
CCGTCCGCGGAGACCGCGTTGACCCCTGCAACCGAAAGCACGTCGGCGGCGCGGCGCTCGAGCGAGTCAGCCAACGCCTTCTGTTCGTCTGCCCTCTTGAGCTGCTCGCGAAAGCCCGAAAGGTCGTCCAACGCCACGTCGAGTTCGGCTGCGACGTCGAGTGCGCGTTCGTCGACCTGCAGGTTCTCGAGCTCCTCGGTCGCCGCATCGGCGATCTCCCGGGCCTCACGCTCCCCTTCGGTGAGTTCCGACACTCGCTCCTCGAGATCCGCGAGCTTGCGGGCGGCAGCCTCGAGCTCGGCTGCTCGTCGGACGGCGGCGTCACGCTGCTGCCGAGCATCGTCACGACTCTGCGTCATCTCGGCGAGCGCTCGTTGATCGTCGGCGAACTCCGTGGCCTGACGCTCGATCTCGCTCAGTTCTCGCTTGACCTCGGTGATTCTCCCCTTGATGACGTTCAGTTCCTTCTTGCCCCGCGGGCGCCACAACGCGTCTGCCTCGGCGCTCAGCTCCGCCCGCACGTCCTGCGGACTGACGTCGAGTCCGACCTGCGCGGCGTACAGCCTCGAGAGCACGTCATCCCCGGGACCGCGCCCCTCGATCTTGGCCATCTCATCGAGTCCGAAGCCGAACACGATGCGAAACGCATCGCGGCTCACTCCCCGAGTCACGCTGTCGAGCAATCCGGGAAGCTCCGGTCCCGACAGCGCCTTGACTACGAACGGTCCCTGGTGCGGACCTTCGACACGCTCGACCGACCACTCGCCCTTGTCGTCCGCGAACACAAGCCGGCCGAGCCGCTTGCCCGCGTCGGACTCGTAGTCTGACCCTTCGGACCTCTTTCTCGGATATCCATAGAGAACGAAGCGTGCGAGGGCGGCGAAGCTCGTCTTCCCGGCTTCGTTCGGGCCGAGGACCACAGTGAGGCCTTCGCCCAGTTCACCCAGCGTGTCTGCTTGAAGCGCGCCGAAACGATCGGCGATCAGTCGCTTGAGTCTCATTGCTCACCAGACCCGACGAGCCGGTCGAGACATGCGTCCCGTGCACGTTCGAGGAGCGCCGAAGCGTCTCGATCGGTCATGTCGAAACCGCTCGCTATGTCGACGAGCGCCTCGTCGACGAACTCCCCTGCCAGCGCAGGGTCGGCCAGCAAGTCATCCGCAATGCGGACAAGATCGCCCGTGAAGTCCTGCGCTCCGCGCAGGAAGCTCAGATCGAGCGACGGTCGCGTCAGGTCGCGAACCCGGTCAAGCCACACCCAGGGCGTCTCGGAGAGCTGTTCGTCTCGTGCTTCTGCGACGAGATCGGAGAACGCCTCTCCGCGTGCCAGCTCCCCGTGCACGTCGCTCCGGCCGGTGACGTCGATCCGAAGGACTGTCGGTCGGCCTCCGGAAACGTCACGAACGCTCGCACAGGCCTCGCGAACCGCTGCGCCTACGGCGTCGATCGAGGTGAACCCGGTTGCATCGATGACCGCGTTCTCCCAGGCGACCGATGCCGTCTCCAAGAACTCCTCGGCGATGACCTGACCTCGGTCCATCGTGACCAGCCAGCAGCCGTGCGGACCGCTCTCCTTCGGATTGAGGCCCTGTGGGCTGCCCGAATAGCGCACACGCGGCGAGTCGAGCAAGTCGAGCGGCTTGTGGATGTGGCCGAGCGCCCAGTAGTCCATGCCTGCCGCGCGCAGATCATCGAGCGAGCATGGCGCGTAGGGCTCGAAGCCCGGCTGTCTCCCGACATTCGCGTGGAGCACGCCGATTGCGGTCTCGTCTGCCGGTTCGCGATGGAAGCCGCTTGCGAGGTTCGCCGTGGTCGCAGCCTTCTCGTAGCCGCAACCGTAGAGAGCGCACAGGGTGCCCTCGCCAGTGTCGATCTCGATACGCTCGACGCGGTCGGTCGGGAAGTAGTGGACGCCCTCGGGCAGAGCCAGCCGCGCCGACCAGCCGTTGGCCGGGTCGTGGTTCCCCTGCGCTACGAAGACGCGTACCCCTTGCGCGCACAGTCGTTCCATGGCCGCACGGAACCGCAGCTGTGCGCGAAGGCTCTTGTCGCGGCTGTTGTACGTGTCGCCGGCGATGACGACGAAGTCGACGGCGCGGGTGACAGCCGCCTCCACGATTCGGTCGAGCGCGACGTAGGTCGCATCGACAAGCGCGGCGCGCACGCGCTCGTCTTCGGCATCCACGCCCTGAAAGGGCGCATCAAGGTGCAGGTCTGCGGCGTGCACGAACGTGAACGGTCGCCCCACGATGCCCCTCTCGATCTCATCCGACACTACCGTGTCCATAGTAGACGAGAGGTCTGACACCGCAAT
>JAENZW010000024.1 GCA_016841065.1 Actinomycetota bacterium
CCTGGGCGCAGTACGAGGCCGCGCTCGCGGCGCTGGATGCGCTCGACAACGGTGGGCCAAGTGCGGCCGATCTCGCGGCGGCGAAGGCCGCGACCGATGCCGCCTACGCGGTCTATCTCTCTGCGAAGACGCAATACGATGCCGTCAAGGCGACCTACGAAGCGAGCTCAACACCGACTCCGCCACTCCTGGAGAGCCTGACGGCTGCTGAGATCAACACGAAGCAGACGAAGGCGGCCTATCTCGCGGCGAAAGCCGCCGAGGACGCTCTCAAGTCCCTCGACGACACAGCCCAGCGCGCTCAGCTGGAGGCCGCTGCGGACCAGGCATACGCGGGCTATCTTGGCGTGCTGGCGCAGCAGCGCACACTTGAGGGGACGTCGGTTTCAGCGGATCGCTACGCGGCGCAGACGGCCGTGGAACAGGCGCGCGAAGGCCTTGCGATTGCTGAAGACACACTCCGCAAGGCGGTCATGCGAGCCCCCATCGACGGCACCGTCGTGTTCAATGGGATCGGCACGCCCGGGATCGACGGGAACGTCCCGAAAGCGACGCCCGAGTCACCCGTGGCGCCGCAGGCTGCCCCGTTCACGGTCGTGGACCTGAACGGCGTTCGCTTCACCGCGGAGGTCGACGAGGTCGATGTCGGTCGCATCGATGTCGGTCTCGGAGGAACCGTTCGGCTCGACGCCGTTGAGGACGAATCGTTCGAGGCGACGGTGACCACGATCATGCCGAGAGCCACCCTCACCGCTACGGGGGGCACGGTCTTCCCGGTGTACCTTGCCTTCAGAGACGGCGTCGCGGGCGTACTCGTTGGCATGAAGGGCGATGCGACGATCCGGGTGAGCTCCGTGCCCGGCGCGACCACGATTCCGGTAGAGGCTCTGTTCGACGAAGGCGGCTCGGCGTACGTCTACGTTGTCGGGAGCGATGATTCTCTGTCTCGCACGAAGGTGCAGATTGGGACGCTGACCGAGACGCGCGTCGAGATCACCGACGGCGTGAACGCCGGGGATGTCGTGGCGCTCTCAGGAGCGACCGAACTTGTCGACGGAATGAAGATACGACGGGCGGAGTGACGGCAGTGGAAGAGTCCGCTGCTACGCAGGCCAGAGTCGAGTGCGTGGAGTCGCGCGTGGTGCTTGAGGCCCGACAGGTCTCCAAATGCTACGAGCTCGATGAGATCGAAGTCCATGCGCTGCGCGAGGTCGACCTGGAGGTGTGCGAGGGCCAGATGCTGGCCGTCATGGGTCCCTCAGGTTCGGGCAAGTCGACTCTCATGCACATGATCGGACTCCTGGATCGACCCACCACCGGCAATGTCGTGGTGGAGGGCGTCGATGTCTCCCGGATGTCGCCGAATGAACTGGCCGCTGTCCGCAACAAGCGAATCGGATTCGTGTTTCAGTCGTTCAACCTGCTACCGCGCACGAGCGCGCAGGCGAACGTCGAGCTCCCGCTGATCTACGCGGGCGTCTCGTTGCTCAAGCGCGCGAGCATGGCACGCGCGTCGCTCGAGCGCGTAGGCCTCGGAGACAGGCTCGGTCACTACTCTAGCCAGCTATCCGGTGGTCAGCAGCAACGCGTCGCGATAGCCCGGGCGCTCGTGACCGCACCGAGCATCGTGCTTGCCGACGAGCCGACCGGCAATCTGGACTCGCGATCGGGCATCGAAGTGATGTCGATCCTCCAGGACCTCAACCGGCAGGGCATCACGATCGTGATCGTGACGCATGACGACGGAGTCGCAAGGCACGCCGAACGCGTTGTCCACATGCTGGACGGCCGGATCGTGCACGACGAGCTCGTGGAGAATCGGACTCTTGCCGAAGACAGGATGCGCGAACTCGACGCCGAGGAGGAAGCTGCGCAGTGAAGTTCTTCGAGAGCTTCCGGATCGCGCTCAGGGCGCTGAACGCCAACAAGGTGCGAAGTGCGCTCACCATGCTCGGCGTGATCATCGGCGTATCCGCGGTAATCCTGCTCGTCGCGATTGGAACTGGCGTTCAGCACGAGGTGACCGGTTCAATTGAGGGCCTCGGCTCGAATCTCATCTTCGCGTTTCCGGGGAACGTTGAGGAGGGCGGGGGAGGAAGCTTCAGCGTCACCCGGCAGTTCTCGCTCGACGACGCGGCGCTCCTCGAGCGCAGGCTGGGATCCAAGGACTTGGTTGTACCGATCATTCAGTCGCCCGCGACGCTGAAGGTTGGCAACCGCGAACTGCGTACGACAATTGCCGCGGCCAACGAGAATGGTGACGAGGTATTCACGGCAGACTACCTCGGCGGTCGCGGCTACCGGCGCAGTGACGTGTCGGCGTCGGCGCGGGTGGTCGTTCTCGGCTCGACCGTGCGCGATGACCTATTTCCGTACGTTGACCCAGTCGGCAAGTCGATCGACATCAACGGACAGCAGTTCACGGTCATCGGTCATCTTGCCGCGCAAGGGGGGTCGCTCACGGGCGATCAGGACAACCAGGTATACATGCCCGTCACCAC
Organism: Actinomycetota bacterium; assembly: GCA_016841065.1. Taxonomy (GTDB): domain Bacteria; phylum Actinomycetota; class Coriobacteriia; order Anaerosomatales; family JAENZW01; genus JAENZW01. The sequence continues at coordinate 2,502 of JAENZW010000024.1, forward strand.
GGCGCAGCGCCTGCTAGGCACTCGTGATATCGGCGCGATAGTCGTGAAAGCCGACGATCCGGCGGACGTCAATCTGCTTCAGAGGCGAATCAAGCAGATCCTGCGTCCCAAGTTCGGCAATGAGTTCAGTGTGTTCACACAGGAGGAGACGCTTGGGATTCTGACGCAACTCCTCGGGACGCTCACCGTCATGCTGGCCGGCATCGCGGGCATCTCCCTGCTTGTGGGCGGTATCGGCATCATGAACATCATGCTCGTGAGCGTGAGCGAACGGACGCGAGAGATTGGAATCCGCAAGGCCGTAGGGGCGAAGACGTACGACATCATGAGCCAGTTCGTGATCGAAGCTGTAGTCCTGTCGGTGCTCGGTGGCGGGGTGGGCATCGGGCTTGGGTGGAGTGGCGCCGCGGCACTTACACGCTGGGTGCCGACAGAGGTGACGTGGTGGGCGGTCGCGCTCGCCTTCTTCTTCTCGGCAGCGGTGGGGATCTTCTTCGGCGTGTATCCCGCGTATCGGGCGTCCCGGCTCGACCCGATCGAGGCGCTGCGGTACGAGTAGCGGAGTCGCCCGCGAGCCACTAGCCCTGGAAGTCGCTCGGATCGACGTCGTTCAGGAAGGCGCGGAACTGTTCGATCTCCTCCTCGGGATCCTCCTCCAGCGCGTCCTGCTCGGCGATTGCCGCTTCGTCGAGGATGTCTTCGGAAACGTAGATCGGCGAACCGGTACGGATTGCCAGCGCGATGGAGTCGGATGGCCGCGCATCGAGAACGAGCTCGCGCCCCGCGGCCTCCAAGACCAGCTCGGCGTAGAAGGTGCCCTCCTCGAGACGCACGATGTCGACGCGAGAGAGATCGAGCCCGGTGGAGTCCATGACGTTCCGAAGGAGGTCGTGGGTCATCGGTCGCGGTGGAGCGACCCCCTGAAGTGCGAGAAGGATGGCGGTAGCCTCCGGGTGCCCGATCCAGATGGGGAGCAGGCGTCCGGTGCCGGGTTCGTCGTCGATGGGCCGAAGAATGATGACCGGCTGGTTCGACGCGGAGTCCACCGAAAGCGATGCGATCCGCACATGGATCATGACCGACACCTCCTCTCGCAGGCAGGCTTTGCAACAGGTACGTTCCACTATCATACGAGATAGAATCGGGCGGACGGGGAGGAATCGTGCAGCGTCTCCACATCTCCACATCTACACGGGAACAACTTCTCGACATCACCCGCGAGGTGGCCGAGGCCATTGCGGCAAGCGAGGTGGCCGAGGGAGTCGCCGTCGTCTACTGCCCGCACACGACCGCCGGCATCACGATCAACGAGAATGCGGACCCCGACGTCGCGCGCGACCTGCTTGAGACGCTGCGCCGTCTTGTGCCCTGCGACTCCGGCTACCGGCACTGCGAAGGCAACTCGGATGCGCACGTGAAAGCAACCATGGTGGGCTCGAGCGCCACGATTCCGATCGAGAATGGCCACCCGCTCCTCGGCACCTGGCAGGGCGTCTATCTTACGGAGTTCGACGGACCGAGGAACCGCACTGTAATCGTGACGGTGATGGGGTCCTGAGCGGCGCCGCGCGTGTTGACGCTCCACGGTGCGTGGGCTATGGTATCGAAGCGTTTCTGCACTATCTTGGGCCCGTAGCTCAGTTGGTTAGAGCGCACGGCTGATAACCGTGAGGTCGTTGGTTCGAATCCAACCGGGCCCACCATCACATGTCACGAACGCCCCTCCGCGTACCGATGCGGCGGGGCGTTTGCATGACGGGGTGGCTTGCGACTAGGTGTCTAGCACCACCTGCATGACGTCGACGTTCCCCGCGCGAAAGCCCGCGCGACAGTAGGCGAGATAGTAGCGCCACATCCGGATGAATCGCTCGTCGAAGCCGAGTGTCGTCACCTTGTCGCGGACGCTGTCGAACTGCTCGAGCCACCGCTCCAACGTGCACGCGTACGACTGGCCGAAGAAATGCGGCTCGCCGACCCTCAACCCCTCCGCCTTGGCCGCGGTGCTGAAGCGTTCGGGCGAGGGCAGCATGCCGCCGGGAAAGATGTAGCGCTGGGTGAAGTCGGGCTTCGACCGGTAGTCCTCGAAACGGCGATCCTCGATGGTGATCGTTTGGAGTGCCGCCCGCCCGGACTCGGCGGTCAGCTCCCGCACCCGCCTGAAGAACCGCGGCCAGTGGCGCTCGCCGACGGCTTCAAACATCTCGATTGACGCGATTCCGCTGAAAGTGCCCGGAACGTCCCGGTAGTCCTGAAGTCGGATGTCGACACGGCCATCGAGGCCTTCTTCGGCCACTCGCCGGGCTGCCCAATCGCGTTGCTGCTCCGAAAGCGTGATGCCGGTGATCCGACAGCCCGCCTCGCGCGCAGCGTGGATGGCGAACCCGCCCCAGCCGCAGCCGATCTCCAACAGATGGTCGCGCGACGAGGGTTGAAGCAGGTCGAGCAGGCGGTCCCACTTGGCCTGCTGCGCATCGCGCAGTGACACCGACGGAACCCCGGCGCCCAGGTCGAGCCCCTCGCCGAAGACGGCGCACGAGTAGGTCATGGTGTCGTCAAGCCACAGCTCGTAGAAGTCGTTGCCCAAATCGTAGTGGGCCGCGATGTTGCGCTTCGAGCCTCGGCGGGTATTGGCCCGGAGTCGATGGTAGAGTCGCTGGGCTGGCCGAAGAGGCGTCGGAAAGCGATCGATGTCGCTCTTGTAGAAGTTCGCGACGCCCAGGTCGAGAACCGTCGCGAGGTCGGGTGAGTCCCACTCACCCCCCATGTAGCCTTCGGCGAATCCGATCGCTCCGCCGGTGAGGATTCGTCGGGCCGCGCGAGGGTGCCGGAGTTCGACGATAGCCGAGGGTCCGGGGACGGAGCCCGCATAGACGGTCTCGTTTCCTCCGGGATCCACCAATGTCAGCTGTCCTGCCCCGATCTTGCCCAGTAGGAGTCTGACGGCGCACTCGGCAAAGGTGCGGTGATGCTCGCTCTTGTTTGCAATCGTGCTCATATCGAGGTCTCCTCGGAAGGAGGTGGCGGCTTCGGTACGTAACTTATCCGCTTCGCGACGATGTGTAACGCCTGCCAGTGAATCAGCAGCCAGGCGCGCAACGACATCGGCCCGTATCGCCAGAACGTCCGCATGATCTCCGCGTCGGTGAGGTCGCGCCGCGCGACCGAGACCCCGGCGATGAGCAGAAGGTCGCCCTTTATGTAGTCGTAGAGCGAGATCGCGAGCTTGTCGCCGGGAGGCGTGAAGTGGAACTCATAGCGCCCGTCCATCTCGATGAAGGGCGAGACATGGAACACCTTAGTCGCCTCGGGACGCTGCTTCCAGTCCATCGGCGCTCCGTGCGCGTGCAGGAGGTAGTTGTGATGCTCGCCGAAGGTGTTGTGGACCTCCGCCAGGATAGCGCGAGGCTCACCGTCACCACCGAAGCAGTACCAGAAACTCACCGGATAGAAGCCGAAACCGAGCACCCGCGGGAATGTCAGCAAACAGACGCGACCGCCGTCACCGAGCACGATGTCCGCGCGCGCGAGTAGATCGTCTATCCATGGCCGAAGCGGCGAGCCATCGCGTGGCCCGTGATCCCGGTCGCGAAGCTTCATCAGCCCGGGGCCGTCGTGTCCGAAGTGCTTGAGCGACCGATTGAGATCGTCAAGTTCGGCCAGGTCCAGGTAGACGTAGTACAGGCCGTACTTGAATTTGCGGTGCTTCGGCACCTTGCGCTCGTGACGGACGTGGCCGGCGTAGATCGCGCTGTTCACCCGTCGCTCCCGACCGCATCGGCGACGGCTCGCATGCGTGTAACGTCGAGTTCATCGCCCCAGGGCAGCGTTGCGCCCAACCGTTCCGCGACGCGCACCGCCGAAAGCAGGCCGTCCTCATGGAAGCCGTACCGCGTCCAGGCACCGGCGAACCAGATACCGCCGAGCCCCTGGATATCGTCGAGGCGCTTCTGTGCGGCGATGGCTGCGCCCGAGTACATCGGGTGGTCGAACACCATACGCCCGAGCTCGGTGCCGGGCGCCGGGCGCTTGTGTTCGTTCAGGGTCTCGATGACCGGTGTTTCCACGGGAAGATGCTGCAGGCGGTTGATGTAGTACGACAGCATGAGCATGTCCTTGGTGATATCCGCCGAAGAAGAGAACCAGTTCCATGAAGCCCACGCGCGCTGACTCTTCGGCAGGAATGAAACGTCGGTGTGGAGCACGACTTCGTTGGGCCAGTAGTGGAACGCGCCGAGTATTTCGCGCTGCGCTGGCGTGGCAGCAGTGCCGAGCATTTCGAGCGTCTGTGGCGGATGCGATGCCACGATCACCTCGTCGTAGTCGGCAGTGCGGCGGGCGGTATGAATGCGGACACCACCCGCGATGGGCTCGAGGCGTTCAACGGGTTCCTCAGGGAAGACCTCGCCCGAGAAAGAGCGGGCCGCTGCCTCGACGTACGTACGTGATCCGCCGATCACCGAACGCCATTTCGGCTTGCCCGTGATATGGAGGAGCCCGTGATTGTCGCAGAAACGGAGGAAGGTCGCCGCCGGATACTCGAGCATCTCACCGGGGGGCGTCGACCATATCGCGCTGCCCATCGGGATGAGATACCAGTCGGTGAAACCCCCGCTGTAGCCCTCGCGTTCGAGCATCTGGCCCAGGCTCATGGTCTCCAGCGTGGGATCCGCAAGGAGCCGGTCGGCGTCGTGGCTGAAGCGCACGATGTCGGCGAGCATCTTCAAGAATCGCTGGTTGGTGATGTTCTTGCGCTGAGCGAAGACGCTGTTGAGACTGTCGCCGCTCCACTCGATGTCTTCGGCATCGACGCGAACAGAGAACGACATGTCCGTCTCCTGCCATTCCACGCCGAGCGCGTCGAAGAAGCGGATGAGGTTCGGGTAGGTGTGCGTGTTGAAGACCATGAACCCTGCGTCGACGGGGAACGTGGCCCCCTCGACGCTCACATCCACGGTGCGGGCATGACCGCCAATCCAGTCTTCGGCCTCGTACACGTCGACCGTGTGGTTCGGTGAGAGCAACCACGCTGACCCCACGCCTGCAACTCCTGCACCGACCACAGCGATCTTCACGCGCATCACTCCTGCTTACGGACGATGCCGGCCTGCGGGCTTCAGCACGGTCGGCATAGGGAACAGTCGTGTAGGGTATTCCCGAACGAGCGACATATTGTTCGCCCGCAGGGTCCACAATGAATGGTTGCGAAGGAGAACTGGATGCAGTCGATCCTTATCACCGGTGTTTCCAGCGGAATCGGTCGTGCGTGCGCCGAGAGATTCGCGCGTGAAGGGTGGCGCGTGATAGGGACCGTTCGCGATCCCGACAAGGAACGCGACACACAGTGGCCGGGGACGGTTTCTATCGAAGCGCTCGATCTTGACCGCGAAGGCGGGGGAGCCGCACTCGCGGCCCGCGTGATTGAAACCTACGGCTGCCCGGATGTGATCGTGAACAACGCGGGGATGCTGCAGTTCGGACCGATCGAGTCGGTCTCGCCCGAGGAGATGCAGCGGTTGTTCCGCGTCAACGTCTTCGAACAGATAGGCCTCGCGTACGGGTTCGTGCCGGCGATGCGCGAGCGCGGGAGCGGAACGATAGTCAACGTCACCTCGCTCGGTGGGCGAATGGTGTTCCCCTTCTTCGCCGTGTACAACGCGACCAAACATGCACTCGAGGGCTTCAGCGAAGGCATGTGGCACGAGCTGTCTCCCTTCGGTGTTCGCGTCAAGGCCGTCGAGCCGGGGTTCGTCGAGACCGCCATCTGGGGCAAGGTTCTCGGCCCGTCTGCTGCCGAGAAGCCCGCCGAGTACCGCGGTGCGATGGAGGCCGTGGAGCGTTTCGAATCCTCGATCACCGACAGGACGCCACCAGAGCGTGCGGCCGATGAGATTTGGCGCGCGGTCATGGATCCATCGGACAGGCTCAGGTACCCGATCGCGGCCTACGCGCGACCCATTCTGCTCGCGCGTAGGGTTCTTGGAGAGCGTTTCATGCTGCGCTTCTTCCACAAACGCTGGGCTCGCGGCAGCTAGTCCACCGGCCTTGAGACGGTAGGCAGACTCCGCGGTTCGTCCTTGAGAGGTCGGCGCTTGTCCACGCAATGCTGCGCGAACGTCGGAATGCTCGCTCTGCGCCACATACTCTCTGTTGGAGGAGCTCGCACGCCCCGCACACGCGAGTCTTGCCATGCAGCCCAGCATTCGAACGGCTATCCTATTCGCCCTCGGGATGGCGGCCACGATCGCGATTGCGACGGCCGTCGGTCTTGGCGTTGGGGGAGAGACGGGCGCCCGACAGATCAGTGACCTTGGCGAGGCCCTGATGGTCGCCATGTGCGCCGGAATCACCCTTCTGTTGGCCATGCGCTTCCGTGGACGGGAGCCACATTTCGCGAGCTGGCTTCTCATCGGGCTCGGGATGGGCGCATTTGCGGTTGGAGACACACTGTGGACGTACATGGACCTCGTCGAGGGGCGCGTATTGCCTCTTCCGAGTGTCGCGGACGCGTTCTACATCGCTGCATACTTCCTACTGTTCGCCGCACTCCTCCGTGTGTGTCTGGTGCACGGTCGTTGCATGGAGGCTACGCCGGTCGCCTGGTTCTCCGCGGCGAGCGGTACGGTGATGCTCGGCGTGGTCTGGCTCGCTCTCATCGAGCCGTACGTCCTGACGGACTCGGCGCTCAGTCCTGTCGGCAGGATCCTCAACAGCTTCTACCCGACCGCCGACGTGCTGCTACTCTTCATGCCGGCGCTGTTCGTGGCGATCGCGCACGCGCGGCGGGACACGGATGAGAGCGCGTGGCCGTGGCTTGCCGTCGTGGCGGGAACGATCGTGCTTGGGGCGAGCGACGCGGGGTTCTCGTATCTCGTTGCCACCGGTGGATACGTCGCGGGTGCGATCGTGGACTACGGGTGGATTGTCGCTCACGTCCTGTTGGCCGTAGGGGCTTCGCTCGCGTACGACGGCGTCTTCCCTGAGGATGGCGGCATCAGATTGGTCGGTGACCCGGAGGTCTTCGAGGCCATCTGACAGACGAGACCCTGGGGCCGCGCGGCTACCTCGCTAGCCTCCAAGTAGTGTCACGGTCACGTCGTGCGTGGCGCCGTCGTCGACGAGTGGCACACGAAGATCTTGCCGCGCGAACCCGTCGAGTTCCAGTCTGGCGACTCCGCGGTTCACGCCGCGAGGGTTGCTGACGAAGATGCGATATGTCGTCGAGCCGAAGCGGTACACGATCTCGTAGCCGGGCCATGCCTTTGGTATGCATGGGTCGACCGTGAAGAAGCGCCCATCATGATTCGCGATGAGCTGGAGCCCGAAGACATACTGGACCGCCACGCGATAGAACCAGCCGGCGGATCCCGTATACCAAGTCCATCCACCTCGCCCCGTGTGCGGCGGGACCGCGTAGACGTCCGCTGCGACGACGTAGGGCTCCACCTTGTAGGCGTTCGCATCGTCTCTCGATCTAGCGTGGTTGATCGGGTTGATCAGGCTGAGCAGCCCGACGCCCTCGTTGCCGTCGCCCTGCAACAGGTGGGCGAGCGCCACCCAGAGAGCGGCGTGGGTGTACTGTCCACCGTTCTCGCGCACACCAGGAACGTAGCCCTTGATGTATCCCGGATCGTGCTCCATATGATCGAACGGAGGAGTCAGGAGTGCTATTAGCTTGTCTTCTCGGCGCACGAGCTTCTCTTCGACCGCGTCCAGCGCCATCACCGCGCGCTCCGGATCCCCCAGCCCGGAGATCGTTGCCCACGCCTGAGCGATGGCATCGATGCGACATTCGTCGGCCTCGTGTGAGCCGAGAGGGGTCCCGTCGTCGAAGTACGCGCGCCGATACCAGGAGCCGTCCCAGCCGTTCGCCTCGACCGCCTCGGCTAGTCTCAGCGCCCATGCACGGTACTCTTCGGCCCGTGGCGCATCGCCCATCATCTCGCAGACAGGCGCGAACTGACGCAGGGTTGCGCCGAGAAACCAGGCGAGCCACACGCTTTCGCCACGCCCCTGGATCCCGACCCGGTTCATTCCGTCGTTCCAGTCGCCACCGCCCATGAGAGGAAGCCCGTGGGAACCGGTCGCCCTCGCAGATTCCAGCGCGCGTATGCAGTGTTCGTAGACGGTCGCGGCCGTCTCAGAGGTTGCGGGTTGCAGGTAGTTGTCCTCCCTGTCCGCGTCGACCGGGGAACCTTCGACGAAAGCCGTGGTCTCGTGTAGGACCCCCGTGTCTCCTGTCGCCTCGACGTAGAGCGCCGTGGCGTAGGGTAGCCAGTGGCGGTCGTCCGTGATCCGTGTCCGTACACCGCGACCGGAGTAGGGCTGCCACCAATGGAGCACATCACCCGCAGGGAACTGATGCCGTGACGCCTCGACAATCTGCGCGCGCAGCAGCTCCGGGCGCACGAACATCGTGCAAAGTGAGTCCTGCAGTTGGTCGCGGAAGCCATACGCGCCCGATGACTGGTAGGTTGCCGTGCGACCCCAGAGGCGACACGCGATGGCCTGATAGAGCAGTTGTCCGTTCACCATGACGTCGAGCGCGGGCTCGGGAGAACGAACCTCGACACTTCGAAGGATCTCGCGCCAGTGGTCTCCGGCGCGTGCGAATGCCGCATCGACGGCCCCTTCGGCGCGGTACCGCTCCACGAGCGCTCGCGCCTCCTGCAGCTTCGCTGTCTGCCCGAGGAAGAAGCAGACCTCCTCTTCGGCCCCGGGGGCGATCTCGACCTCGACCATCAGCGCCCCGCAGTTGTCGAGATAGCGACCGGTACGTCCGTCGAGGCGCTTCCGGTGCAAAGACGCGGGGTTTGCGGGACGACCGTTTCGGCCGACGAACTCCGTGCGACTCCCGGTGAACGAGTGGAGATCTCGGTTCGCCGCGACGAACGCTGCACGCCCGGGGAAGTCCATGTTGAAGTGGTTGTGAGCCGTCAACATGCGAGCCTCCGGGTCGTACCACGTGACGACGAGGTGCTGCGCCTTGCTGCGCGAACTGCCGAGCGACCATTCGACGAACTGTGTGACGGTGAGACGCCTGGGCTGATCGGTCGTGTTGCGAAGCCGGACTCTCGCTACGCGAATCGGGTCGTCGACGGACACGAACCAGTCCAGGGACTGCTCCAACCCGTGGGAGTTGTGCTCGAAGCGAGAGTAGCCTTTGCCGTGGCGGATCACGTAGGGAGCGGGGTCTCTCACTGGCAGTGGCGTTGGGCTCCAGAACTCGCCGGTCTCCTCGTCCCGTATGTAGAACGCCTCGCCCGATCCGTCGCTCACAGGGTCGTTGTTCCAGGTCGTGATTCGGTTCTCGTGGCTGTTCAGCGCCCACGTGCAGCCGACACCGGCCTCCGAGACCATGCAGCCGAAATCGGGGGTCGCCATAACGTTCACCCATGGCGCCGGCGTGACGTCATCGCCTTCCAGGACGATGACGTACTCGTCGTTGCGCGTATCGATCCCGCCGTAGCCGTTGTCGTAGAGCAGCTCGGGGCGCTGAAGTGCCGGAACCGGGTGGTCCGCAGGTCTCCGCACCGGGACGAGCGCATCCGGGTCCGTGGGGCGCTGGCCCCTTTGGTTGAGCTGAAGCTCGATTGGACCTCCGTCGCCTTCGAGGGTCGCGCGCGCAACGCCAAGCAGGAGGTTCAAGACGTCCGGGTGCATCTGGTCGGCCCGTCGCAGGAAGATGCCCCCCGGTTTGTCCACCAGCTGGAGCGCGTGACCGGTGCGAACAAGCAGCTTGAGGCGCTCGTCGAGCTCGTCGACGTAGGCGGTCGGTCTGGTGTTGAGGACCACAAGATCAGACACGAGGCCCTTGTGTCGCCAGTACTGGTGGGCCAGAAGCGCCTGGCGTACCAGCGGGGTGTGCTCCAGCTCCTCGATCCGCACGAGGAGGATGGGGTTGTCCCCGGATATGCCGAGCGACCACAGTCCCGACATGGACAGACCGTTCTCGACCGGTGTCGTCACCTTGAGCCGCGAATACGGGTCCGTAAGCAGCAGTCGGGACGCGAGCCGTTGCAGCACGACCGCCTCGGGACCCGAGATACCCAGGTTACGAAGCTCGATCTGAGACGCGGTCCAGGCGAGATCGATCGCGCGTTGGGTGGATCGCACATCGCGGTACTTCTCGGTCAGGCGGATGGCCTCGTCGCGACTGGGTGCGACGCCGGTGATGAAGATGAAACGCACGCTGCCTCCCGCTTCGATCTCGGCACCCTGACGGATGGAGCAGCAGGGGTCGAGGACCGCACCGGTCGTCCCCGAGAGATCGACGCGGTCTTTGAGCGCGAGGGGGTCGTCGGACTGTCGGTGTCTACCCAGGAAGCGGGATCGATCGGTCTCGTACGACCACGTGCAGCCCTCGTGCTCGCATGCCACCAGATGGAATCCCCACGGTCGATCCTCTTCGGCAGATCGCGGGCGTCGCGAGAACAGCAGAGCGCGCGCCTCCTCCACCGCCTCCGTCTCGACGAACAGGTTCGAGAACGCTTTGTGTGCCTGATCGGCCGCTTGTTCGGTGAGGGCTATCTCGAAGTAGCTTGCGATCTCGAGTCGGCGGGGGATGTGTCCCCGGTTGGCGACGGTGATGCGGCGGACCTCGACGTCGTCTTCGGGTGAGACGGAGACTTCCATGTGCGTTTCGAGGTCGCCGTCGTGCCTGCGGAACTCGGCTTTGTCTGCCGAGAACGTCACGTGGTATTCGTCGGGCTTCGCCGGTGACGGGTTACTTGCGGCATTCCACACCCGGCCGGTATCCACGTCGCGCAGGTAGAAGAACTGCCCCCAACAGTCTCGCGTCACGTCCTCGCGGTAGCGTGATACGGCCAGACTTCGCCAGCGGCTGTATCCGCCGCCGCCGTTCGTGATCATGACGGAGTAGCTGCCGTTGGACAGGAAGTGAGTCGCGGGCACAGGTGTGTCGGCGAGCGGGTAGGAGCGCGTGACAGGGGGAGGCAGTTCCCGAATCGAAGTGACGTGCCGGACCTCCTCGACGTGGGGATGTGCAAGCTCGACGGCACGCGGGACGCGCTCCTGCAGGAGGAGTTCGGCTGAAGCGACCATCGGATCGCTGTGGAACCGGTCGTGCATCAGGTAGTCGGTGAGCTCGTTGCCCAGTGCGACAAGACTCATTCCCTGGTGATGGGCGAAGTACGCCTTGACGATGGCCCGGCTCTGCCCCGCGGGTACACGGCCCGGTGTGTAGTCGATCGACTCGAAGTAGCCGTAGCGTCCGCGCGCACCGCGGTCGGTGAACGCGGCGAGGTTGTGCATGACGGCTTTCGGCGTGATCGGAAGTGCCAGGATCGAGGCGTACGGGGCGATCACGACGTCGTCGGACAACCCACGCTTCAGACCGAGACCCGGCACGCCGAAAGCCTGGTACTGGTAGGTGAGTTGGGCGTCCTTTGCGTTGAATGCCGACTCGGAGATGCCCCAGGGGACGCCCCTTTCGGCAGCGTATTGCATCTGTCTGCGTACCACGGTCTCGTACGTCTCATCGAGCAGAGTCCTCGGCCAACGCCGCATCACCAGAAGCGGCATCAGGTACTCGAACATCGATGCGCTCCACGACAGCAGCGCGCGTCTGCCGCCGGCCCCGGTGAGCGAACGCCCGAGCCGGAACCAGTGTTCCTGGGGGACGTCGCCCTTGGCGATGGCCAGGAAGCTTGCGAGTCGGCATTCGGACGCGAGCATGTCGTAGTAGGAGCCGTCGAGGCGACCCTCGGCGGTGTTGTAGCCGATTGAGAAGAGGAGCCGCTGGGCGTCGAAGAGCATGCGGAAGTCGGTATGCTCCCACATCTCCCGGGCGATGTTTGCGTTCAGCCGAAGTCGGGCGAGAAGCGTGTCCGCGCGCAGGCGTCCGGCTTCGAGTCCCTCAAGCATGGCACTCGCCCACTGCGCGGCGAGGTGCTTCTCGGCGTCTGTCGTACCGGGAGGGTCGCTCGCCATTGAGGCGAGCGTGTCCTGAGACTCCGCGAGGCCTTCGGCGAGACCCACGAGGCTGGGCACGAAGGACAACAGCGGACGCAACGATTCCAGTCGAGGATCGACCAGGACCGTGCCCGGAACCCTCTCGACGAGGTCAGCCCATGGAGTCAGCATGTCCAGCGCCGAGCGAGCCCCGCGGACGAGGTGCCGGATCTCGTCGATCGACTGGCGTACCCTCTCTGCGGCGGTCTTCGGAAACGGGTGCAGCCGCTCGTCGGAGTCCCTCGCGCCGGGGACGCGACTGACGATGTCTCCGGCCATCTGCGCCGCGTTGTCGGTGAGCGCCTCGAGCCGACCCATCAGGAGGTGCCAACCCCCGAGGTCACGGGGATCGTCCTCGAGTTGCACCGTCCGGGCCATCTCCGCGAGCTGTCCGCGCAACTCCTGGACGGCCACACCGTCGCCGTCCAGTTCGGCGTGATCTGCGAATAGGTCTTCTTCGGCGAGGTTCATGGAATCGAGCAGCCCTCGAAGGAGTTGGTCACCGAGGAAGGGGCCCTCCGAAGCCTCTAGCAGCGCGATACGCAAGACGAGAAGATGACCGGCAAGATTCCCGCTGTCGACCGTCGAGACATAGTTGGGCGGAAGCGGTTTGAGCGTGAGGATGTCGTACCAGTTGTAGAAGTGCCCGCGGAAGCGCTCGAGGCCGGCCATCGAGGAGAGCGTGTCGGATGTGCGGGACACGAACTCCTCCAGCGTGACGTACCCTAAATCGAACGCCGTTGCGAATGACAGCAGCTGCAACCCGATGTTCGTCGGCGACGTACGGTACGCAACCTCTCCGTTCGGATCCTCCTGGAAGTTGTCGGGTGCCAGCCAGTGTGTCTCGGCGGTCGCAAACGTGTCGAAGAAGCGCCAGGTTCGCCGGGCCACGTGCCGAAGAGTCGTACGCTCGTCGGCGTTCAACGGCGTGACCTCGGGCGGCACGATTCGAGATGCGCGCCATGCCACCAGCGGTGCCGCGGCCCACACGAGCATGAGCGGAAGCGCGACGAAGAGGCGTGCCGGTTGATGGATCGAGCCGATGAGCGTGAGAGCTACTGCGAGAGCGGAAGACGGCCACATGCGCCTCACGAAGGCGGCGATCTCGCTCGTGGAGCGGCGCTCCACTTCTGCGGCGGTCTCCCATTCGAGCATGTTCCTGCGCGAGAACCACATGCGCCACAGTGCTCGCGCGATTGCGTCTGTCATGAGCCATGCCTGATGGGGCAGCATCAGCAGATTGAGCCCCGTTCGGGCTGAGTCCCTGGCGAAGTCCTGCCAGATCGCTCCGGAAACGGCCGAGAACGACACGGATCGCGGTGTGAGGACCAGCGAGTCGATCAGGCTGAAGTAGACCGGGAACAGGATGACGCCCATGATCAACACCGGCCAGGCCCACGCCGGGCCCGGGAGGAGAAGCCAGCCGAGTGTGATGAGCAGCAGTGTCGACGGGGCAACGAGGCTGCGCCGGAGATTGTCGATGATCTTCCATCGGTGCAGCGCCGAGAGAGGGTTGGCCTCGGTCTTTCCCCCATCGACCGGCACTCGGGGGAACAGCCAGGGCAACGTCTGCCAATCTCCTCTGACCCAACGATGCAGCCGGGCGCAGTGAGACAGGTATGAGGCGGGATAGTCGTCGAGCACCTCGATATCGGATGCCAGCGCGGTCCGGAGGTAGCATCCCTCGAGCATGTCGTGCGACAAGAGCGCACCTTGCGGAACGCGTCCCTCAAGCACGGCGTTGAAGAGGCTGACCTCGTAGATGCCCTTTCCGGTGAAGCTGCCCTCGCCGAAGACGTCCTGGTAGGTGTCAGAGACCGCGCCCGAATAGGGGTCGATGCCCGTGACTCCCGAATACAGCCAGGCGAAGAAGGACTTGGCCGAAGCTGGAAGCGACATGCCCACGCGGGGTTGTATGAGGCCGTAGCCTTTGTGTACGCGACCCTCGCCCAGGGTGAATCTCGCGCGATTGAGCGGGTGGGCGATGGTCGCTACGAGCTTCCTGGCACCATCGCGAGGGAGAATCGTGTCGGCGTCGAGCGTGATGACGAACGTCACCTCGTTGAGGAAGTCCTCGTCGCCCAGACGGACAGCGAAACTGGTCTCGACCGAACCGCGCAGGAGGCGATTCAGTTCGACGAGGGAACCCCTCTTGCGCTCCCAGCCCATCCAGGCGTTTTCGGTCTCGCTGAACGTCCGATCGCGAATGAACAGGTGGAACGGCCTTCGTCCATGCTCGGCGCCGTAGCGATCGTTGAGCGAGTCCACACGGCGAGTCGCAGCCAGGATGATGTCGGCATCGGGCGCAGCGTGTTGACCGGGTGCTGCACGAAGGTCCCCGAGCACGCCGAAGGCGACGTTGTCATCTCTGTTCGACAGGTACGCGATTTCGAGGTTGTCGAAAACCGAGCACACAGAGTTGACCGAAGTGAGGAGCGCGGGGACGACGGTGAGAGTTCGATGTGAAGCGAGGACAGGCTCGCGGTAGTCCAACTTCGGCAACATGCGTGGCGGGTAGAGCCAGGCGCTGAGACGGTTGGTGATGCTCAAGGCGAGATCGCTGACGGGTAGCACCGACACCACGGCGAGCAGGGAGATACACCACGTCGCTGCGCCCGTGGACCATCCGTAGACGGCGATGATCGACGCGAAGAGAACCGTGATCGCAGAGAGGGCGCCCCAGTAGAGGAGCCCCCTGCGACGAAGGGGGCCTCGGTAGAGTCGTTCTCGTCCATGAAGTCGATAGTCGACGGCATTCTCGAGGGCGTAGCGCCCTTCGCTGATGATGTGATAGCCGACATGTCCGACGACGCCGCTGGACGGGTTGCGCTCCAACGCATCCAGGGCTGAGCTCACTACCGCCTCGGCGACCTCGATCTCAGAGTGCGGACAGCGCCGCGCCATGGTTTCGATTGCGTGCCTGTAGCGGTCGCGGCTCTTGAAATCCATGCGCGGATACACCCCGATGGGGTCCTCGCGCAGGATGTGCTCGACGAAGCTCACCTTCTCGAAGAAGGTCTTCCAGTCGTATGCGTCGAGGAACCGGATGGACGTGATGGTGTTCGCGATCGAAATCTGATCGGCGGCTTGTTCTTGCTGCTGGAGCTGCGCTTCGGTATCGAGGGAGATGCCAGCCTCGATGAGGCGTCGTTCGAGCCATGCGTTGATCACGTCCGCGCCATGGTCTTGCCCTTGCAGGCGCTGGGAGAGCCGGATGAAGAATGTAGAAGAGGGAGGAGCTTGCGCATCCAGCCCGTCGATTAGCGACCGTAGTTCACCGGGCTGGTCCTGAGCGGTCAGCAGGAGTTGGTCCGCCCAGTCATCCGCCACCCGCGTCGCTTCGTGCGAGCTGACAATGGACCGCGCAAGCCGCCTGGAGTTCTCGACGAGCGCGACCCGAAGCATGATCGGGACAGCCCAGACCTCGCCGATGGCGAGCGGCTCGGCGTCCTGGTAGCCATCAACGAAGCCGAGCAGGTAGTCCTCGTCGATGCGCGAATCCGTGTGCTCGACCAGCGTTACGACTCCCTCGTAGATACGGGGGAACCTCTCGTGAGCCCCGGTCGTGAGCCAGGGTAGCTCGCGCCCGTAGTCTGCCGGCAGGTCGTCGCGTACGGCACGAATCTGATCTTCGATGAGATAGTAGTTGTCCAGTAGCCACTCAGCCGCGGGAGAGATGGCGAGTTGTTTCAAGGCGGCCTCGGCTAGCACCGAGTTTGCTGCTTCGAGTTCCAATGCGGCGGTGTCGAGAAGCGAGACGAGCGGCGTTGTGCCCGGAGCCATCTTGCCGGACCAAGTCTGGACTGTAGCCAGCAGTCTCGCGCGCTCGGCAAGACGTTCCGCAGAGAGCAGCTCGGCGCGGAATGGGCGACCTCCGCCCGTATCGACGTTGTCGGCTGTGGATGTCGTCAAGGGTCCCCCCGGTGCGCACAGGTCCCGCGCACTCGCCGTCTCCGTGGTCGCGAACGAGTTCTATTATCCCCGACGCCGTCCGCTTCTGGGGAGAGTCGGCATGGAAGTTGCCTGCAGATACCCCTGGGGGTACAGATGGTTCCCCGAGACGACCCAGATTCGAGGAGTCCCGTATGTCGAAAAAGAAGTCGGCGTCGGCGAAGAAGCCAGCGCAGAAGCCTGCCAAGGGCAACACGTCAGCATCGCGCTCGAAGCTGTACATATGGATTGGGGTTGCCGTCATCGTTGTGGCTGTTGCGATTCTCGTTCTGCGTCCGGCGGCAGGCGGAGTCGACAACATCGATTCGGCCAAGGTGGAGAACATCGACGCGACCAAGCTGGAAGAGCTAGCGAACGGCGGTGTGCGCGTCGTGGACGTGCGCTCTGCGGGCGAATATGCGCAGGCGCATGTGCCCGGGGCGCTGAATGTGCCCTACACCGAGATTGGCGTTGTCGCCGCGTCATGGAACCGCGACGAACCTATCGCGGTGTACTGTCTCACCGGTGCGCGATCGAGCTCCGCGGTTCAGACGCTGACCTCACTTGGCTTCACGAAGATCTACCACTTCGACGCCGGCTTCCAGGCGTGGAGAGGGCCCGTCGAGGAGGGCTCGGGGACCGCGGTCTCCGAGATAGCGCCTCCGAAGGTATCCGGGCCGGTGATGTACGAGTTCTACAGCGACGGTTGAACGTACTGCCAGGAGATGGCGCCTGTCGTTGACAGGCTAAAGGGCGAATATGACGGTCGGGTAGAGTTCCGGCTGATCAACGTGGACACCGATCCGCAGGGCGAACAACTCGCCCAACAGTTCGGCGCTCCCGGGTGGCCAACATTCGTGTTTCTCGATGCGACGGGTGCTCGCGTGAACCAGATCGTGGGCGCTACGCCCGAGTCGAACCTTCGGACAGCCCTCGACGCGCTGGACTAGGTTGATTGCCAGGTTCGTTGCACCGCGAGCCGGTTCGGGCGTCCCGTTCCGGCTCGCAGTGGGTATATCCATCAGAGAAGCCGCGAATCCCCGCGGCGGAGGTGCGCGAAGTGAGGTGAGCGTATCTCGGCAACAGAAGATGAACACGTTTTCGGCCGGGATGGCAGATAAAGACCTCCGGTGAAGGCCTACCAGTAGAGTCGGTACGTTAGTGAGTTGTCGGTTCGAATCGGTAGCGCCTCAGGATAGGGGCGCAGACGAGAAAGTACGTGTACGGTTCCTAGTCAAGGCCCCGGAGAGTCGGGCATAAGCCCCTGGAGAATGCGGGAGTGCGGCCAACAGGGACCACTCAGTTGGCCAAGAGCTTCCAAGTAATACCCTCACGTAGGGACCTCGGGCGGTGCGAAGGCCATCCCGGTGACTCTATAGCCAGGAACAGAAGAAGAAACCCGCGGCACGTCGCGGGTTTCGTTGCGTTCGAAGGGCTTCGCCGAAGACTACAGAGCCTGCGGGCCCGCCTCGCCAGTACGGACACGTATCGCTTGCTCCACGGGTGTCACGAAGATCTTCCCGGCGCCCATGAGTCTCGCGGCCGGCACATGACGCGCTCACTGCCCGCGTGTTTCGCAGTGCGCGTCTACGATGCGATGTGGCCCATCGCGTGCTATAGTGTCCGTCGCGCGCTGGCGTAGTCCGGCGCGACGGACACGGGCGAGTGGCGCAACGGGAGCTTGCACGCCTGCGAAAGCCCCGTACAGACCTCGGCGCATTGGTGAAGCCTCAGGGCAGCTATGATTCTGAGCGATAGCCAATGCCGCGCCGGGGACATAAGGGCCCATAACTCAACGGGAGAGTGCCACCTTTGCAAGGTGGAGGTTGGGGGTTCGAATCCCCCTGGGTCCACCAGAGAACACACGAGGCTGCGATCATCGACCGCGGCCTCGATGCATTCCGTGAGGCGGTTGCCGGCTAGCCGATCCCAAGCCGTTCCCGCACCTTCCCGCTTTCGAGCTCCTTGACGCTTGCGCGTCCGACCCGCCGCGCCGCGCGGTCGTCGCT
>JAENZW010000230.1 GCA_016841065.1 Actinomycetota bacterium
CCTAGAACGTGCTCCCGTAGTCGTGGCAGTAGTGTTCGTTGCAGCCCGTGGCCCAGTCGTCATCCAGCCCGATGTTGTTCGCGCTGCCCACGCTGGTGCGGGCCCCGTGGCTATGGCAAAGCGCGCAGTTGCTGCTGTCGTTGGGATAGCCAACGTTCGTCGTGGTGTCCGGCGCGTCCAGCGAGTCGCCGTGACCCGGCCCCCAGGCGTGGCAGTCGATGCATGCCTGATGCCAGTTCGTCACAGTCCCGGTGTGGCAGCCGGCACAGAGGTACTTGTAGGAGTTCCCGGTCGTGATGCTGACGGCCTGCCCGTTCACCTGCGTCACGATGTGGTAGGGGTTGATGCTGCCGTGACTGTCGTGACAGGCACCACACGATAGCCCGGTCATGCCGCGTGAGTAGCCGCCCCGCAGACCGCCGCCGAAGCCCGAACCTATCTTGTCGCCGTGAATGTCGGTGCCCCATCCCGTCCCGGTCCACTTCGGCCCGATGTTGTATAGCGAACCCGGCAAGACTACGCCTGGCGGCGGGGATCCGTCATGACAGGCCAGGCAGTAGTCGTCATCGGGATCCTGGGCCATCTTCCCGAAGGTCCGCGGTGTGCCGGCAGGCTGTGATGCCACGATGTCCCACGTCACTGTCTGGAAGTTCCAGAGGTAGACCGAAGTCGGGTATCCCGTCGTCGGCTCGCCGTACCCGGTCCATTCGACTGCTATCTCGCGCGCCGCCCGCGAGTCCCGCTCGGAGACTGAGAACTCCACTACCTGCCAGTTGTATGCGCCATCGGATACAGCGAGATCGGTGGTCCAGTACGCGGCATCCGCATCGACGAGTGTCGAGATCTCCTCGGCGCTTGCTGCGCTACCCGGCGCCGCCAGACTCGGGGGCGCGGCTGTGCCGGTCTTCTCCCAGCCCGCAATCGGGGCCGTTGCCGTCCGACTTCTTGCAGCATCGGTGACAGTCACTGTCCACTTGTCGGTGTTCACTGAGTAGTGCCGAACGATTTCATCCCCGGCTCCGAGCACAGACGCGAGCCAACCGCCTTCTGCCGTGGCCACTGGTAGAGGCGCCGCGTCTTCGGGGAAGAGACCCGCGACCTGCGCGCCAACGTCCTGGAAGAGACCGAGAAGCGCGTCCTGCTGTACCGTGCCGCTCCAACTAGCGGCATCGCCCTCGAAACGTGTGTTCCATTCGGCCTGGTAGGCGACGTGCTCTAAGTCGTCGGGGTACTGCTGCGCGGGCCAGTAGGGGTAGTTCGACATCGCGGCGAACGGCAGCGGCTCGACCGTCTTGGCGATGTCGTTGTTCATGTCCTTGTAGTAGCCGTTGGAGTAGACGACGTAGCGGCGGTGCATGCCCGGAGCAGGCGCAGGGAGCTCCTCGAAGCGCAGCGCCATCTCGTCCCCTCCGCCGAAGATGACGAACATGTCATCACTCGCCTGAAGCAGCGGTGAGACCTCGCCGAACCGCGTGTAATAGCCGGGCATGTAGCCCTCGAAGTCCGCCCATGCTCCGGGCTCTTCGTAGACGTACTCGTAGATATCGCCCTCCGAGGACTTGGCATCGCCACCGTGGCGACGAAGATCTGCCGAGACGAGCGGTACGAGGGTGGGCTCGAATTCGACGTTCGCCGTCGTATCGAGCCGCACGGCGTCGACGTAGGTCTTGAGCAGGAACGTCAGACGCACGCGGTAGTCGTCGGTCGGGAAGCGGCCGGTCAGGTCGAGCACGTAGGGCCGCGCGAACTCGGCGGGCTTCGGCCAGGTGCCGCCGAGTGCGACCCACTGCCCGTTCTCGTCGACGACCTCGACCTTCTGGCGCACGCCGGCGACACCCAGGGCCTTGCCCTCTTCGGTCACGGGGAAGCGGCTCATGCCCTCGAAGACGAGCTTGATCGCGGGTGCGTCGGAGAGGTCGCCGAGATCGAGCTCGATCGACTGGTAGCCCGGCTGCTCCTGGTCCGGGCTGAGCACGGCGTACCGGTCGTCACCGGGAAGGCTGATGTCGGCGAGCACGTCCTCTCCGGTCTCGACGATCGCGGCGGAAAGCGGCAGTGTCATGTCGTGCTCGACGGTGTGCACGATGTCCTCGAACGGTTCGTACGCGCCGCCCTGAGGGATCTTCTCGGCCACTATGTCGCGGTCTTCGGGCAGGTCGATGGCGAACAGCTGGAACGCGTCGAGGTAGTCGGTCTCGTAACGCTCCTCGACGAGCCGCATCTCAAGCGCGCCGTCGCGCGACACGAGGTCGCGATCGAGCACGTAGTAGTCGTTGGGGTT
>JAENZW010000025.1 GCA_016841065.1 Actinomycetota bacterium
GGACTCCGCCGCCGCAACGCGCCTTCTTGACTGCGGCATAGCCGTTTACCTGCTCGAATCCGCTCGCTCGTCGTACGGAATCGGCAGTCTCGCCGCTGACTACATTGGCGTTCCGCTGCCTGAAGCGACCGCCGAGCGTCCCCGCGCCGCCATCGAGGCCGAGGCAACCGCGCGCCTGGCGCCACTGCTCGAACAGCGCCTGGTCGACGACGGCTCGATGGACGTCCTCGAGAGCATCGAGATGCCGCTCGTTCCAGTGCTCGCGCGCATGGAGCGGGTCGGCGTTGGCCTCGACAAGAGCGTTCTCGCCGCGCTCGACGAAGAGACGGCCGCAGGCATCGACGGGTTGGTGCGCGAGATATTCGATCTCGCCGGAACGGAGTTCACCATCGACTCGCCCAAGCAGCTCGGCGAGATACTCTTCGACAAGCTCGGCCTTCCGACGCAGAAGCGCACCAAGACCGGCTTCTCGACGGACGCCAGCGTGCTCGCGTCGCTGGCCCCACTTCACCCGATCGCCGAGAAGATCGTGGCCTACCGTGAGCTCACGAAACTCAAGAACACCTACATCGATGCGCTGCCGCGCCTCATTGCCGAAGACGGTCGCCTGCACACCACCTTCAACCAGACGGTCGCAGCGACCGGCAGGCTCTCGAGCAGCAATCCGAACTTGCAGAACATCCCTGTGCGCACGGAGCTCGGTCGGCGGATCCGGGCGGCGTTCGTGCCTGCTGACCCCGCCGACGTCATCGTATCCGCCGATTACTCGCAGATCGAGCTACGGATTCTCGCGCACCTGTCCGGCGATACCGGCCTCATCGACGCATTCACGAGCGGTGCGGACTTCCATGCTGCGACGGCAGCGCGTGTCTTCGGCGTACCGGCGGATGCGGTGCCGCCCGACCTGAGAGCGCGTGCGAAGGCAGTGAACTTCGGCATCGTGTACGGGCAGACGGCGCATGGTCTGGCTGACTCGCTCAAGATCGCGCATGTGGAGGCGCAGACGATGATCGATCGCTACTACGCGGCGTATCCCGGAGTGCGCGAGTTCCTCGACGAGACGGTCGCATCCGCGCATCGCGACGGCTTCGCGGTCACCATGTTCGGCCGAAAGCGGCGCATCCCGGAGCTCAAGAGCGGCAACTACAACCTGCGGTCGTTCGGCGAGCGCACCGCGATGAACCACCCCATGCAGGGGAGCGCGGCCGACATCATGAAGCTTGCGATGATCGAGGTCGACCGACGGCTCCGCGCCGAGGGGCTGCGCGCGCGCATGGTACTGCAGGTCCACGACGAGCTGGTATTCGAGTCACCTGCCGAAGAAGTGTCTACGCTATCCGAACTCGCACGCGACGTGATGGGCGGCGTCGCCGATCTCGCGGTGCCGCTCGATGTGAGCGTTGCATCAGGACGCAACTGGGCAGCTGCGAAGTAGCGGTCCGCAGATCTCCCTCACGCGCCGGTGCCTGGCGGATGGCCCTCAGGAGAATACCCGTTCGCGCGGGCGATCGCGTCCAGCTCCAGCGTGGCTGCGTCTTCGACGATCATCGACATCGAATGACGGATCTCGCCTTCGAAAGTGGACTTCAGATATCCGTGGCAGTCATCACAGAGGTGCAAGCGGTGGGCGGGGTCGTGCTCTACGTGCGTATACCGCAGAGAGTCATGTGCGCGAGTACCGCATCGTGCACAACGAATCCGGGGATACGACCATTCCGCGTGGCACATCGAACACCACAGCGACCGGGCTGCGCCCTGAAGCGCTGTACCTTCGGCGATTCGACCGAGTGCCGCCGCAGATCCGCACACCGGGCAGTCGCCTGAGTCCCATCTGGCGAGACTCTCTGGAGTCAAAGCCTCCATCGCCGAAGCAGACGCGGCAGTCAGGAACGGTGTAAGCGCCGACTTGAGCACGAACGTGACGGTCGCCGGTGACAGGTTGGTCTCGCGAGCGCCCTCGACAAGTGCCCGAGCGGTTGAGTCAACAAAGGTGTCGGGTTCGCGTGACGCCAGACGGATGGCGTCGTCGTCAATTGCGGTGGCGATATTCGCTGCATCGAGTGCCGATGCCTGGTCCGGGTCGAGGCCCGCATTCGACGTGACGTACCGCGCAATCCGGGCAACCGTCTCCCTGAACTCGACGATCGGTACCTCCGGGGCCGACACCTGAAAGAGATGGCTTCCGGCCGCAAGAGCATCGCCGCCGATCTCCGGATGCGGGGGACGGTAGTCCGAGTTGTCTTGCTCAAGTTCGTTCTGAATCGCCCAAACGCCCTTCAGAAACTCCATTCGGGTAACGGCGGTACCCGTCGCCTTCGACAGATAGGCGTCGGCCGCACGGTTGACGTCTTCGATATTCACACGCTACCTCCACTAGAGACTGATCGAGTTCTCATTCATCGAGCGGTGGGGGAGGGAGTCGAGTCCCCCAACCCCGACTCCCTCGCCACCGCCAGACGACCTGGAAAGCGGATACTACTCAGCGTACTCAGTGATGACGTTCGTGCCTCTGGCGAGTTCCTCTTCGGCCCAATGACCCCAGTGATAGCGGGCCTCAGCTTCGGTCACGCGACCGTTGCCGAACATGAGACGCACGAGTCCACGGTACGGTTGCCACACGCCTGCGCCGAGGTAGACATGGACCACCATGATCGCTGCGATGATCCCGAAACAGACGTCGTGCACCGCGAGCGCGATGCCCAGGACTGCAGGTGAGACATACGCCCCCGCCCACAGCACCACGCCGGAGATCCCGATGAGGATTCCTGCGGCGATGAGCGCACCGTCAGACAGTCGCTGCCCGGATTTCACCGCGCGCTGCGGAGGCATGTGCGTCGTCTGCGGCGCGAACAGGTACTTCGGGAACAGAGCCATGAACTTCCGGTCGTCGGCGTCCCACTTCGCGAACAGGTTCTGCAG
The DNA here is from genome assembly GCA_016841065.1 of Actinomycetota bacterium. Taxonomy (GTDB): domain Bacteria; phylum Actinomycetota; class Coriobacteriia; order Anaerosomatales; family JAENZW01; genus JAENZW01. The sequence continues at coordinate 2,920 of JAENZW010000025.1, forward strand.
GATGTGGACGAACCCCTTCGGCGCTACGACCAGGGCCACAAGCGGTATCACGACGAAGGCCACACCGAAGACGCGGTGTCCGAGTCGCGAGAATGCGACACTGGCCTCGCCGAATGCCTGGGGCACGCCCGGGATGAAGAGAACCAGCCCGGTCAGTATGAGGGCGAAACACGACACGGTGTTAATGCCATGCACCCACCGCTTGAGCCGGCTGTGTCGCTGAATGTAACGGGTCATCTAGTTCTCCTCCTTCGTGGCGTCGACTGCGGCATCTGGTCTCTCGTAGCCCCTGCTTGCCAGGAACGAGACGCTCAGAACGGCGGCAATGCCCGCAACGCCGAGAGCCGTGAGAGGCCTCATGAGGTCGAAGATCATCGCGGCAGTCGGTGCCTTGGGATTGCGCTTGTAGCCGTGTGCTTCGAGACCGAACTTGGCGACGGCGAGCACGTGCATGCCGCCCATCTCGGTTTCTCCGTACAGCTCGGCTTTGTCGAATCCCGCCGTCTTCAGTTCCTCGACACGCACCTTGCCCGCAGCGATCACATCTTCCCTTGGGCCGTAGCTCAGGGCCGCGGCCGGGCAGGTCTGGACGCAGGCTGGTTCTCGTCCGGCGGTCGTGCGGTCATCACACAAGGTGCACTTGTTGGAAACGCCTGACGACGCGCGGTACTTCGGAACCTCGAAGGGACAGACCGCGGTGCAGTACTTGCAGCCGATACACTTCGAGCTGTCCAGCCGCACCGTCCCGTCATCGAGTTTTGACAGGGCGCCGGAGGGACACACGGAGACACACGTCGGGTCGGTGCAGTGGAAGCAGGACCGACGCCCGAACGCCCATTCGATGCCGCCGTCTGCCGCCTTCTCATCGAAGCCGATAAGGAGGCGCGTGTCGCCATTGAGATCGGCCATGCTCTGGTAGCTGCCAGTGAACTCGTTCGTGTCCTTGCCAAGGCTGGAGGGCAGATTGTTCCACTGTTTGCACTGGACTTGGCAGCCCTTGCATGCGCTGCATTTTGACGAGTCGTACAGGATTGCGTTCTCAGTCATGGGTTACTCCCTCCTTACACCTTCTCGACGTTGACGAGGTAGGCCTTGTACTCGGGGATCGACGTGTTGGCGTCGCCCACGTTGGGGGTCAGGTCGTTCGCAATCGCGCCGGTGGCGTGGCCCGAGCCGTACCCCCAGTGCCACGGCATGCCTACTTGATGCACGATCTTTCCATCGATGTCGAACGGCTTGAAGCGCGGCGTGACGATGGCGTACATCTCAAGTGAGCCGCGCTCGTTGAAGACACGGACCATGTCCTTGTTGGCGATGCCCTTCTCTTCAGCGAGCTCCTCGGACATCTCCACGAACATCGCGGGCATCGCCTCGGCGAGCCACGGGACGTTGCGCGTCATGCCACCGGTTTGCCAGTGCTCGGTCACGCGGTAGGTCGTGCAGACGATCGGGTACTTCTCCGGATCGCCAGGCTTGACCGACTCAGCGCTGCCGAACGTCAGCGCGGGGTTGCTCTGGCGGCCGTTGAGCAGGTTCGTTGCAGGAGACTCGAACGGCTCGTAGTGCTCGGGGAACGGACCGTCTTTCATGCCGCCGGCGCCCCACAGACGCCCACCCAGCTCGGGGAGCATGATGAACGCCTTGTTGTTCGGTGGCGTGTAGGTCACCGTGCCGTCTTCAGCGACGACTTTGTAGCCGAAGTCGGGCACGTCGTTGGTGACCCACTCGGTGCCGGTCCACTCGACAAGCATCTTCTCCGCGCTCCACGGCTTGCCGTTGAGGTCGGCCGACGCACGGTTGTAGACGATGCGGCGGTTGACGGGCCACGAGAACGACCAGTTGGGATACAGGCCAAGGTTGCCAGGGTCTTCCTTGCCGCGAGCTCCTGTCGGCTGCTGGGTCGGATCATTCGGAGCGTCGTTGTTGTTGAAGTAGCCCGAGTAGATCCAGCAGCCCGAAGCGGTGGAGCCGTCGGCCTTGAGCAAGGTGAAGTTCTTGACGAGGTTGCCGTCCGCCACGGTGTAGCCGTTGATGCCCTGTGCGACCTTGGTGATGTCGGCGTGGCCGTCGGTCTCGTAGGGCCAGTAGAGCTGGGTGATCTGCTCGGGGTTCGCGCCACCTTCGACCTCGTACTTCTCCTTCAGCTTGAGGAACAGCTCGTGCAGGATCTCGAAGTCGTCGCGCGACTCGCCGGGTCCGTCGACGGCTTTGTAGCGCCACTGGATCCAGCGACCGGAGTTGGAGATGGAGCCCTGCTTCTCGAAGTGACACACGGCCGGGAGCATGAAGACCTCAGTCTGGATGCTTGCCGAATCAACACCCGGCGCCTTCCAGAACGATGCCGTCTCGGTCTCCCACAGATCGACTGCGAGTAGCCAATCGAGCTTGGCCAGCATCTCGCGCTCGAACCCGGAGTTCGGACCGCCGACCGCTGGGTTCTGACCCCAACACATCATGCCTTTGACGGTGCCTGCGCCCACGGACTCGAAGACGCCGATGTGCGTGTGGTTGATCGCATTCAGCTTCGGGAGCATGTCATACGCGAAGTCATTCTCGAGCGTTGCGTAGGGGCCGTAGAACTCCTTGAGCATGCTGATGAGGAACTTGGGCTTGTTCGTCCAGTAGCCACCCGGAAGCGTCTCCGCCTCCAGCCAGGAACGCAAAGTCGGGTGCTTGACTGCTGACGGGACAGCGAAGTAGCCGGGCAGGATATGCGAGAGTACCGCCATGTCGGTCGAGCCCTGGACGTTTGCCTCTCCGCGCAATGCGTTGATGCCGCCACCGGCGATCCCGACGTTGCCAAGAAGGAGTTGTAGGACGGCCATCGCGCGAACGTTCTGCGAGCCGTAGGTATGCTGGGTCTGGCCCATGGCGTACAGGATCGTGCCCGACTTCTCCGCGGCGCCGGTCGATGCGAAGGTGGCCCAGACCTCGATCAGCTTCTCTTTCGGGCAGCCCGTGATCTTCGAGACAACTTCAGGCGTGTATCGCTCGTAGTGCTTTCTCATCAACTGCCAGACGCAGTTGGGATCCTGCATCGTGAGGTCCTTCAGAGCGACCTTGTCAACTGGCGGCGTGAACTCTGGTACGCCGTCAGCCACAGCCCATGCGAAGGCGCCCGCAGTGTCCCAGGGCTTCTCCTCGGCGACCTGGTACTTCCAGGTGGCCTTGGTGTCGTAGGCGCCCGCCGCATCGTCCCAGCTGCTGAACAGGCCAGTCGCGTCGTCGAATGCGTACTCCGGGCTGACCAGGAACGAAGCGTTCGTGTAGTTGGTGACGTACTCCTTCTGCCACAGGTCGTTGTCCATGATGTACTTCATCAGGCCGCCATAGAAGGCGATGTCGGTACCCGAGCGGAGTGGAGCATAGATGTCTGCTAGCGCGGCAGAGCGGGTGAACCGGGGATCGACGACGATGTACTTGCCGCCCTTCGCCCGGGCCTCCTGTACCCATGCCATGCTGACAGGGTGGTTCTCAGCGTTGTTGGAGCCGATGGCCATGACGACGTCCGCGTTCTTGAAGTCGGCGAAGTGATTCGTCATCGCACCGCGGCCGAAAGTGGTGCCCAGACCGGACACCGTGGAGCTGTGTCAAATTCGGGCCTGGTGCTCGATGTATGTGAGTCCCAGTCCTCGGCCCAACTTCTGGACGATGTAGGCCTCTTCGTTGTCGAGAGCTGCCGCGCCAAAGCTGGCGATAGCCTCGCATCGGTTGACCGTCACGCCGTCCAACTCGGCTTCGTAGTTCTCGTCCCGAGTCTTCTTGATACGAGCAGCGATCTCGTCGATCGCTTGCTCCCAGGAGATCTCCTCCCAATCAGTCGCGCCGGCACGGCGGACCTTCGGCTTCTGGAGCCGGTTCGGGTTGATGATGCGATCTCCGGTCTTGTCGTCGTATACGGAGTTGACTCCGAATTGCGACGAGCCTTTCGAGCACAGTCCGCCTCGGTTGATCGGATGGTCGACGTCGCCTTCGATATTGACGAGTTCGCCGTCCCGAGCGGACACGATTGTGCCGCAGCCGCCGGAGCAGTAGCAGCAGATGGTGGATGTCTCGTCGACGTTGACGAGCTTCCACTCTTGATCCATCTCGACCGCAAGGGCCGAAGACTGCGCTGTGAGTTCATAGATCGCAGTCGTCATGAACGCGGCGCCTGAGAGTCTCAGGAAGTCGCGACGTGTTACCCCCATATGTACCTCCTCGGTGGTGTCGTCCCAACACCGGTACAACACGTATCTGTCTATGCTGGTGGGCTCGCCCTATCGGGAGAGAGCCTTCGGTCGGCCAGCGTCCACCTCCTCTCCGTCGCGGCGCACCGTGCTCGCTGGAACACGCGGACACGGAAGCAGCACCAGGCGACGGTCCATGACGGACGGTCGCGTGGTGCTGCATGAGGTGGGCCGAGAAGTCATTGTCTCCTTGCCAGTCGGGACAGGCGATGCCAGCCGAGCGTCCCGCTCGTGCGGGACGCCGCCGGAACCGTCTCCTTTTCGAAGTTGGAAGGCGTGTCGGTTTCCCGCCACACCCTGTCGGCCCAACGACCGTGGCGCATCGGCGCTGTAGGTCCAGAGGGCTCGGAGACAACGTATGTCCATGTCAATCGCGGGCGTGCAGACGCCACGTGAGGGCGCGTCGGCACAGCCGCCGAAAACGGATAGAGACGTGCCAGGTTGCAGGAGAGTTGTGCAGGAGCGTCGATGCGATCAACGCGAGACGCATGCATGGACGGGCAGAGACTATGCTGTCGCATGTATCTCAGATTCCGGCCCATCACCATGTGGCATATGCACGGCCGGAAATTGCACGACACAGGCCAATGAAGGGATTCTGGAACGGAAACGAGATTCCTGCTTTCTCGGTTTCGGCGGTGTTCGGCGCTGTGATCCAATGTCGCTCAAGGACACGTGACGGCCGATAGGTCTCGTGGCGTTCGTGTGTGTGGAGATGACTGGATACGTCGATTGCGTTGTGTCTCTGGCGTGGGGCGTCGCTTCGGTCGCCAGCAGGGTCATGCGGAAACCGCTGGATTGGGCGAGCGCGAAGTAGCCGCACCGGGCGCTTCTGCGTACCCGACGAACGGTCGCAGTTCGTTCAGTACCGTACGAGATTAAGGTTCCTTAGGATTGGCTGAAGCTGTCTCATGCTTCGAGCAGGGGTCTTGCGGAAGCGCGTTCAGTTTCATTGAAGCCACTTGGTGAAGCACTGAACGATAATGCCGCGCGGAGGGGGACGAGCAGGCTTCGGGCGCCTGTGGACAAGGATGGCCTCTCTTCGGCGGCGGTTCGACGCAACCTGGCTTCCACGCACGTAGCACGCTATAATCCCTGAGCGCGCCGGATGATCCGGCCGACTGTAATGTAGGCCCCCGATAATGCATGGAAAGCCCAGTAGGCGACGATTCGACCTGTACGCGACGATTCGGACCTTGTAGGCAGTCGATTGCATGACCGGGGCCCCGGAGTGAAAGGGGCCGCAAACGTGAGCGAGTCCAACAACGAAGTAGTCGAGAAGACAGAGTACACAGATGAGGAGATGCATGCCCTCATCGACGACACCATGACCGACTTCGACGAAGGCGACCTGGTGTCAGGCACGATCGTGAAAGTCGAGCGTGACGAAGTACTCCTCGACATAGGCTACAAGTCCGAAGGTGTCATCCCGTCGCGGGAGCTCTCCATTCGCAAGGACGTCGACCCCTCTGAGGTCGTAGCCGTGGGCGACGCTGTCGAAGCACTCGTTCTCCAGAAGGAGGACAAGGACGGTCGACTGATCCTCTCCAAGAAGCGCGCCGAGTACGAGCGCGCGTGGAACGACATCGAGGCCAAGTTCGAGTCCGGTGAGCATGTCGAGGGCGAGGTCATCGAGGTCGTCAAGGGCGGTCTCATCATCGACATCGGCTTGCGCGGCTTCCTGCCGGCGTCGCTCGTCGACCTTCGCCGCGTCAAGGACCTGCACTCCTTCCTCGGCGACAAGCTCGAGGCGCGGGTCATCGAGATGGATCGCAACCGCAACAACGTCGTGCTCTCCCGCCGTGTGGTTCTCGAAGAGGGTCGCAAGCACGAGCGCGAAGCCGTTCTGAACACGCTCGAGAAGGGCAAGATACTGCCCGGCGTCGTGTCGAGCATCGTGGACTTCGGCGCGTTCGTGGACCTCGGTGGCATCGATGGCCTGGTGCACATCTCCGAGCTGTCCTGGAGCCACGTCAACCACCCGTCAGAGGTCGCCAAGGTCGGCGACGAGGTCGAGGTCATGGTTCTGGACGTCGATCACAACCGCGAGCGGATCTCCCTGGGTCTCAAGCAGACGCAGCCTGATCCGTGGCGGGAGCTCGTCAAGAAGTTCCCGGTCGGCGCGATCATCGAGGGCAAGGTCACGAAGCTCGTGCCGTTCGGCGCATTCGTCGAGATGGGCGATGGTGTCGAGGGTCTGGTGCACATCTCCGAGATGGCCAAGGGTCATGTCGAGACGCCCGAACAGGTCACGGCTGTCGGCAACGTCGTGCACGTAAAGGTCATGGATGTCGACCTCGACCGTCGCCGGATATCTCTTTCGATGCGTGCCGCCGCCGAGGCGCTCGGATTCGAGATCGAGGTTCCGGAGCTGGAGCCCGTCGAGGGCGAAGAGTACGCTGGAGCCGAGGTTGAAGGCGAGGCTGCAGAGGTCGCCGAGCCTGAGGCCGAAGAGGTCGTCGAAGAGATCGCCGAAGAGGTCGCCGAGGCCGAAGTGGTCGAGGAGGCCGTCGAGGTCGCCGAAGAGGTTGCCGAGGAGCCCCAGGCTGAGGTCGTCGAAGAGGTTGCCGAAGAGGTCGCCGAGGAAGCTGCTGAGGAGCCCGTGGCCGAAGAGGTTGCCGAGGAGCCCGAGGCTGAGGTCGTCGAAGAGGTCGCCGAGGAAGCTGCCGAGGAGCCCCAGGCTGAGGTCGTCGAAGAGGTCGCCGAGGAAGCTGCTGAGGAGCCCGTGGCCGAAGAGGCTGCCGACGACTCCGACAAGGAGTAGCTCGCAAGAGCCCCTCGGGGCGAAGACAGGACTGACCGGGGCCGAGCCGCACACAGTGTGCTCGGCCCCGAGTGTATCGTTTCGGGGGGAGGCGAGCGGCGTATGTACATCGTTGCGCTGACCGGAGGAATCGGGTCGGGCAAGTCCACAGCGGCGCACCACTTCGCGTCCAAGGGCGCGGTCGTGATCGATTTGGACGAGGCTGCGCGGCGCTTGGTCGTGCCGGGCACCGAGGTCTTCGATCGCGTCTTGACCGAGTTCGGCGAGGGTGTGCTCGATGCCGACGGCAACGTCGATCGAAAGAAGCTCGCCGACGCGGCATTTGCCAGTCCCGCGGATTCCGAGCGGCTCAATCGAATCGTGCACCCCGCGCTCGCCAGGGACATTTTGCCCGGGCTGACCGAGATGGGTCTACTGCTGAACCCTCCACCGCTCGTCGTGATGGAAGTCCCAATGCTCGTCGAGGCGCAGGTATTCGCCGAGGTCTCGGACATCGTTCTCGCGATTTCGGCACCTCTGGACATGCGCGTTGCACGATGCGTCGCCCGGGACATGAGCGAGGCCGACGCTCGCCGGCGCGCCGCGTGCCAGTCCTCGGAGGAAGACAGAATCCTGCTCGCCGACCAGGTGATCGTGAACGTTGGAACCGAGACCGAGTTCCTCGCAGAACTCGATCGGTTCTGGGATGAGGTTGTCGTGGATGAGCCGTAGGAGTCCGCTAGCGTCGTATCGCTGGGCGATCGGCGCTGTCGTACTTCTCCTGGCTGCCATCGCGTTTCTCTACGTCCGTGGTCCGGCGTTCTTGCAGCGCCGCTACTACCCGCTCGAGCACACCGATGCCATCGCGGAGTCCGCGCGCAGGCACGAGGTCAACCCATACCTCGTTGCGGCCGTCATTGACTCCGAGTCCGACTGGGATGCCTCCGCGACGTCGCGAGCTGGAGCCGTGGGTCTGATGCAGATCCTCCCTTCGACCGCCGAAGAGATGCGCGACAGCGGCATGGTCGCGGCGGACGTCGGCGACGATCTCGCCGATCCGGTCACGAACATCGAGTATGGAACCGCCTACCTGCGGCTACTGGTGGAGAGATACCACGAGATCGAGCCGGCGCTCGCCGCGTACAACGCTGGGATCGCGAACGCGGACAGGTGGGTGGCCGAAGGCAGCGACATCCGGGACACTATCGAGTTCCCGGAGACGCGGCACTTCGTGCTGAGTGTGGTGCGGGCTCGTGACGCGTACGAGCGACTCTACCCGGAGGCGTTCGAATAGCCTGACGGGTCATCCGCGAGAGGCGTCGGCTTTCGGGCATAATCGAGTTCGGCGGACCCGCATCGCGCGGGCGCCAGTTCGCGACCCTTCGGCAGGAGGCATCCTTGGACCGCGAGTTCCGCGTCGTCTCACCGTTCGAGCCCGCGGGTGATCAGCCGAAGGCGATCGACGACCTTGCTCGCGGCGTGACCGACGGCGTTCGCTATCAGACCCTGCTCGGTGTCACCGGTTCAGGCAAGACGTTCACGATGGCGAACCTCATCGAGCGCGTGCAGAAGCCGACGCTGATCATGGCGCCGAACAAGACGCTTGCGGCTCAGCTGGCGGCTGAACTGCGTGAGTCCCTGCCGGACAACGCCGTCGTCTACTTCGTGTCCTACTACGACTACTACCAGCCGGAAGCCTACGTTGCCACGACCGACACGTTCATCGAGAAGGACGCCTCCATAAACGAGGAGGTCGAGAAGCTCCGGCACGCGGCGACAGCTGCGCTGCTTTCGCGAAGGGATGTCGTGGTCGTTGCGAGCGTGTCCTGCATCTACGGCATAGGCTCGCCGGAAGACTACGCCGGCATGGCAGCGTTCCTGACTCTCGGTGAGGAATACGATCGGGATCAACTCATCCGCGATCTTATCGAGATTCAATACGACCGCAACGACTACGACCTGACGCGTGGAACGTTCCGCGTCCGGGGTGATGTGCTCGATGTCTTCCCACCGTATTCAGATCATCCGATTCGGATCGAGTTCTTCGGCGATCTGATCGAGTCGATTGCCGAAGTGGAGCAGCTCACCGGCGAGGAGCTCACAACCTTCAAGTGGCTGCCTGTTTGGCCTGCGACTCACTACGTAACCGCACGGGACAAGCTCGAACGAGCGCTCGGGACGATTCAAGAGGAGCTGACGGGGCGTCTCTCGGAACTCCGGGCCGACGGGAAGTTGTTGGAGGCGCAGCGACTGGAAATGCGCACGAACTACGACCTTGAGATGCTTGAGACGATGGGCTTCTGTTCGGGCATTGAGAACTACTCGCGCCACCTCGACGGTCGTCAGCCCGGCGAGCCGTCGAGTACGCTCATCGACTACTTCCCGGATGACTTTCTGTGCATCATCGACGAGTCTCACATCACAGTGCCGCAGATCCGCGGGATGCACGAGGGCGACAAGTCTCGCAAGATCACGTTGGTGGAGCACGGCTTCAGGTTGCCGAGCGCGCTCGACAATCGTCCATTGCGCTTCGATGAGTTCGAGAAGCGCGTCAAGCAGTTCGTCTACGTCTCCGCGACGCCGGGAGACTACGAACTGGGCGTATCCACGCAGATCGTTGAGCAGATAATCCGGCCGACCGGTCTTGTGGATCCCGAGGTGGTCGTGCGGCCTGTCGCCGGGCAGGTGGACGATCTCATCCACGAGGTGAAGGAGCGCGTGAGCCGAAGTGAGCGAGTGCTCGTCACGACACTCACCAAGAAGATGGCCGAAGATCTCACGGACTATCTGACCGAGCATGGCGTGCGGGCGCGCTACCTTCACGCGGACATCGGGACCTTTGAGCGTGTTGAGATCCTTCGTGACCTGCGTCTCGGGGAGTTCGACTGTCTCGTCGGAATCAACCTGCTTCGGGAGGGCCTCGACTTGCCGGAGGTGTCCCTGGTCACGATCTTGGATGCCGACAAGGAAGGCTTCCTGCGCAATCATCGGTCGCTGATCCAGACGATCGGCCGCGCTGCGCGCAATGTGTCCGGGCGGGTCATCATGTATGCGGACAATGTGACGGCTTCGATGCGCACAGCGATCGACGAGACAAACCGTCGGCGTGCGATTCAAGTTGCGTTCAACGAGGAGCATGGGATTGAGCCGGCGACGATCCGCAAGGCCGTGAGCGACATCGTCCAGTATGCGCGCGAGGGGGAGTCGCAACTGACGACCGCGGCTGAGACGGCTCGAGAGTTGGCGAAACTGCCGCGTACCGAAGTGCTGCGCATCATATCGACGCTCGAGGAGGAGATGACGGCGGCGGCCGACTCTCTGGATTTCGAGCAGGCGGCGAGGCTCCGCGACCAAGTCATCAAACTGCGAACGGAGATTGAGTCCTCGACGGCCGATGAGGTTATGTCGAGGCTCAAACAGGGTGCCCGAAAAGGGAGCGACTACGGCAGACGCAAGCGTCGCTAGGTCTGGCGGCGGCGCCCCAGGCGGTCGCTCGATCACGTGCTGGCTGGCCGTGGGGTCTTGCGTCGAGAACCGTCGCGCGCTGCGCGTACGATCGTACCCACGGTGGGTACAGTCGCACCCGTGACGGACGACAGTCTTGGACATAGCCCCTGCTTCCGGGGTCAGAGTCATCAGCTCGACTGGCCCTACCGATTTCTTACTCTTCGTTCTCGTCTTTGGCTGTGGGGTGCGACTACGGTAGCTCGACGGCGTTCTCGATCGCCGCGAACACCGCCGCGCCTACGCTCGCCTCGCCGCCGCACACCCAGATGTCGAGCCGGTCCTCAGCGTAGGCAGACAGGTGCTTGGCGATGGGTTCCGGTAGGGTGGAGGGCCGGACCAGGAGGACGGGGCCCTTGAGCCGGGCTGCAAGCACGGAGGAGGTGAGCGAGTCGGGATAGTCGCGGCCCGTCGCCACGATCGCCCGGCGCGGCATGTATCCGTGCGACATCCCGTATTCGGCGATGTTCGCTGCCACCTCGTACCGATCGTGTCCCTGGATGCGGATGTCTGCACCGAGCAAGCCGAAGACCTCCTCGCTCACGGAGTTCGGTCCGCCGAGGACGATGGTCTCGTCGGGATCTAGTGTCGCCAGCGCCTGCAGCGTCGGGTCTTGAACGCGATTGGCTGGCGTGAGCAGTACCGGCGCACCCTGGAGTGCGGCCAAGGCTCCCACCGAGAGTCCGTCGGGCCACTTCTCACCGGAGGCGACATAGGCGACGCTCGACCGTCCAACCATCTTCTCAAGCTCGTACGCCACAGCTTTCGCCGTCTCATATCGGTTTTGGCCCCACACTCGGGACAGGGAGTTGATCCCGGCGCCCCGAAGCGCATCCATGACGTCGACGGATATCGTATTCGGCCCGCCGACAATCACAGCGGTCTTGGCTCCAAGAGTCCGAATCGCCGACTTCGTGTAGCCCGGAAGTGAGTCCCGCTTCACGAGCAGAATCGGGGCACCCAGCGCCTTGGCAAGAGGTGCCGCGACCATGGCGTCGGCGAAGACCTCGCCAGAAGCGATCACGACCGTTGACGTGCCCTGCGGGAATGCTTTAAGACCTATGGTCGCCGCGGCCTCGAACCGATCGTGTCCGGCCAGTCGCGTGACTTCGGGGAAGAACGTCTTGCCCATCAGACCGTCCGAGCCCCACAGATACAGCCCGAATGCCTCGATCGAGGAGTCGTTGTTCCACTGCTGGAAGATCACCTGTGAAGCGCCGGAGCCGTCCGCAACTATGTGCGCGTTGTGGTAGAGATCGCCGGGCTCCTCCGGGTCGATCGGCCCCAGGTCATCCCAGGTGAGTCCGTCGTCATCGGACGTGAAGCGGTGGACGCTTCCGCCCAGATCGTCGTAGAAGATGCCATCACGACCCGAGCCATCAGTGAGACCGGTCTCGATGAAGGCCGTGATGGTTCCATCCGTCTCCAAGCGCCACGTTCCCGAGTCGAAGAAGTGATCGGTCGTGCACACTGTGGTGAATCGCCACTCCGACCCCGTCCACACCGCGTATCTCCAGGTGTAGGAGTCGGGCCCCGTGCCAAGGCCCGTCGTGTACAAGATCGCCGGGCGGCCGAGATCATCGACTCCCGAGACCGGGATGTTGGTGAACGCGTCTGCAGTGTCCGTCACCAGGCAGCTCGCACGTGCCTTCTGTGGCGTGACCGGCAGCGTGACGATCTCGCTCGCCGCGTTGCGCCATACGCCGCTGGCGTCGCGATTCATGTAGAAGAGGTCGTGTCGGCCCCAGATCTTCTGCTTGGTGTACTCGTACCAGTCGACCTCGACCCACGCCACGTGCGTATCGCCACCGGTGCCCTCGCGGAACGAGGGGTACATGTCGAGCGGGTAGTCAGACAGCATCACGACCGTCGTCTCGACGCTCGGCGATGTCTCGATCGCGCCGGTCATGCGCCAGTCGAAGTCGCCGCTAGCTCGCTCGCGGTAGAAGAGAAGTGGCGCTAGGGGCGTCCGTACTATCTGCGGGTACGTGGTCTCCGTACCCACCGAAGACGCGTTCACCCACTTCGAGATCGATCCGGCGGCCTGGCCGCGTCGGTGCAGTAGCGGCGTGTGATGCGAGCCGAAGAACACGTGAACGTACCCTTCGTTGTCGATCAGCAGTGCGGGTGCGCCGTGGTTGTCGTCGACCGGCAAGGGGTTCGTGCCGGCTCGCACCTGCATGCCCCAGACTCCGGAGGCGTTGTTCCGTCGAACGACGTACGGGTCGTAGGAGATGCCCTGGTACGCGACGTACGTGTAGCTTCCCGCTCGCACCGCCTGCGGCTGGTTTGCCATCTGACCGAGCACCGCGTTCTTCGGCGCATCCTTGACGAAGAACCACTCATCAGCGCCGAAAGCGAGGGCTCCGGCGATCATGCCGACCATCACCCACACAGCCAGCGCTACCGACGTGCGCGAAATCCTGGAGTCGATTCTCACGGCAGCTCCTGCTCTTCGATTCGTACGGCGGTACCGCTATCGATATCGATCCAGACTGCGACCTTCGAGCCTGATGCAGTCCGATCCACGGCCGAGCGCCGCCAATCGCCGAACTCCATCGTCTTGCCCGTCGCTGAGACGACGAGCACATCCTCGGCTACCGGAAAGTGCACCAGGTCGACGGTCTTGTTGTACAGCATCAGGTCGGCCGACGCGGCCGGTGCGCCTTCATCCTTCGGCAATAGCTGCGCCAAGTCGAGCACAAGCACGTACGGAGACCCGCCGAGTATTGAGACTACGATGCCGAACCGCCTCTCGGTGGCGGGCGGCGATTCGGCGGGCGCAACCGGATCTGCTCCTGTCAGCGGCTCCTCCTCCTGTCGAGGCGCGGAATCTATCCCATCGCTGTCTGCATCGCCGGTCTGGACTCCGCCGACCGTGTCGGTCGCACCCGTCGTGGGGGTCGTGAGTGAACCCGGGGCCTGCAGGTGGGCGCTTGAGGGTGCGTGCGAGGGTCCAATGGACCTTGCTGCCCAGACGATGCCAGCGACAAGGACGGTGGCCACGAGGACTATGGCGATGCGCAGCGCCTTGGGACTCAAAGCGAAGTCCTTCTTCGGCAGTAGGGGGTTTCTCAGGGTTCGTAGAAGGGGTCGAGAGGCTGCTCTTCGATGCGCACGACGTTGCCGTCGCGAACAGTGAACCAGTATAGGCGGTCGAGGAGGTGGTCCTCGTCGTCGTACATGTAGACGCGGTCGTAGAAGTAGCCGAAGCCCGGGTACTGCGGTGCCATCTCGGGGCCGTAGAAGCCGGGATCGGGCCGAATCGGCCACGAGTACATGACGACTTCCACGCCTGTCGCTCCCGAGGGCATCGGGTAGACCGTGCGCGATCCGGCCGCATCTCGTGCGTACCAGTACTCCGGAGCGTATCGGTCCTGCTCGCCGTGGCTCGTGAGGTAGGCGAGCGCATCGTCACCGGTGAGGAACTCCCAGGGATCGATCTCGATCTCGAGTTGGACCCACGACCCGCCGGACTTGTCGTCGATGCCGAGGAGTCTGCCAAGTATCCGCGTCTCGTCGGAGCCAGGTGTCCCGTCCGCGGGTCTGAGCAAGAGTGGGTCGTCGAGGAACCCGGCAGGGGTCGTCGGGGACGAACCGATGGCCCGCGACGTCTCTCCGTCGGAGTCCAGCTTGCCGAGGTCGGCGGTTTCGGGCGGTGTGCCCGAGCGCTCACTTAGGATGACGCCGCCGACAACGACCAGGGCCGCAATCGAAACCGCCAGGACAGCAAGGGGTAGCCATCGCGGCACGCCCTTCATCTGCTAGTGCCTCCTTCGGCGGGGATGGCTCTTGAAGCTGGCTGTGTGTGCTGAGGGTCTAGGGGAAGTAGACCTCTTCGATCTTGACGATCTTCCCACCCGTGATGGTGATGTAGTAGGGGGCGTCGGCGAGGTACACCGCGTCGCCTGTCATGCCGGAGTACATGTCGACCCACATGCCGAAGGTGACCTGGTATCCGCTCGGGTCAACGGTGCCCCCGGACTCGGTCACGAGGGTGACCTTCTTGCTGGGGTCGGCCGGGAACGTACGCAGCTTGTTGTTCTCGTTCTTGATGAACCAGTCGAGGGGCTCCTCGCCTGCGGCGATCGCGGCGGCCTCGGCGTCTGCACCCGTCAGCAACTGCGCATAGTCGGCAGTGATTTGCGGGGTGGCGCCCTCCCAGACCACCTTCGTGATGTAGCAGAATTCCTTCGATGTTGTGGCCGAAGAAGAACTGCTGCTCGACGAGCTGGATGAGCTGCCGGACGAACTCGAGTTCGAGTTTGAGGAGCTTGCCTGGGCCTGCGCGTCCGCGAGATCTTGCTGAGTGGCGGAGAGATCAGCATCCAGCGTGGATACCTGTGCGGTGAGCGATGCGATCTCCGCCTCGAGCATCGCGGTCTTGCTGTCGGTACTCGACTCGGCGTCCGTCTCTGACGAGCTCTTCGAGCCTGTGACTCCCCACACGACCAGCGCGCCCACGAGGATGCCGGCTACGCCGATACCGAGATAGGTGAGAACTTGTTTGGTCTTGTCGTCCACGGTGGTCTCCCCTCCACGAGTACGCTAAGAAGATTATGCCACGTGTCGAGTGCGCCGTGGTTTCGAGCACGCACGCGTGCCCGCGTCGCGCCCATGGGTCTCGGGGTGATAAAGTGGTGCGCACGCACACCCTTCGAGCTTCCCCTGGGGATCACATGGATCAGCGCTTTCAGCAAGAATGGACCAAGCTCAAGTCAGAACACACTCACGATCGCGATCCGGCCAACAATTACGGCTGTTTCAACGTCGAGGCCTGCAGGAACTGCAACTTCGTCTACAACTCGCGGGCCTGCATCGGATGTCACAACTCCGATAGCGTCATCGAATGCGTTCAGTGCATCGACTGCCGTGACTGCGCGTTCTGCGTGGGACTCAACGGCGCCCGCTTCCACATCCTGAACAAGGAGTACTCGGAGCAGGACTACTACGCCAAACTCACCGAGCTGGGAGTCGACTGGAACGTCGAGGCGTTCGATCCACTCGACCCGTACGCCTCGCTCTAGTCAACGGAGGCAGCCGTGAGCCGCGGCCTGGCAGACACCGTCACCATCGCAGACGGCGTCCGGATGCCCCTGTTGGGACTCGGGACGTATAGGTCAGCCGACGGCGACGAGGTCGCGAATGCGGTCTGCACCGCTCTTGAGCTGGGCTACCGGGGCATCGACACCGCTTCGTTGTATGGCAATGAGTCCGGTGTGGGCCGCGGCATCCGCGAGAGCGGGCTTGCCCGCGAGGATGTCTTTGTCGCCACGAAGATCTGGAACGACGAGCAAGGCTATGAGGGCACGAAGGCCGCACTTCACTGCTCGCTCGAGCGCCTGGGCACGGGGTACGTCGACCTCTACCTCATCCACTGGGCCATTCCGCCGCTCACCGGCGAGACCTGGCGCGCGATGGAGGAGCTGCTGGAAGAAGGTCTCACTCGCTCGATCGGCGTGTGCAACTTCCTCCCGCACCATGTCGAGCCGCTTCTGGCCATTGCGAGCGTTCCCCCTGCGGTGAACCAGTTCGAGTTTCACCCGCGGCTTCAGCAGCCCGATGTCGTGCGCTACTGCATGGAGCGCGACATCACCGTGCAGGCGTGGTCACCGCTCATGCGCGGGCGGGTGAACGAGGTGCCCGAGATCATCGATATCGCGCAGCGTCACGCCGTGACTCCCGTTCAGGCAACGCTGCGATGGATTCTCCAGCGTGGCATCGCGACGATTCCCAAGTCGGTACACGCCGAGCGTATCGCCGAGAACGCCGACATCTTCGGCTTCGATCTTGACGCCGAAGAGATGGCAGTGATCGACGCGCTGGATACCGACGAGCGGGTGGGGAAGCATCCCGACCAGCCGCCAACGTAGGCCGAGCGGACGCAGGCATCCAGGGGCATACTAGTGGTGATGGAGAGCCGCCGAGAGGAGACCCGATGATCGTTGGCGTGCCCAAGGAGATCAAGCAGGACGAGTACCGTGTCGGAATGACCGTTGCGGGCGTGCGAGAGCTCGTTGCGCACGGGCACCGGGTGCTCGTGGAGCAGGGGGCCGGAGTCGGGTCGGCTATCACGGACGGCGAATACGCCGGCGCTGGCGCCGAGATCGTGTCTTCGGCAGCAGACGTCTACGCCCGGGCCGACCTTGTCGTGAAGGTGAAGGAGCCCCAGCCGGTCGAAGTCGGAATGCTGAGAGAGGGACAGGTGCTGTTCACGTTCCTCCACCTGGCTCCGGACAAGGCGCTCACCGAAGGGCTCGCGAAGACGGGTGCTGTCTGCATCGCGTATGAGACCGTGGAGACCGCGTCGGGTGCGCTTCCGCTGCTGGCTCCGATGTCGGAGATTGCCGGCAGAATGTCGGCACAGGTTGGCGCCGAGTACCTGCAGAGGCCGAAGGGTGGGCGCGGAGTGCTGACGGGCGGCGTCCACGGCGTGCTTCCCGCCCGGGTAGCGATTCTC
>JAENZW010000231.1 GCA_016841065.1 Actinomycetota bacterium
GCGTCCGCGCTCATCCACGCAGCGACGATGGTCGCTGCGGGCGTCTACCTGGTCGCCCGCGCGCTGCCGATCTTCGTTGTCAGCGGCACGGCGCTGACCGTCACGCTTGCGGTCGGCACCATCACCGCGCTCGTCGGCGGCTTGCTCGCGGCCGTGCAGCACGACATCAAGAAGGTGCTCGCGTACTCGACGATCTCCCAGCTCGGCTACATGTTCATAGCGCTCGGCGCGGCTGGCGCAACCGCCGCGATGTACCACCTCGTCACCCACGCGTTCTTCAAGTCGCTGCTGTTCCTCGGCGCGGGCGTCATCATCCACGCCTACCACACGCAGGACATGCGCGAGATGGGCGGGCTGTCGAAGTACCTGCCGTGGACGACGGCGACCTTCACCATCGGCGCGCTCGCGCTGGCTGGCGTGTTCCCGTTCTCCGGCTTCTGGTCGAAGGACGAGATCCTCACCGTGCTCCTGCACGAACACCAGTACGTCGCCTTCGCCGGTGCACTTGCCGCCGCGTTCCTGACCGCGTTCTACGTAGCCCGGCTCTGGTTCCGGGTCTTCGCAGGGCCGCGTCAGGCCGAAGAGCTGCACGAGGGCCACAAGGAGATGCTCATCCCGATGGGCGTGCTGGCATCGCTCACGGCCGTCATCGGCTTCGCGGGGCCCGCGCTCGGCGAGTTCCTCGGCCATGAGATTCCCTGGCCCGAACCTGCGACGGCTGCGATATCCACCGGCGTGGCGCTGTCCGGCCTGGCGGTAGGCTGGTGGACGTACGGACGCCGCAGTGTCGTGCTGAACACCCGCTCGCTCAAGCAGCGCGTCGGCTACGCATACGACATGCTCGCGCAGAAGCTCTACTTCGACCTGACATACGAGCACTTCGTCGTGAAGCCGTTCGCGGCGTTCGCGAGCGTGCTGGCCGTCTTCGACATGCGCCGAATCGACGGGGTCGTGAACGGAGCGGCGACGGTGTGGCGTCGCGCGAGCGGTGTGGCGTGGGTGTTCGACATCGGTGTGATCGACGGCGCCGTGAACGGTACGGCGAATGTGGCCCGCAGCCTCGGACGTGCTCTTCGGCGTGTCCAGAGCGGCGGGGTTCAGGTCTACCAGAGATACGTCGTGGGAGCGTCGGTGCTCCTGCTTCTCGTTTGGATCGTGGCGAAAGGGGCGTAAAGCCGGATGTTGCCGCTGTTGACGATGATAGTGTTCGTGCCGCTGGTGGGGGCGATAGCCTCCGCGCTTGCACCTGCCGCACGTCCTGACCTGCCGAAGAAGATCGCGCTCACCTTCGCGCTGATCGACCTCGGTCTGGCTGCCTGGGCGCTGGCCGTGTTCAAAGTCGGCGGTGGCTTCCAGTTCGAGGAGCGCTTCGACTGGGTCCCACAAGCGGGTATCCAGTACTTCCTCGCGGCCGATGGGATCTCGATCGTGCTCATCGCGCTCTCGGCGCTGCTCACGGTGCTTGCGATTCTCGCGAGCTGGAAGATCGAGAAGCGGCCTGCCTTCTACTTCAGCATGATCCTGTTGCTCGCGGTAGGGATGAACGGCGTGTTCTGCGCGCTCGACTTCGTGCTGTTCTACGTGTTCTGGGAGCTCGTCCTCGTTCCGATGTACTTCCTCATCGGCATCTGGGGTGGGCCCCGCCGCGAGTACGCTGCAATCAAGTTCTTCCTGTACACGCTCTTCGGCTCGGTGTTCATGCTCGTCGGCATCCTCGCGCTGTACCTGCACCCCGACGGCGGCACGTTCGACATGCTCAAGCTGTCCCAGGCGAGCCTGCCCGCGCAGTTCCAGTGGTGGGTGTTCGGCGCGTTCTTCCTCGGCTTCGCCGTGAAGGTGCCGATATGGCCGTTCCACACGTGGCTTCCCGATGCGCACGTCGAGGCGCCGACGGCGGGCTCCGTTCTGCTCGCAGGCATCCTGCTGAAGATGGGCACGTACGGGTTCATCCGAGTCTCGCTTCCGATGCTGCCCGACGCTGCGCGAAGCTGGGCGTGGTTCATCGCGTTGCTCGCAGCCATATCGATTATCTACGGCGCCATGGTGGCATTCGCGCAGGCGGACCTGAAGAAGCTGGTTGCGTACTCGTCCGTGTCGCACATGGGCTTCGTCATGCTCGGCATAGCGTCCATGACGCCGGCGGGCGTCGACGGCGCGGTCGCGGTCATGGTCGCGCACGGACTGATCACCGGCATGATGTTCCTCCTGGTCGGCATGGTCTACGAGCGCACGCACACGCGCCTCATCGCCGACGTGACCGGGCTTTCG
>JAENZW010000232.1 GCA_016841065.1 Actinomycetota bacterium
CGCCAGATTGCCCGCGAGACGCGCGGTCAGGTTGAGAACGTAGACGTCACCGGCAGCGATGCGCTCGCGGACGTCGGCGACGCCGGCACGATAGTCGCGTCCGGACATGTCCCAGGACGCATCCATGAGCAGCGGTTCACTGCGGGACGGCACCTGTGAGCCGCGCAGATCCCGCGCGGGCTCTTCGGCAATCGTCCCGAAGCGAACGACGGTCGCCGGGCCCTCGTAGCGCAGCAGCGCGACCGTGGCACCGGACGCTTCCCCGCGAAACGCGGTTTCGAGCGCGGCACCGGCCTCTGCCAGCGTCAGGCCGTCCCGGACGTCGACGACGTGGGTCGCCACGAGCGAGCGACCGCCGAACCATCCGCGATCCGAATCCGGCGCGAGGATCAGCATCGGTGCCCCGCGCCTCGCCGCCTAGTGGCGGAAGTGTCGGTGACCCGTGAACACGACCGCCACGCCGAGTTCGTCGGCCTTCTCGAGCACTTCCTCATCGCGGACCGAGCCACCCGGCTGGATGACCGCCGTGACGCCGGCTTCGGCACAGACTTCGAGCGAGTCCGGGAACGGCATGAACGCGTCGCTCGCGCAGACAGCGCCTTCGGTCCTGCCTTCGGCCTTGAGCACGGCGATCCGCGCCGCGTCCACACGGTTCATCTGCCCCGCGCCGACGCCCACGCCCGCGAAGTCCTTCGCAAGCAGGATCGCGTTGCTCTTGACGCTCTTGGCGACGCGCCATGCGAAGAGGAGCTGCGCCATCTCGTTGTCGGTGGGCTGACGCTTGGATGCGACTTTGAAGGTCGCCGGGTCTTCGGTGACCGAGTCGGTCTGCTGGATGAGCATCCCGCCCTCGACCGCGCGGCTCTCGTAGTGTCCGCCAGTGGGTCGCAGGTCGGCGCCGGTCTTGAGCACGCGCACGTTCTCCTTCTGCTTGAGCAGCTCGAGTGCGGCTGGCTCGTAGTCCGGCGCGATGATGACCTCGACGAACTGCTCGTTTGCCAGTACGGCCTCGATGACGGACGCGGGCACGGTCCGGTTCAGGGCGATGATGCCGCCGAAGGCGGAGATGGGATCGCAGGCCCACGCCTTCTGGTACGCGGTCGTGATGTCCGCGTCGACGGCAGAGCCGCACGGGTTCGCGTGCTTGATGATCACGCAGGCAGGCGACTCGGTGAACTCGCGCACGGCCGTCCATGCACCGTCGGTGTCAAGGATGTTGTTGTACGAAAGCTCCTTGCCCTGGAGCTGTTCGGCCATCGCGAGCGTACCGGGCGCGGCGTCCGCGAACGCGTAGAACGCCGCCTTCTGGTGCGGGTTCTCCCCGTAGCGGAGTTCCTGCTGCTTGAAGAGGCGCAGCCGGACCTCCTCGGGGAACAGCGTGTCCCCGTAGCCGGAGAGGTACTGCCAGATCGTGTTGTCGTAGTGGCTCGTCGTGTGGAAGACCTCGACGGCAAACGCCCGGCGCGTCGCGGCGAGCGTGGCACCGTCGTTGGCCCGCATCTCGGCGAGTACCAGCTCGTAGCTGGAGGGGTCGGTGACGACGCAGACCGACTCGAAGTTCTTCGCGGCGGAGCGCAGCATGGACGGCCCGCCGATGTCGATGTTCTCGATCGCCTCCTGCTCCGAGACGCCCTCGCGGGCGATGGTGGCCTCGAAGGCGTAGAGGTTCACGACGACCATGTCGATCATGCCGATACCGTGTTCTTCGGCCGCGGCCATGTGCTCGGGCACGCTGCGGCGAGCAAGCAGTCCGCCGTGCACCTTCGGGTGCAGCGTCTTGACGCGGCCGTCCATCATCTCCGGGAAGCCGGTGAGGTCGTCGATCGGGCGTACCGGCACGCCGCCATCCTCGAGCGCCTTCGCGGTACCGCCAGTGGAGACGATCTCGACGCCGAACTCCTCGGCGAGGACGCGGCAGAACTCCACCACGCCGGCCTTATCGGTAACGGAAACCAACGCGCGCTTGACCTTGACCTGGTCCATGAATCTCTCCCTCAGGTGGGTGCCCCGTGATGACGAGCCGACGGCAGCGGCAGTCCGGCTCTGCTTGGGGTGTATTGTAGCCCACCCGCGCACAGGCGGACGACCTGTTTGACAAGCTATGTGCTTGCTGCATATAGTTGTCCTGTACATATAGATGCAGCGTGCACGTGAGGAGCGATCGAGATGACCGAAGAGCAGCACGAGAACTGGCGCTGCTGCGGTCGCCGACACGGCGGCGGCGGCGGGCGCGGGGCGCTCGTAGAGCCTGC
>JAENZW010000233.1 GCA_016841065.1 Actinomycetota bacterium
GAATCCGACTGCGGCCGCTACCGTCGTCCGCGTACCGACGCGCTGGGCGATCCCGAGGCGCCGCGCCCACATGCCGAGCACCAGGTACGGCAGAACGACCCCAACGGTCCGAAACCCGCTCAATGCGGGCACAAGTCGCCATGCGAACCCGGACAGCACCGCTGCCGAAACAAGCGCCCAGGGCCAGCGCCTCAGCGCCGCAACGACGACGAAGCTCGCGAACAGCGCCCAGAGGAACCAGAGACGCGTGCTGCCGACCAAGACGCCGATGACTCCCCAGGGGTATCCGGCAAACGCACGCGGCACATGCGGCCACGCGACAAGGGCACCGACCGTCAACCATGCCGCAAGTGGTACCAGAAGGCTGTATGCCTTGCGCCGAACGTCCGGACGATCGGTGAGCAGGCCGGATACGAATGCGAAGACCTGCACGTTGAAGAGGTAGAGCGCCGACTGTACCGCAATTCGCGCGCTCTCCTGCCCCGCAGGCACCTGCGCTTCGGCAACGACATGCGAGAGCACCACACCCAGAATCGCAAGTCCACGCATCGCGTCTATGCCGGGGTCTCTGCGACCGGCACTCATCGCGCACGCTCGATTCTCCTGGTGAAACCGGCGAAAACACGCAATACAGCTATGTGCGTCCCGACGTACACGAAATCCAACTCTCGCCGCAGATGGGATGGCTTCAGTTTATCATATGTTGCTTCAGGTTCCCTCATCCTGCCCCTTCTAGCACCGCGAATGAGAACGCAACCTGCGTCGCTGCGGTAGAATGGCGGTGCCCCGAACGCCACCGTACCGAGACCGAAAAGCGTCTCGGGCTCCGGGAAGGATGTGCCTTGCCCTCTATCGCCCGCCGGGTATTCACGGCCTTCCAGCGCGGGGTCAACGCGCTCGGCGGTCGTCCCCGACCCAGCGTCGGTGGCGTCGACCTTGGCGACCTTGCACGCACGACTCCCGTCAGCGACGTCTTCGGCCTGGATCGGGGCACTCCGATAGACCGCTACTACATCGAGGGCTTCCTCGGTCGTCACGCGACGCTCATACGCGGTCGGGTGCTGGAGATCGGTGACCGGACCTACACGGAACGGTTCGGCGGAGGCGATGTCGAGCGCAGCGACGTCCTCCACCTCACCGGGGAGTCCCCGGATGCGACGATCATCGCGGACCTGACGCATGCGCCCGAGATAGCCGACGGGACCTTCGACTGCATCATTCTCACCCAGACGCTTCACTTCACGTACGCCATGGAGGATGCGGTCGCCGAGTTGCATCGCATCCTCAGGCCAGGCGGAAGCGTCTTGTGTACCGTCCCGGGCATCAGCCAGATCAGCCGGTACGACATGGACCGCTGGGGAGACTTCTGGCGGCTCACCGACCTGTCCACCCGCTCGCTCTTCGGGACGGCATTCGACGCGACCCTCGTGGAAGTCGAGACATACGGCAACGTGTTCGCCGCAGTCGCGTTCCTCCACGGCCTTGCGCTCGAGGAGGTATCCACCGCCGATCTCGACGTGCACGACCGCGACTATCAGGTCATCGTCGCGGTGAGGGCCACGAAGGCCGGCAGAGCATGACCTCTCTGCGCAGCAGCGCCGGCCGGTTCATGCGCCGGCACATCGGACCGTCCGCTCTCGTGCTCATCTACCACCGCGTCACGACGCTCGACCGCGACCCGCAGCTCCTGGCGGTCGCACCCGATCGTTTCGACGCCCAGATCGAGATGGTTGCGTCGCGCTTCGAACCCGTCCGTCTTTCGCAGTTGGCGGCGGGAATCGCGCGCCGTGACTTCCCGACCCGGTCGGTCGCGATCACGTTCGACGACGGCTATGCTGACAATCTCGCAACTGCCGAACCGATCCTCGCCCGACACCGCGTTCCCGCGACAGTCTACGTGAGCAGCGGATATGTGGGCGGCACGCGAGAATTCTGGTGGGATGAGCTCGAGCGCCTGCTCCTCGGACCGACGCAACTCCCCGGGCGCCTGGTCATCGAGACCGGACAGGTTTCCTTCGCGTTCGACATCGACAACCAGGCCGCTCTGTCTGCCGAAGACACTGCCGTCGCCCGCGGCTGGAACGTCACCGACCCGCCCGGCACCGCCCGTCAGCGCGCGTACCTCGACCTCGCCGCGCTCATCCGCCCGCTCGCCGCAGCAGACCGCGAAGCGGTCCTCGAAGCGCTCCGCGCGGCGGCCGGCGATGCTGCCGTCGCACCCAGGCCATCGCATCGCACGCTCACCGTCGAC
>JAENZW010000234.1 GCA_016841065.1 Actinomycetota bacterium
GTCTGCACGAGGGCGGCAACCTGCGCTTCTGTGGGCGGATTCATGGCGTCGAGCCAGTGTGTGTTCGACAGGTAGTACTCCATGAGACCTTCGAGCGGCGTGTCGTCGATCTTGAGCGGCACGATGATGACGCCCGCATCGGCCGCGACGGTCAGCTCGCGTCGCACCTGCTCGGAGTTGTTCGAGTGTTCCGAGAAGACGAGCACCATCACGCGCGCGGACTTGAGGGCGTCGACTATGGTGGTAGCCCACTCGGCGCCCGGCGGGACGTCGCGGGGCGCGACCCAACACCGGACCTGGGCGGCTTCCAGGCCGGCACAGACGGCGTCGGCGACCGCCTTGTCCTTCGTCGAGTGCGATATGAAGACATCGTGCGCCACGCTTCGGCCCCTCTCTGAGGGAGGCGGACGTCACACGGGGTCTACGGGATCCGGTCGGGTTCGTATCCGAACCACTCGCGGTAGATTCGGCTGTACGTGCGGTCTTCCTTGAGATCGGCGAGCGCCGAGTTCACCGCCTCCAGAAGCGCGGTGTCGTCCTTGCGGAGGGCGAACCCGAACTGCTCGCCGGTGTCCCAGAGCTCGACGACTTCCAGGCCCGGTTCGGACGCGACGTAGAGACCGCTACCCGGGTCGCAGACGCCCTCCGCGACCGCGCGGTCGAGCATGGCGGCGTCGGCACGTCCGTCGGCCACAGCCTGAGCGCACGCGGTGTAGTCCTCGTACCGCATGATGCGCAAGCCCTCCGGTGCCTCTGACTCGGCGATCAGCTCACCCGACTGCTCCGTGATCACCGCGAGCGAATCGCCTTCAACCATCGTGGCCAGGGCCGTGACGCGCGAACCGCTCTGCACGAACAGCGCCTGGTCGTTGTTGTAGTACGGGTCCGAGAACGCGATGTCGCCAGCCCTTGCTTCGTTGATGGTCAACGAGGATGCGATCATGTCGCAGCGCTCCAGCAGGAGCTCGGGTATGAGGGTCCCGAACTCCATCGTCCTGAAGTCGAGGGAGACCTCGAGCCGTTGGGCGAGCGCGTTCATCATGTCGACGTCGAAACCGACAAGCTCCCCGTTGCGCATGCTCTCGAACGGTGGGTAGTTGCTCGCGATCGCGACCGTGAGCACGCCCTCGGTCAGTGTTGCGAACTCCGGTACGTCGGAGTCGACCTGCGCCGATGCACCCGAGCCGCCCGCGTTCGGCCGCAACACCGCCCACGCGCCGATTGCGATAGCCACTACCGCTAGCGCTATGGCGAGCATGACCGGCCACGTCACTTTGGGCCGGCTCTCCGCGGTCTCGGGCGGCCGGCTCTCCGCGGTCTCGGCCGGGCGACCAAGTCCGATCGCCCCGCCGCCCTTCGCCTGCACGATCGGGCGCACGGTATCGAGAACCCCGGCGATCTGCTGTTCGGTGGGAGGGTTCATCGCGTCGAGCCAGTGTGTGTCGGAGAGGTAGTACTCCATGAGGCCGCCGAGGGGCGTGTCGTCGATCTTGAGCGGGACGATGACCACGCCGGCGTCCGCTGCGACGGTGAGTTCTTTGCCGACGTGTTTCGAGCTGTTCGAGTGCTCCGAGAAGATGAGGACCATCACTCGGGCTGACTTGAGCGCGTCGACGATCGAGGACGCCCATTCGGATGCCGGCGGGATGTCGCGCGGGGCCACCCAGCAGCGAATCTGCGCGTTCTCGAGCGCGGAACAGATGGCGGCGGCGACCGCCTTGTCCTTCGACGAGTGCGAGATGAAGACGTCGTGCGCCACTTCGGCTCCCCGCTGCTTACAGCATCACGTCCGCCGAGGTGGCGGATTCCCCTGCCGAGAGTATACGTCAGGGTTGACCGCCCGCCGCCCGCCCTCTGCCTGCGCTAGAATCGTGCTCGGGGTCCGCGCCCGTCAGGGCGACCTGCGACGCAGGGGGGAATCGTGACCGACAGCTCGCGAGACACGTGGCAGGCACGCCAGTGGACGATCGTCGCGGTCCTGGCGCTCGGCGTCTTCGTCCTGGGCTTCTTCGGATTCCGCCAGCGTTTCGCGCTGCTCGCCGAAGATCGGTCCGCGCTCGACAGCGTCTACCTGAGCATCCAGCTGTTCGTCCTCGAGTCCGGCTCCGCCGCGCCACCTATCCCGCTCACCCTCGAGATCGCCCGCGTGCTCGCGCCGCTCGTCGGCGTGTACGGGGCCATCATCGCGGCGATCGCGCTGTTCGGCGAGCGGTTCGCGCGTCTTCGGCTGAGGTTCGCACGCGG
>JAENZW010000235.1 GCA_016841065.1 Actinomycetota bacterium
GCCATTCGCGGGGTCGCGATGCGCTCGACGGCGGGGTCGTCCGCGGGGTTCAGGAACAGCACCGCGCGCTCGATGGCAGCCGTGTCGCGAAGCTCGCTCATGAAGAAGTCGGCGTCCTCGAACGTGATGCCCATCGCCGCGAACACGACAGCGAAGTCGCCCTCGAGGGGCTTGCCGACCTGTCCCGGGTCGTCGGACCGGGCGAGAACGGCCGCCTGGCGCGCGATCTGGGCAGCGAGCTGGTTGTGCGGCAGGCCGGAGCCCGAGAAGATCGGCAGCTTCTGACCGCGCACGAGCGGGTTCAGGCCGTCCATCGACGAGATGCCTGTCTGGATGAAGTCGTCAGGGAAGTCGCGGGCCGTGGGGTTGATCGGCGAACCGTAGATCGAAACACGCGCCTCAGGAAGGATCTCCGGGCCGTCGTCCCGCGGACGGCCAAGGCCGTCAAACACGCGTCCGAGCATGTCACGCGATACGCCGAGGGTCATGCCGCGACCGAGGAAGCGGATCTTCGTCTCGCTCGGGTTCGAACCGCGCGTGCCCTCGAACGCCTGGACGAGCGCGACGTCCTCGTTGACTTCAAGCACGTTGCCGAGGGAATGCGTCCCGTCCGGGAACTCCAATTCCACGAGCTCGCCGTAGGTCACCCCTGCGACATCCTCAACAAGCAGAAGCGGGCCGACGATGTCACGCGTCGTCATGTACTCGCGGGTCATCTACGACTCGCCTCCCTCAACGCCCTCGCCGACGAGCTGGGTCTCGATATCCGAGATGATCCCGTCGAACTCGGCCATCTTGTCTTCGGTCAGGTACTTCGCACGCGCGATGCGCTCGCGCACCGGAGCGGCGAAGATGTCTGGGAGCGCCGCGCCTGCACGGTGCGCGTCCATCGACTTGTCGTGGAACAGCAGGATCGTCTTGAGCAGGTTGTCCTGCTTGGCGAGCGACGTGAACTGGTCGTCGTCGCGGAACGCGTTCTGCTGCAGGAAGTCCTCGCGAATCGACTTCGCGGTCTCCATGAGGATCTGTTCGTCGGGCGACAGCGCCTCCACGCCGACGAGGCGCGCAATCTCCACAAGCTCACTTTCACGCTGCAGAATCTCCATGCAGCGGTCCCTCCGGGCGCGGAACTCTGTCCCGACGTGCTCGTTCCAGTACGGCGTGATCTTGTCGAGGTACAGCGAGTAGCTCACCAGCCAGTTGATCGCCGGGAAGTGGCGCTCGTACGCGAGCCGGTCCTCGAGCGCCCAGAACACCTTCACGACTCGCAGCGTGTTCTGCACGACGGGCTCTGAAAGGTCACCGCCGGGAGGCGACACGGAACCGACGACGGACACGGACCCGAGCCGCTCCCGCTCCCCGCAGGTGGCGTGCCCCGCAGGTTCTGCGGTGCCGTCGACGGCCTTCTCGGCGGCCGACTCCTCAATCGACACGCTGCCGGACGGCAGCGGGCCTCCGAGGGTCACGACCTTGCCGGCACGCTCGTAGAACGCCGCCAACTTGGTACCGAGGTAGGCCGGGAAGCCCTCTTCGCCGGGCATCTCTTCGAGGCGCCCGGAGATCTCGCGCATCGCTTCGGCCCAGCGCGACGTCGAGTCCGCCTGGAGCACAACGTTGAAGCCCATGTCGCGGAAGTACTCGGCCATGGTGATACCGGTGTAGACGCTCGCCTCGCGCGCGGCCACCGGCATGTTCGACGTGTTTGCGACCAGAACGGTTCGCCTCATCAGCGGCTCACCGGAGTACGGATCCATGAGATCCGGGAACTCCATGAGCACGTCGGTCATCTCGTTGCCGCGCTCACCACACCCGATGAAGATGACGACTTCGGCGTTCGACCACTTCGCGATCTGGTGCTGGGTGACGGTCTTCCCCGCGCCGAAAGGACCCGGGATGCACGACACGCCGCCCTTCATGAGCGGGAAGAAGGTGTCGATGACGCGCGTGCCCGTGACGAGCGGTTCGTCGACGGAGATCTTGCGCGTGTACGGGCGCGCGCTACGCACGGGCCACGTCTGCATCATGAGGAGGTCGTGCTTTGTGCCGTCGTCGGACACGAGCGTGCCGACGGGATGCTCGACTGTGTAGGTCCCGCTCTCGATTGTCTCCACGCGACCCGCGACGTTGGGCGGAACAGTGATGCGCAGAGTGATGACTGCGTTCTCCTGCACGAGCCCGATCACGTCACCTGCGACCACATGGTCCCCGACCTTCGCGGTCGCGTGAAAGACCCACGTCT
>JAENZW010000026.1 GCA_016841065.1 Actinomycetota bacterium
ACTCGCGTCGCCGCCCGAAGCGCCCGCAGCGGCAACACCCCCGCCCCCTCCGGCGGCAGCTGTAGCCATGACCTCACCCGCGGCCGATGCTCGAGCGTTGTCTGCGCGACCCAAGACCGTGGTACGAGCCGAAGAGCCCCCCGCAGTGTCGCCGGAGCCGCCCGCTCGGGATCGCCCGACGGTGTCGGTTCCTGCGCCGCGTACGGAGCCGCCTCCCGTTGCCGTGGTTGCGTCGCCGGAGCCTCCCGAACTCGGACCCGCAACCCCGACGCCCGCGATAACCGAGTCGGTTGCCGAATCTCCGCAACGCGCGCAGCCGATCGAAGACCACGTCCTGATCGCACCGATCGAGATGTGGTTCGGAGAAGTCCGCATCGGTGTCAAGAAGGGTACACGCACGTACGATCTGTTTCAGAAGTACGCGACGGTGCTCTTTGAAGACTACAAGCGCGTATCCTCGGGATCGTGATCGGGGGATAGGCCAGCGGGCCTCCGTTGTCGTAGGATGATGGTGCTGCGGCCGACTGCATGTCCTGGCCGCGCAATCCGGCGGACGACGAGGTCATGTGCTGTGGCGGAAGCGGGACAGAGACTAGGCCAGCTCCTGATGCGGGCTGGCATCATCACCGAGCGACAGCTCACCGACGCGCTGGAAGTGCACAACGCGACCGGCAGCCCGCTCGGTCGCGTGCTGGTTGACCTCGGCTACGCTACACAGGGCGCGATTCTCGCTGTCATGGCCGCGCAGATCGGAATCGAGTACATCGACTTCTCCGAGCGCAAGCCTGAGTCACCGGCCATCGCGATCGTGCCGCAGGAGCTTGCCGAGAGATACACCCTTATGCCGGTCAGTATCACTGACACCGGCGAACTCATTGTCGCGATGGCCGACCCGCAGAACGTGCTGGCTCTCGACGATCTTCGGATCATCACTGGATACGAGATACGGCCTGCGATATCTACAAAAGACGATATCGTCGCCGCAGTCGAAGAGTATTACAAGGTCGCCGAGCACCAGGAGACCGACGAGTTCGTGGGCACTGAGGACCTTGACGACGACGAGCTCGCCCAACTCACTGACGTCACGTCGGAAGCTCCTATCGTCAAGCTGGTGAACTACATCATCCAGAAGGCCGTGGCCGACCGAGCGTCGGACATCCACATCGAACCGCAGGAGACCGACCTGCGCATCCGCTACCGCGTTGACGGCGTGCTGCACGAGGTCATGCGCAGCCCGAAAGGCGTTCAGGCCTCCGTCATCAGCCGCTTCAAGATCATGGCCGACATGGACATCGCGGAATCGCGCAAGCCGCAAGACGGCCACTGCGCGATCACCATCGGCGGACACGGTCTGGACTTCCGCGTCTCGACACTGCCGACTGTCTACGGCGAGCGAATCGTCCTCAGAATTCTCCGCAAGGACTCCATCCTCCTGCAGTTGAAGGACCTCGGGTTCCTGCCCGGCTCCCTGGAGCGTTTCGAGAGCGCGTTCCGGAAGCCCTACGGCGCAATCCTCGTCACCGGTCCCACGGGTTCTGGCAAGTCGACATCACTGTACGCGGCAATCAACCTCCTGAACTCGCCGGAGAAACACATTCTGACCGCCGAAGACCCCGTCGAGTATCGTTTGCCAGGCGTGAATCAGTGTCAGATCAACACGAAGGCGAACCTTACGTTCGCGAGAGCTCTCCGCTCGTTTCTGCGCTGCAGCCCCGACATCATTCTCGTCGGCGAGATTCGAGACAAGGAGACTGCGCAGATTGCCATCGAGTCTGCGCTCACGGGCCACCTCGTCCTATCCACTCTCCACACCAACGACGCCCCCGGTGCCATCACGCGTCTCATCGAGATGGGAGTGGAGCCCTTCCTCGTATCTTCGGCTGTGGACTGCATTCTGGCGCAGCGACTCACGCGACGTCTGTGCAGCGACTGCAAGGAAGAGTACAGCCCAAATCCGCAGGCGCTCATCGATGCCGGCTACCGTCCGGACAACGTACCCGACAAGATTTGGCGCGCCGTGGGCTGCAAGAAGTGTGGCGGCACCGGCTACCGCGGTCGGATGGGCGTGCATGAGGTTCTCCTGCTCTCTGAGGAGATCAGCAGGCTTACGGTTGACGAGGCGACCGCTGATGAAATCAGGCGCGTCGCCATCAGTGAAGGCATGCTGACCCTCCGCGAAGACGGTCTTGAGAAGGTGCGCATGGGGCAGACGTCCATCGAAGAGATCATTCGCGTCATCGTGTAGCCGCAAGGCCCTTTCATCGAGAGACCGTAAGGTGGAACCGGTGATCGGCCGATAAGGAGACAGCGGCACCATGTGACAAGGTTCCGTTGTGTGACCCGAGGATGGAGACGTCCGGAGGCCACTGGCAGTCCAGCGAGTCTGGCAAGGGAGTTTGAGCGAAGATGCCTCAGTTCAGCTACTCGGTCCGCGACAAGGCGGGCAAGATCGTCAAGGGTTCACTCGAGGGCGACAGCCGTGATGCGGTTGGTACCAAGCTACGTCAGATGGGCTACATCGTCCTGGAGCTTCAGCAGCAGGGCGGACTGGCGGCGATGGGCCAGATCAAGTTCGGGACCGGCGTCAAGGTCAAGGACGTCGCCATCTTCTCTCGCCAGTTCTCGACGATGATCAATGCGGGTCTGTCCCTGACGAAGTGCCTATCGATTCTCGCTCAGCAGACGGAAAGCGCCGGGCTTCGCGATGTCATTCAGCAGGTGGCCAAGGACGTTGAAGCCGGGCAGTCGCTGTCTGACTCGATGGCCAAGCATCCGAAGGTTTTTCCGCCGATCTTCATCAACATGGTCCGCGCAGGTGAGACTGGAGGTGTTCTCGACGAGGTCCTTGTCCGCGTGGCTGATCACTTCGAGAGCGAGCTGCAGCTGAAGGCGAAGATCAAGTCGGCGATGACCTATCCCGTCGCGATGGGCTTTCTTGTTCTGCTCATCCTCGCGGCGATGATGATCTTCGTCGTTCCGAGTTTCGAGAAGATGTTCAGCCAGCTCGGAGGCGAGCTTCCGGCCATCACCCAACTCCTCGTTGACGCATCCGATTTCGTAGCCGGTGCCGGCGGCATCATCACCGTCGTGGTCTTCGCTGCTTCCATCTTCGGCTTCAAGTTCTGGGTCGGAACAACCGGTGGGCGCAGAATCTGGGACACTATCAAGCTTCGTGCCCCGATTTTCGGGCCGCTGGTTCGCAAGCTCGCGCTCGCCAAGTTCACGCGGACGTTCGGTACGTTGGTGTCAGCGGGCGTGCCGATCCTTTCGGCGCTCGATATCGTGTCTGAGACTGCCGGCAACGCTGTCGTCGCAAATGCGGTCAAAAAGGCGCGCCTGGCGATCAAGGAAGGCGAGACGATCGCCAAACCATTGTCAGAGTCGAGCGTGTTCCCGTCGATGCTCGTTCAGATGATCTCTGTCGGCGAGGAAACGGGTGCGCTAGACGCGATGCTCAACAAGATCGCAGACTTCTACGACGAAGAGGTTTCGACAGCGGTCGAGGGACTGACGTCACTCATCGAGCCGCTGATGATGGCGACACTCGGCCTCATCGTCGGTGGCATGGTCATTGCGCTCTACCTGCCGATGTTCAAGGTCATCACCCTCGTCGAGTAGCCGAGGAACCCTCTCGGTCTCTCATCGACCGGGTCAGAATGTGGATTCACGGAGACCCCGCGACTCGTTCGCGGGGTCTTCCTTTGGGCCACAAGATGAGCGCGGCTCAGAACGCCGTTCGGTCGCGTTGAAGTGACGGGAGTCACGGCTCTCGGTATCACCGGCGAATTCCCTAAAGTCGGGCATCCGTTCGCCGATATAGCAGGTGAAGGCAAGAACGGCTACGGATGCCGTTCCCAGTAGAGCCCCGGTAGGGGAGAAGGAGGTGCGGAAGCCATGCGCAAGTTCTACAAGAAGGACCAGGGCTTCACGCTCGTCGAGCTTATGGTGGTCGTGCTTATTATCGGTATCCTTGTTGCTATCGCGATCCCCGTGTTCAACGTCGCTCGTGCGCGTGCGCAGCAGAGGTCCTGCCAGGCCAACCAGCGTACGATCGCTGGCGCAGCCCAGACCTACGTCGCCGACAATGTCGGTAACAACCTGGCTGATCTCGATGAGGCTCCGATGACGGCGGGCAACGCGCTGTTCACCGACAACGACGGTGACGGCGTCGGCGACTTCGTCGCAGAGCTGCCTGTCTGTCCGACTGGTGCGGTCAATGGCACATACAATATGGCCAGCGGTTCTTGCTCCTGCGCGGATGCGGTTGCAGGTCACTAGATAGCGGCTTCACTCGAAACGCACGGCTCGAAGGCCGGCGGGATCATCCCGCCGGCCTTCTGCTATCCCGATACGTCGGCGTCCTTCGCACTCGACAGCCGCCCAGGTAGCTAGTACGCTTCTTCGCGGATACGCACCTCAAGAGGTTGCGGAGCGCAGATGGACGCACTCTACTTCACAGCACTTGCGCTACTCGGAGCTGCCTTCGGCAGTTTCGCCAACGTAGTCATCTACCGGTTCCCCCTGGGCGAGTCGTTGTCGACGCCTGCCTCGCACTGTCCGCGATGCGATCATCCGATCCGGCCGTACGACAACATCCCCGTGCTCTCCTGGCTGATACTTCGGGGACGATGCCGCGATTGTGGGGAACCGATCTCGATTCGGTACCCGCTCGTGGAGCTTTCATCGGCTGGCTTGTGGCTCCTCGCCGGGGTGCTCTTCGGCTCGACGATGCGAACTGGCGTTGCGATCGCGTTCTTCTACGGACTGCTGATCCTCGCCATGATCGACATCGACACGGGCCGGCTGCCCAATCCGATCGTAGCTTCGATCGGGCTGACGGGCGTTATCGGCGTCGTTCTCGCGGTTGTAGCAGGCGTGCCCGCAGCGCCGCTCACCGCGGCCGTATCGACGAACGGGCTTGCGCCCGTTTGGCTGGCTGTTGCAGGGGTGTTGGCCGGCGGCGGGATGAGTCTTGGACTGGCGCTACTCTACGAGTACGTGCGCAAGCGTGAGGGCTTCGGCATGGGGGATGTGAAGTTGCTTGCGGCCATGGGTCCCTTTCTTGGTCCATATGTGGTGCTGGCGTTCTTCGGCGGCAGCATCCTGCACATCCTCGCGTTCATCGGATTGCGCGTCCTCGGACGCCCCATGTCCCCCAAGGCACCGTTCGGCCCCGCGCTTGCGGCTGCTGGAGTCCTCACAGCTGTCTTCGGCGCGCAGTTCTGGGCCTGGTACACGGGTTTGCTGGTGACCGGCCCCTGAACAGGGTGTTCGCGACGAACGGTCATCGAGGTCAAGTGGTGTATCTGGAATGCCGATGAAGATAGCGGATGCCCATGCGCGCTGGCGTCCCTATGACACGTGCTCGACTGAGCAGGAAGTGATGGCGATGATGCAGGGCAGATGGGGCGGGTTGTCGCATCGCGATGAGGGTTTCAGCGTCATCGAGGTAGTCCTCGCGGCGTTCATCCTGTTCTTCGTTCTCACCGCCATGCTCGGGCTCGTCGGCACGACGACGCGCATGAACATGAACGCCGAGGCGCGCAACGCTCTCACCAACGCCGTGAGCTCTCACATCGAATGGGTGCGGTCTCTCGACTTCACCGTTGTCGGGATTCGTGGTTCCGATGCCGAGGCGACCATCGAACCTGCGTACACGTACACGGTTGACGGCTACACCATCGTGATCGAGAACCAGATTCGCGAAGCGGTTGACGGCACCAAGGAGCTGGTCATCACTGCTACCGCATCCCGTGAAGGGTATCCGGACGTGGTCACCACGACGTTTGCGGCGATTCGCGACAAGGACGAGGGCTTGACGCGCGTCGTTGACTCGAGCGCCGCGCCGCTGCTGCGATTCAACGTGTCGACTCCGGATGAGAATGCGGTTCTGTTCAGCGCATTCGGCCCGGGGGGCTCTCCGCTGTACATTTCCGCGCACGCGGAGTCGAAGCTCTCTGGAGGCTTCATAAGCGACCTCCGATACTACTGCGCGGGCGAGCTCCTGCGCGATGGAAACACAATCTTCGCGAACGTCGCGTCCTGGCAGCCTGGCACGTCACCGGTCGATCAGACCTTCCGGTGGGACACGCGCCAGGTGAACGATTCCGGGGTCGCCGTGGTCCAGGATGGCTGGCGAATAGTCCGGCTAATCGCGATCGACGAGAACGGCAACGAGGCACAGAAGGACCGTCGTTTCTACATTGACAACTACAAGCCAAATAGCCCCGGCGTTCCGGTGGCACAGATATACGACAACACCGAGACGCGCATCTCGTGGACAGAGGCCATGGACGGCACGGACCCGACGGCCAAGTACGAGGTCCAGGTGCGAAAGGTGCTCAGCGATGGTTCCTTGAGCGCGCCGGCGACAGTCATCGTCAACGACCCGGCGCACCTCTACTACGGTACGTCGTTCAGTCGATACACCACCCAGGTCAGGGCGGGTTCGCCGAGGAACCTGTGGAGCGATTTCGTTGCGGCCACCCGACCGTTTATGACTAGGGCTCTGCTCACGGGTACGAGCACCACGGTCTACACCGGCAAGAATGCGGCACGCACGGCCACCACGGACATGAGCGTCGCTGTCACTCCACCGGACTTCGGGACGACCGCTGTTCGATACGACCTGTACCGCAGCACGGATCCCGACTCGATGGGCACGACCCCGTACAGGACCAATATCGGGTCGTCATTTGCTGAAACGATTGTGAAGGTCGTCGGCAAGTTCGGCTCGCCGGATACCTGGTACTACCAGTACAAGATCACCTTCAACGCTATGGGTCCGGGCGGCGAAACCGAGGAAGTCGTGTGGTCGAACGTCGCCGGTCCTATTGCTGTCGACGGAACGACTGCCATGGGGGTTGCACGGTGGTAGCGAGACGCCTCAAAGACGACAGAGGATTCTCCCTCACCGAATTGATCGTGGTGCTAGTGCTGCTCGCCGTGGTTCTCGCCATCTCATACGGTGGGCTCATTGCAACCTATCGCGCGCGGGATGTGAGCGACCGACACGCGTTCGTAGCCACCGAGATCGGCAATCCACTCGCAACATTCGAGAAGATGCTCACGCAGGCGACGTATGTCGACGCTGCTGGGCCCTACTCGATAACGTTCCGCACCGATCGCGACAACGACAACGTACAGGAGCGCAACATCATCGAGGCCACGTCCGCAGGGACGCTCCGGCACCGGGTGTGGCTCCTGAACAGTTTCGGCAACCCCACGTCGCTCACCTACGACGCGACGTGGTCGGAGAACAACGTGAACGTCGCCCGTAGCAGGCCGCTCTTCCAGTACTCGGGGGACACGGACGACGACGGCGTGATGGAGCCGCTTGCAGGCGTTGTGAATCCGCAAGAGGTGCAGTTTGTGGACGTGGTGATCGTCGTTCAGTACGACGGCCGGGACTTCAGCGATGAGCGCTCCGCGTTCATGCGGAACCGCTAGGACCGAAGGGAAGTCCGGAATGGGCAAGCGCATGCAGCGAGACGATGGGTTCGCGATGGTCGCGGTAATGGGCGTCGTCGCGCTCATCACTGTCATCGCTATCGGCAGCTACTTCCTGGCAAACCAGGTATTG
Organism: Actinomycetota bacterium; assembly: GCA_016841065.1. Lineage (GTDB taxonomy): Bacteria > Actinomycetota > Coriobacteriia > Anaerosomatales > JAENZW01 > JAENZW01. The sequence goes on from JAENZW010000026.1 coordinate 7,583, forward strand.
GCTGAATCGCGGCGCGTGACGCAAGAGAGCCGGGCGTTCCAGGTTGCGCAGTCGGGTCTCGATCGTGAGCTTGCAACCTTCAGCCCTGCTGCAATGGTCGCAGGGGCCTACGAGAAGGAGGGCTCCACTCCAGACGGTGTGTACACGATCGAGGTCCAGCAACTCGGCGGCTTCGAGTACCGAATGACTTCGACCGGAACCTCTCAGGGGCGTGTCGAGAGCGTCACCCAGCGCTTCTACTACATCGATCTTTGGAACATGAATATCGGTGCCGGCGACGCTGCCGCCATGGGTGGTGGGCGTGGCTGGAACGGCAACGCCAGCATCACGGGACCGCTCTACATCAGAGGGGACCTCGACTGGGCCGCAAACGGCGCCTACGAGGAAGGCCCTCTCTTCATACGTAATGGAGACCTCAACGTGTCCGGTAGCGGTGAACTCGGCAAGGCGAGTCCGATCGACCTGTTTCTCACGGGATCGATCACCGGACAGACCGGGAGCGTCTACTACAAGAGCATCTCGTCTTCGGTGCCGGACATCAAGCTACCTTGGGTCGACGATGAGTACATGGACGAGATGCTGCAGAACGCCGTCGATGAGTCGATCGACAACTACATGGGTGATGCAGATAGAGGAATCGTGAACGACGAGTGCACGGGCAGCAACCCGTTGACGTACGCCGGCGTGAGGGCCGCAGGCACCTCTGACTACTACAAGTACGTCGGTGACAACTCCGGAAGAGGGTCTCTCGACGCAGGAACACACAATCTCTCGATCGACTCGTCGTCGTTTGGCCGGTGGGACGATGGTCTTGGGACATGGTATCCGGCCGGTTCGGGTCTGCACGATGACTTCGCGTTCGATGTCGGCACCGGCACCCTCTATGTCGAGGGCACCGTGTTCATCGATGGCGACCTGGAGATCGGGCCGAACGTGAGGCGCTACGTTGGCAACGGCACTCTGGTGGTCAACGGCACGGTCTACATAGCCGGCAACCTCGCTCCTCGCGATGGGCTCTCCGCCGAGCAGTGTCTGGGGATCACGGCCCCCAGTGATGTCTATCTTGGCAAGGACGGGGGATTCGCTGACGCCCCTGCGTACATGATGGGCGCCATCTTCTGCAACGGAACCTGCGGCCTGTACCACACGGCCACCTCGTTTGAAGGGTCGATTCTCGGTGCCGATATCTACGGGGACAAGCCGAATATCTACCTTCACACGAATCCCATCCTTCCGACCGTTGTCCCCGAAAGCATGCCGGGTGCCGGTGGCGGTATCGTCTTCCCGGGCACGTGGACCAGGAACTAGTGTGGCTATTGTTCGAGTTGCGTATTGTGATAGAATCCCCGCTGGGAGCGCATTGCAGCAGTTAATCGAAGTCCTGTCGCAGCAAGTGAAGCAGAAAAGGGGGCTCTCCTCTTGGGCATCTTCTCCCTCGGCTCGTCCGTGATGCCCGTCGGTCTCGATATCGGGACTGACCATCTGCGAGCCGCTCAGCTCAAGCCTTCAGGTGCCGGCCTCTCTCTCGTGGGATACGGCCTAGTGAACGTTCCGATGGGTTCCGTGGTCGAAGGCGAGATCGTCGACACCGAGGCCGTGTCTTCGGCCATTCGCGAACTCTGGCGACGTTCCAGCATCCACGGCAAGGATGTGAGCATCGGCGTCTCGAACCAGAAGGTCGTCGTCAGGCTCATCGATCTGCCCTTCATGGAGCGCGACGAGCTTGAGGGTGCCATCCAGTATCAGGCACAGGACTACATCCCGATTCCGGTAGAAGACGCGATTCTGGACTTCCACATCATCGGCGACTACATGACGCCGACCGACGAGCACATGATGGAAGTGCTTCTCGTTGCCGCGCAGCGCGACATGATCGAGAACGCGGTTGCCGCGGTCGAAGGTGCCGGTCTGCGTCTGGCACAGATTGACCTGACGTCCTTCGCGATCGTGCGCGCAGTGCTGGGCGCAGGAACCACGTTCCTCCCCGGCGAGGAAGAGGAGGCCGGCGAGGCTGTCGGCGTCATCCATATCTCGTCCGGACTCACAAACATCGCTGTCGTCGAGCGCGGTGTCCCGCGCTTCACGCGAGTCTCCTCAATTGCCGGTAGCCAGTTCACCCAGGCGATCGCAAACGTGCAGAACCTGACGTTTGACGAGGCCGAGGAGCTCAAGATTCGCGCAGGTCTTCCGGATATCGATGCAGGTGCCGCTCAGCCGCTCGTCGAGGGTGATCTCGGTGGACAGTCAATGCAGGTCGCACAGGACGCTCTCGAGCGTGAGGTGAACAAGTTCATCGCTGAGGTCAGACGCTCTCTCGACTACTACCTGACTCAGGCGACCCAGATTCGGACCATTCGCAAGATCTACATGACGGGCAGCGGCTCGCAGCTCATGAACATGGCAAGCTACCTGGAGAAGGGACTGCAGGCTGAGGTTGTCGTGGTAGACGGAATCAGCCACGTGCAGGTTGCTTCGGGCGCCCAGCAGGTCGCACTTGCGGATCGGATGGGCGCTGCGCCCGCAATCGGTCTGGCGATGGGGGGTGCCTCCTAGAGATGATACGGATCAACCTCCTTCCCCGTGAGATCACCGAGAAGAGGAAGTTCGAGCATGCGATCGTCTACGTGTTCATCGTGGGTGGCGCACTGCTCGCCGTCGTCGTTGCGGTCTGGCTTCTGATGCTCGTTCAGACGAACGGCCAGCGCGATGAGCTCCAGACTCTGGAACAGCGCTCGGCCAAGGCCCTTCAGACCGCCGAAGACTATCGGATCTTCGAAGAGCGCGAGACCGTGTTGCAGCAGCGCTTCATCATCGCGCAGGAGGCTCTCGCACAGCGCGTCGATTGGGGCCGGCTGATGAACGAGCTCTCGCTCGTGCTCCCGCCTGACACATTCCTCGAGTTCCTGAGCGGTGGCGAGGTTGAAGGGCTGCGAATCTCCGGAAAGGCCATCGACAGTCCACTCGACATTCCTGACTGGGGTTTCAAGACGGTCGCGAAGACGCTTGTTCGATTGACGCAGTTGGAGCAACTCGAGGACGTCTGGGCCGTCGACGCTACTCGCGGGGTCGATGAGGAGAGCCTCGTTCCATATGTGAATTTCAGTATCACCGCAGGCGTCGTCTTGCCCGAAGCGCCCGTGGTCAGCGTCGATTCCGCAGCTCCTGCCCCGCCAGCCAGTCCATCCGGCCAGTAGTTGATTGGTGCATCGGAATGAAGCTCACGTCACAATACAAGCTCTACATCGCGATTGCAGTCGCAGTCGTGATCATTGCTGCTGCGGTGGCGCTGCTCATTGTGCCGAAATTCTCCGAACGCGGCGATCTGAAGGCTCAGATGTCGGATGTCGAGCAACAGATACAGACGAACGAGGCACTGCTCAAGAAGCGTCAGGAAACGAAACAGCGGGCCGCGATCACAGATGCCGAGCTACTTCAGCTTGCGAATCAAGTCCCAGAGTCACCGGAACTGCCTGCGCTGATCATCGAACTGCAGGACGCGGTGAACGAGTCGGGCTTGTATTTCTCGGCGATCGCCCCCGATGCTGGGATCACGCGGGGTTCTCCAGGCTCAAGTGACAGTGCCGCGAATGCGGCCTACTGGACGACGGGGATCACTCTCGACGTCGTAGGAACATGGCAGGACACGGTTGACCTCCTGCAGCGTCTTCGCCGGATCACGCGCCAGATACGCATCGTGAGTCTGGAAGTGACGCCGGAGAACGAGGAGTCATCGACAGATACCACAGTGACCGTGGAGATGCCGAACGAAGTGCGGACGACACTCTCCATCGAGGTCTACACCATACCCAGCGAATCGGACGCCGCCGCCCCTGCGGCGCCGGCTGCACCGAGTCAGTGATTCGGGGATGAGGAGACGCAGTGGTTGACGGGTTTACACCCCAGGATCCCATGCAGGCTTCCGTGGAACCGCTTCCGCCGGAGGGCGGTGGTTCGGGTGGCTTCTTCGGCACGCCTCGTGGCCGGATTATCGCGATCGCCGGAGCTGTCGTGGCGCTAGTCGTCGTGGCCGGTGTCGCGCTGTACTTCCTTGCACCTGGGCTATTCGGCGCTGACGAAGAGGGCGGCGTCAAGCCTTCGGCCAACGCGCCGAAGGCGCCAGGCGGGTCTTCGGGAAGTGCCACCGGCGACGCACTCGTGGATGCGGTGGCCAGCGAACCTGACTTCGTGCCTCTCAACGACATATTCACGTTCCGGGATATCTTTGACCCGCTGTTCCCGGAGGTAGTCGAGGACACTGGTTCTGGCACAACGCCGGGCACGACGCCTGGTACCACTCCCGGCACGACCCCTGACGTCAGCCAGGATACGCTGTACCTTGAGGATATCGTCGTTCTCGATGGCCTGCCGTACGCATACCTTCTCTGGAACGGTGACGAGTACGTTCTTGCCGAAGGCGAGTCCATAGCGGGCACGCCGTGGCAGGTGCTTTCGATCAGCTCGGACGCCGTCGTCATGCTCTACGGTGATGTGCAGGTCACTCTCACCATCGGTCAGGGCGTCACGAAGTAGCCACCGGCTCGCATCCGACCGGGCGGCTCCGGGTGCTAGAATCTCAGCGTGCAACCTGCATCGGGAGAGCTGTATGCGCTACGTCACCTCAGGGGAATCTCACGGACGCGTGCTCACGGCAATTGTGAGCGGTGTACCGGCGGGTGTGGAAATAACCCAGGCACTCATCGACTCCGATCTCGGGCGCCGTCAGGTAGGCTACGGGCGTGGTGGACGTCAACGTATCGAAAAGGACAAGGGCACCATTCTGTCCGGCGTTCGTTTCGGCAGAACGATTGGCAGCCCGATCGCGATAGCCGTCGCCAATAGGGACTGGGACAACTGGACCGACGTCATGGCGGCCTTCGGCGAAGCATCCGACTCAGCGCGAGTGACCGCTCCGCGCCCCGGACATGCCGATCTTGCGGGACTCCAGAAGATAGGGTCTCGTGATGTTCGGGACATTCTCGAGAGGGCAAGCGCCCGTGAGACCGCTGCGCGCGTCGCTGCCGGCGCCATCGCGAAGGCCGTTCTGGCTGAAGTGGGGGTCGGTGTTTCCTCGTTCGTCTCCGCCATCGGTACCGCGAGAATGGAGGCGGTAGACGACCCATCGTCCGTGGCGACCGATCTTGTCGAGGCAAGCGATGTGCGCTGCCCGGATGTGGCGGTCTCTACCGCCATGAGGGAGGCTATCGACAAAGCTGCCGCTGATGGCGAGAGTCTCGGTGGTGTCTTCTACGTGACCGCGACGGGTGTGGTTCCCGGGCTGGGGACGTATGCCGAGGCGGGTCGTCGCCTGGACGCGCGTCTTGCGGCAGCTGTCTGCTCGATCCCCGCAATAAAGGGAGTCGAGATTGGCGACGGCTTTTCTGCCGCAGGGCGGCCGGGGTCGGAAGTCCACGATGAGATTCGCTACGACGGGCCCCGCGGCTTCTACCGTGCGACGAACCACGCTGGCGGAATCGAGGGTGGCATGTCGAACGGTGAACCGATCGTCATTCGGGCCGGCATGAAGCCCATTCCGACGCTGATGAAGCCGCTTGCGAGCGTGGACATCGACACGCTCGAGGTGGTGGACGCGTCCAAGGAGCGCTCGGACGTGTGCGCGGTTCCCGCAGCGGCCGTTGTGGCCGAGGCCGAGATGGCGATGGTGCTCGCCGCGGCCTACTGCGAGAAGTTCGGGTGTGACTACATCGAAGACATCAAGACCGCCATCGCCGCCTACGAGGCCAGGATCAAGCCGTGAGCCACGTGTACCTTGTGGGCTTCATGGGCGCTGGCAAGTCCACCGTCGGCAGGCTTCTGGCGGCAAGACTTGAGATGCCGTTCGTGGATCTGGACGAACGAATCGAGGCCCGGTCTGGACGTTCGGTGGACGAGATATTCGCCGCCACGGGGGAACCGGGATTTCGGGTGCGCGAGCATGACGAACTGGTCTCCCTGGAGCAAGAGAGCCCGGCGATCGTCGCCTGTGGCGGCGGCGTGATCCTGTCGGACGAGAACCGGGCGTTCCTCAAGCGAACCGGGACAGTCGTGTACGTGAAAGTGACGGCCGCGGAGGCTCTTGCGCGAGTAGGTGACAGCCACACAAGGCCTCTGTTGGCCGGCGGTGGAGCGCAGATCGCGAGCACCATTCTGCAGGCCCGAGAGGCGCTCTATCGAGCGGTTGCGGATATCACCGTCGACACTGTGGGCAAGACCCCTGACCGTGTCGTCGACGAGATTCTCGGCGGAATGGATCGGGTGTCAGAATGACCAGCAGCGTACCCCGCGTGCCGGTCGATACTCCTGGAGGTACGTACGAGATACACGTGGGCCGCGGTCTTCTCGGCAGGGTGGGCGAGATCGCCGTTGCCGCGTGCGGAGCACGTCACTTCGCGCTTGTCACCGACAAGACTGTCGGGAGTCTTTTCGCAGACACGGTAGCGGGAGCTATTCGTGCGACCGGGGCTCGATGTGACGTCATCGAGATCCCGCCGGGGGAATCGAGCAAGTCGTGGGAGCGCGCCGGGGAGGTTCTGGAAGCGCTTGCGGGAATCGGGCTTGACCGTTCAGGAGCCGTAGTGGCTCTCGGCGGCGGCGTGGTAGGCGATCTCGCCGGCTTCTGCGCCGGAGTGTACATGCGCGGCGTCGGTCTCGTGCAGGTCCCAACGACGCTTCTGGGTCAGGTAGACTCCTCGGTCGGAGGCAAGACCGCCGTCGACCTCGCAGCCGGAAAGAACCTCGCCGGCGTCTTCATCCAGCCGACTGCGGTCATAGCCGACACAGCAACTCTGACCAGCCTGCCCGATACTGAGTGGCGTTCCGGACTTGCCGAGGTTGCGAAGTCGGCCGTACTCGATGGTGAGCGCTTCCTGGCGTGGCTGGAAGGCAATGCAGAGGCGATCGTCACGCGCGAGCCCGCCGTGATCGAAGAAGCCGTACGAACCTGTGTTGCCTTCAAGGCGCGGATCGTCTCGAACGACGAGAGGGAGAGTGGACTTCGCGAGATACTGAATCTCGGGCATACCCTCGGGCACGCGATAGAGAAGGTCGCGGGCTATGGAGTCGTTCCGCACGGGATAGCGGTTGCCGAGGGTATGCGATTTGCAGCCACGCTGGCCGAAGGACTCGTTGATGCCGAGCCCGAGTTCACCGTCCGCCAGGGGCGCCTCATGGACGCGCTCGGACTCTCCGCCATCGATGCGGTGTACGATATCGAGGACATACGGGCCGCCATCTCTTCGGACAAGAAGGTGCGTGAAGGCAGCCCGCGATTCGTTCTGGCTGCCGCTCCGGGGGACATTCGTGTGGAGTCGGTACCGGACGACGTTCTGATGGCGGGGCTGATCGCTTTCTTCGGCAAGGAGGGTGAGGCGCAGTGATACGGGTGCTCATCGTCAACGGACCGAACCTGAATCTGCTCGGTGCTCGTGAGACCGATGTCTACGGGAACTCCACCCTCGAGGATATCGAGGCTCTCGTAGCGTCCAGTGCCTCCGAGCAGGGTGTGGAGGTCGGGTTCTTCCAGTCGAACCACGAGGGTGCGATTATCGACGCGATCCAGGAAGCGCCCGGTCACTATGACGCTGTGGTCATGAATCCCGGGGCATTCACGCACTACTCGTACGCGCTTCGGGATGCTGTTGCCGCGATAGCCCTACCCGTTGTCGAGGTGCATTTGAGCAACATTGCGTCTCGCGAGGCGTTCAGGTCCGTGAGTGTGATCGCCCCGGTGTGCGTGGGCCAGATCTCCGGGTTCGGCCCGAACTCCTACGCGCTGGGCTTGTCTGCCGCAGTGTTGGCGGTCGGGAGTCGGTCGTGAACACAGATGCTCGCATCGCGGCTCTCCGCCGCAGGATGATCGAAGGGGATCTGCAGTCCTTTCTCGTCACGAGCATTCCCAACATCCGCTACATCACGGGCCTCGAGAACGTGTTCGACGACGGGGCGAACGTGGTCTGTCTCGTAACGGCCGAGGTCGCGCGCGTGTACACGGACTCACGCTACTCGGAGGCTGCCGAAGAGGCCGCCAGCGGCACAGGGTGGGTCGTGAAACTCCCGATGGAGGACCTGTACGTAGACCTTTGCTCGGAGCTGGATGACGAGAAGGTGGACCGACTCACGATGGAGGCATCGGTGCCGTACGGTCGGTTTCGATTCGTCGCCGAGCAGTTTCGGGGACGCGTCGAGGTGATCGAAGACTTCATCGAGCACCAGCGTCAGGTCAAGGAGACCGCCGAGATCGAGAGGATAGCCGCCGCGGCCGAGTTGACCGATCGCGCAATGGAGCGAGTGCTTTCGGTATTGGAGCCCGGGCTGAGCGAAGTTGAAATCGGGCTCGAGGTCGAATGCTTCATGCGCAAGAACGGTGCCGAGGAGGTTGCCTTCGCGCCGATAGTGGCCAGCGGACCGAACTCGTCGCGCCCGCATGCGGGACTCACCGATCGTGTAGTCGGGCCAGGTGACTTCGTGACAATCGACATCGGCGCCCGGGTTGGCGGCTACTGCGCCGACATGACCAGGACGGTCGTCATTGGGGCAGCGAATGATCGGCAGCGCGCTGTCTACGAGGCTGTGCGCGAGGCGAACGAAGCGGGTATCGCTGCCGCTCGCGCGGGAATCTCCGGCGTCGAGCTGGACTTGGCGGCCAGAGAGGTCTTGCGTGAGAAGGGCTTCGCAGAGCAGTTCACGCATGGCCTTGGCCACGGAGTGGGACTCAACGTCCACGAATTGCCGCACGTGAGTGTGCGCGGAAGAGATCCCATCAGGGCCGGGTCGGTGGTGACCATCGAGCCGGGTGTCTACGTGCCAGGTTTCGGCGGTGTTAGAATCGAGGACCTGATCGTCATCGAGGACGGCGGGTGCACGGTGCTGTCGAAGTCACCGAAGCGCCTCATAGAACTGTAGGTCCGGTTGAGCGAGGAAGGTCCGTACAACGTATGTCTGTCACTACCAGCAACTTCAAGAACGGCATGTGCATCATCCACGAGGGCAAGCGCTGGCTGATCGTAGAGTTCCAGCACGTCAAGCCTGGCAAGGGCGGTGCGTTCGTTCGTACCAAGCTCCGTGAACTTGCGTCGGGACGGATCGTCGACTACACCTTTCGGGCGGGCGAGAAGTTCGAGGACGTCAGGGTCGAGACGAAGCGTATGCAGTACCTCTACAGCGACGGTAGCGCGTTTCACTTCATGGACACCGGCTCCTACGAGCAGGTCGAACTGGCCGCGGACTTCATCGGCAGCGTCGCGGACTGGTTGAAGGAGAACGAAGAGGTCGAGATTCTGACAGCCGACGGGGAAATGCTCGGCGTGGAGCCGCCGATGTTCGTGGAACTGGCCGTGGTCGAAACCGATCCGGGCTTCAAGGGTGACACCGTGCAAGGCGGCACGAAGCCCGCGACTCTCGAGACTGGGGCGGTTGTCCAGGTGCCCATGTTCGTTGAGACCGGCGACACGTTGAAGATAGATACCCGCGACGGCCGCTACGTCACGCGCGTGTAGACAGGGCAAACCACCCGTCGGTCGGTTGTCCTGTCGCGGAATCCCTCGTATATACTTACGTGACCGACCCTGCGGGGCCGGCTTTCGTTATACTCCCGCACTTGCACTCTCGAGAGGAGGACCGAATGCGACCGGTTCATATCACGGACACGACGCTGCGTGACGCCCACCAGTCACTCTGGGCAACACGTATGCAGGTAGCTGACATGCTGCCGATTCTGCCGAAGATGGATTCGGTAGGCTACTGGTCGCTCGAGGTCTGGGGCGGGGCGACGTTCGACGCCGCGCTGCGCTTCCTGGACGAGAATCCATGGGAGCGACTTCGCGTAATCAAGAAGCACTGCCCAAAGACGCCGTTGCAGATGCTGCTACGAGGTCAGAACCTTGTGGGCTACCACCACTACAGCGACGAGATTGTCACGCGGTTCGTGAATGCGGCGAAGCGCAACGGCATCGACATCTTCAGGGTCTTCGACGCGTTGAACGACATCCGCAATGTCGAGGTCTCCGCCAAGGCGATCAAGGAGTGCGGGGGCCATTTCGAGGGCGCCATCAGCTACACGGTCTCTCCCGTACACACCCTCGACTCGTACCTTGAGTACGCGCACCAGCTCAAAGAGCTCGGCGCCGACACGATCTGCATCAAGGACATGGCGGGAATGCTCACGCCATTCCGCACCGAGAAGATGGTGAAGGTGCTGGTCGAGCAGATCGGACTACCTGTCCACGTGCACTGCCATTACATCGGCGGCATGGCGCCCATGAACTACCTGAAAGCGACTGAGGCCGGTGCAGAGATCATCGACACGGCGGTCGTGGCCCTTGCGTTCGGCAATAGCCAGCCGGCGGTGGAGATGATCGTTGCGGCCCTGCAGGAGAGTCCCTACGACACCGGAATCGACCTGGACCTCCTGTTCGAGATCGCGGAGTACTGGGAGGCCGTTCGCGAGCGCAAGAAGCTCAAGCGGGGCGTCACCTCGCTGCTGCACATGGAGGTCTTCAGCCACCAGGTACCCGGCGGCATGATGAGCAACCTCGTGAGCCAGCTCGAGCTCCAGAAGACGCCGGGTCGTCTTCCCGATGTGCTTCAAGAGATTCCGAAGGTGCGTGCCGAAGTGGGCTACCCGCCGCTCGTCACGCCGCTCTCGCAGATCGTGGGCACCCAGGCTGTCATCAACGTCCTGACCGGCAAGCGCTGGGCCGTCGTCCCGCAGGAGATGAAGGACTACATCAAGGGGTTGTACGGCAAGGCGCCCGGGCCAATGGACGCAGATATCGTGGCGAAAGTCCTCGGCAAGGATGAGCCTCTCGCGCCGGACATTCGACCCGGGTCTCTCGTGAAGTCGACATACGCCGAGTTCGAGGCTGAGATCGGGGATCTTGCACACAGTGAAGAGGACGTGCTCATGTACGCCCTCTTCCCAAACGAAGCGCGCAACTACCTCACCCTGCATCAGGAGGGCGCCGAAGCGGCGGTCTTCATGGCGGGCGAAGAGGTCAAGGCCGTCATGGAGGGAGAAGAGCCCGTGGACGTCAACCAGATCCGTGAGCTCATCAAGATAGTCGAGATGTCCGACGTGAGTGAAGTCGTCGTCGAAGAGGGCGGCGCGAAGATCTCCGTTCGCAAGGGCGGATTCGCCGTCACAGCCCAGACAGCGTCCGCGCCGAAGGACGCTGAGTCCGCCGAGGCGGCGCCACAAGATGTCGCAGTACACGATGCCGCTGAACGCCCGGCAGCCTGGCGCGAGATCATCTCACCGATGGTCGGCACATTCTATCGCTCGCCGTCGCCGGATGCCGACCCGTTCGTGAATGTCGGTGACAGCTTCGAAGAGGGGCAATCGCTGTGCATTCTCGAAGCGATGAAGCTGATGAACGAGATCACTGCCGAAGAACCGGGAGTGATTCGCGAGGTGTGCACCGGTGACGCCGAGCCTGTCGAGTACGGCACGGTCCTGTTCTACTACGAACCGCTCTCCTAGACCCCGGAGACCCGATGTTCTCGAAACTCCTCATCGCCAACCGTGGCGAGGTTGCCCTGCGTATCATCCGCGCATGTCGCGAGATGGGCGTGTCCACTGTGGCTGTCTTCTCGGAGGCGGACCGTGACTGTCTGCACGCTCGCATGGCCGATGAGGCCGTTTGCATAGGGCCAGCGGCGTCCTCAAAGAGCTATCTGAGCATGGCGAACATCATTTCGGCTGCGCTCACGACTGGTGCCGAGGCGGTGCATCCTGGATACGGCTTCCTCGCAGAGAACGCGGCGTTTGCGCGGGCCGTCGCCGATTCGGGGCTGGTATTCGTCGGCCCATCACCGGACGCCATCGATCGGATGGGGGACAAGGCCGTAGCGCGTCAGACGATGCTT
>JAENZW010000236.1 GCA_016841065.1 Actinomycetota bacterium
CTGCGCGCATGAAACCAAGAATGAGGAACGGCAACAGCAGGGCCGAAGCAGGGTTCCGGCGCAGCGCGTCGGGAATGCCCCGCGGGCTGTACACGAGTCGTTCCATGCTCTCGGGGAGGTACCTGAACCGGTGTACGACGACGGCGCCCGCGGGTTCGACGACGGGAAGTCCCGGGGCGTGCGGCGCCCATACGGACACCGGCAGGCCTGTCTCGGCGATGTTCTCGGCCGTGGACGCAACGAAGCTGCCCACAGTGTCGCCTTCGTATCGCGGGTACACGGTTGTGAGCATAGCTACGCGCATCGATGGCGAGTCGGATGGCGGCTTGGCAGTCCTGGAGCGCTTTTCGGAGTCCCACGGCCGGGATCCTATCGCGAGGTAGAGTAGTAGCCCGACGAACGGCGGAAGCAGCGAGAAGCCGAGCTGCAGGAGGGCGACCTGTGTGGCGAGCTCCAGCGAGATGCCCCCGTTCGCGAGCATAGCGACGAGTGTGAGCTGGCTGATGCCGATGCCCGCGACCGACAGCGGCAGCAGCGTCGAGAGGGTGACGAGCGGCGCAATGGCGAGCACGTAGCCGAAGCTGACCGGCACCGCGAGCGATCTGCACAGTGCGTAGATCATGGTGTAGGACACGAGCCAGCCGAGCACAGAGATTCCGAGCACCAACGCCAGGGTCGGCGGTGGGATTCGCATCGAGTCCTCGACGGCGCTTCGGGAGACTTCGTGGCCTGGCGTGACCAAACGCACGGTGAGGCGCCACGGGATCAACCGGGGGACGAACACGAGCAGGGTCGAGATCGCGGCAACTGCTGTCGCGACAGCCGCGAGCAATGGTTCGCCTGCGACGAGGCCGCCGACCACGCCCATCGACGAGACTGCGGACAGCGAAGTGAGCTTGTCGACGACCGACGCGACGGTCATATGCTCCGGTGCGCTCGTCGATCGACCTCCGATGTGCGCCTTGAACAGGTCGCCGGTTCCCGCAGGAAGCACCAGAGCGGCCGCGCTGCCCACGAGGGTGAGGTAGGTGGCCTGTCGGAATCCGATGAATGACCCTCGGTGATTTGCGAGCACCATGAAGCTCAGGATTCGCACGCCGACGCCCGCGGCGAGCAGAGCGAGACCCAGCACGATCCAGCGCGGATCCGCGTTGAAGGCGCTGGCCGCCACCTCCCCGAAGTCCACCTTCCATGCAAGGACGGCGAGGACTGTCACCGACAGCGTGGCCCTGACGGCGTAGCCGATGATTCTACGACGCGTCATCGTCGGCCTCGCGTTCCTTCTGCCAACTCAACGCGTCATCGAAGACTTCCCGGATGAGCGCGCGCTCCTGTGCGTTCTCGGAGATGAAGGCGTGCCACACCAGGTTGTAGCCGATGAGGTACAGGCGCCCTTCGCCGAAGCGCTTCATGATGATCGCCGGACGGCCGTCCACGGTAGCCAAGATCGTCGGCTCCGCCGTTCCCGGAAGCGTGGAGTAGTCGGCCCCGTACCATGCTGCGCCGGTCTCATCGACGAATGGTGACGCCTGGATGCCCGCAAGTTCCGGACGCATCGACTCGAGGGCGGGGCTCACCCACAGAGCTGCATCCTCCGGAAGCGATCTGCGCCGAATCACGGTGTCGAAGGCGACCGTATCGCCCATCTCGTACGGTAGCTCGCCGAGATTGGCTGAAGTGTCCAGCACAACTGTCCCGCCGCCCTGCATGTACTCAAGAAGCGCGGACTCGCCGGCGGCGCGACTGCGCCACCGGACGTTGAATACGGCCACGGCGGGGTACGAGGACAGCTCTTCGGCAGAGAGAGCATCGAGGAATGCTGTACCCTCCCAGCCGTATGCGCCGGGATCGCCCATCAGGTAGAAGGAGAAGTCGGTCACGGTCTCCAGATAGTTGTCCCATGCCTTCCCGAGGTACATCACGCGCGTGTTCGTGGGTGCCGGGCGCGTGCGATGGAGTACGAGCGTCCGTGCTTGTCGGCTGACCTCCTCGAAGCCCTCGTACTCGCGAGGCCGAAGGGTGACGTAGTAGTCGACCGCCTCTTTGTCCAGTTCGTGCTGGAACGCCGGGTCCTCGGTGAAGAACGGCATTGGGCTGGCATCGATTCCCGCGTACCAGCTCGTGAGCGGCCACAGATCCGAGTACACCGTGGCAGTGTCCGCTTGCCCGGTCTGCAGCAACCAGGCTGCGGAGTCCCTGGCCGAGACGACGTACGGGTCGGGCTTCGTC
>JAENZW010000237.1 GCA_016841065.1 Actinomycetota bacterium
CGCAAGGGCGCGCAGGAACGTCGTCTTGCCCGAGCCGCTGGGGCCGGTCACGTCGACGAGCTCACCCGCGTCGAGCGCGAGATTCACTCCGTCCAGAACGCGCACCGGCCCGGAATCGCCCGGCGCGTCGTACGTGAGGCCCTCGGCCAGGAACTGCACGCGCGCCTACCAGCGCTCGCGATGCACGAAGCCGGCGTCGTAGCGGTCGGCGGGTTCCTTGCTCTCGGCGGGATGCCCCAGCGCGATCACTGCGAGCGGCTCGACCCCCTCGGGAATCCCCAGCGCCTCCTTGAGCGGTGTGACGCGCTCCATCTTCGGCCAGAAGCCGAGCCACACGGCGCCCAGCCCCATCGCATGCGCGGCGAGCAGCGCGTTCTGCACCGCAGCGGAGCAGTCCTGCTGCCACATCTGCGGATGCTTCAAGTCGGACATATCGGCGCACACCACCAGCCCGAAGGCAGCGTCGAGCAACATGCGTCCGTACGGCGTGCACTCGGACGCAGCAACCCGCGACGGCTCCTCCGTGAGCACGATGAAACGCCACGGCTGCTGATTCCCTGCCGAAGGCGCCGCCATCGCCGCCTTCAGCACCGTTCGGATCTGTCCCTCTGTCACGGGCGCGTCGCCAAAGCGGCGAATCGAGCGCCGCGTGAAGATGCATTCAAGTGTGTCCACGTGAGTCGCCTCCTGGTGATCCCGCCTGTGTCCTGCACTTTCCTCGTCGCGCGGTCGGCGCGTCAAGTCGCCGACGCGTCCGGAGGCGACTCCTTCTCGCGAGCCGCGACTCTTCGGCCATCGCGCCGAATCACAGGACTCGTGCCGAAGAGCAGATCGTTCTCGAAACTCACGCGCTCGAGCACCGTCAGCTCCTTCACGAGCTGCATGAGATTCTCGCTGACCTCCGGGGAGTTGACGGTGAGATCATGGAGGTCGATGCCGCTCAGGGTACCGCTCTTCTTCGCGTGCACGTACGTCTTCCACATCGCCTGCTTGATGCGCGGCCTCGTGGACGGCTTCCTGAGCGCGCCGAGTATGTCGTCGCGCATGGCATCCAGCAGGGCTTGCGGTGCGTTGGTCGGGAGCGCCGCCAACTCACGGCCTATGCGATCGGCAAGCGGTCGATCGGTTTCCTGCACGATGAACTTGAGAACGTGCCAGGCATCGTAGATGTCCTTGGACCGGGCGATCTCCCGATCTGACAGCCACAGCCACGCGTGCAGCCGACGTCGCCAGTCCCACCACAGAAGGGGGTTTGCCAGGGCTGAGTCCGGAATCAGGAACCAGCCTGTGTCGAGGAGCATCGCGCCGAAGACCCCCGCACCCTCGATCTGCTCGTTGCGCTTTCGGCCCACGCGCGCCTTGAAGACGCCGCACGATGGCGAAGCCTCCTTCACGATCATTGCGCGCACGCCCGCTCGCTCCAGTGCGTCCAGGCACGCGCGGCTCCCGGCGACGAGCGCCTCGGTGACATCGTGGCCGCGCCGATCTTTCACTCGCGCGGTCCCGGCGAGCACGTCCTGACCCGGCCCGGAAAGATGTATCGGCATCCTCGGCACACCGAGACCCGCCATGCACTCCGGGCACACCGGCGTGAACGCGAAGTCCTGGCCCTCACGACCCAGCATGGAGACCGCATCGAACGACTTGCCGTTGTAGCGCACGGGGCAACGATAGACGCACGCGCTGACCCCGATCGGAACCTTCGCTGTGATGATCTCGGGCATCGTCGAGGTCTCCTCCTACCGAAGCGCAGAGCGGTCGTGTGAGATATACCCGTCGTTGGACGCACACCTCCCCCACGGCTGCTGACTTCGGGTATTCTAGGTTACACGGGGTGAGGGGAATCGCATGACAACCGTCTCCGTGATGTGGTTCCGGCGCGACTTGAGGCTAGCCGACAACGCGGCGCTCGCATCCGCGCTGAAACGTGCGGACAGCGTCGTGTGCGTCTGCTCGTGTGAGACCCATGCGTCCGATCCGCCTCTTGGAGCCGCGTCCCGCGCCTGGCAGTCGCTCTCTCTTGAGGCGCTCGACAAGGACCCGCGCCAGCGGAACGGCGGCCTTGTCGCGATGCGGGGCCCTCTCCCCGCCAGCCTCGTCGAGACCGCCGTGAGACACTCCGCCCAATCGGTCCATTGCACCCGAGTATGGACGCCCGACGGACTTGCCGAAGAGGCTGCGGCGCAAGAAGCGCTGGCGAGCGTTGGCA
>JAENZW010000238.1 GCA_016841065.1 Actinomycetota bacterium
TTAGCCCGAAGTGTGCCGATGATGCTGCGCTGCGAGTACACGACGCGGGTGAGCAGCGTGTACGCCGCAAGACCGGCGACCAGAAGAAACATCGCCGGGAAGAAGACCGCCATCTGCTGGAACCCGGTCACGTCGAGATTCAGACCCTTGTTCGATGGCTGGTCGGCCTGAACAAGCACGTCTGACGTGCCGTGATCGGCCGCCGCCGAGCTGACAGCCGCATCGAGTGCCCCTCGATCGGCGCCCGTCTCGTATAGGACAAGCGACTGCTCCAGGACCAGCGACTGATCGACCGCCTGCACCATGTCGGGTGTGGCGAAGACGACCCCGAAATCCCCGGGTGGTTCAAAGAACTGCTGGTTGCTGCGCGCCGGCCACAGATACTCCGGGGAGACCACCTCACCCGACAGCTCGATGTCTTGCCAGCCTGAGACCGTAAGCACGGACACTGAATCGCCTGGCGCCAGCTTGAACTGCTCGGCCATATGCGTCTCCGCCAGACCCTGAGCCGTCGCCCCCTGTCCCGGATACGCGCCCCCGACGACGTCGAGCTGGTTGACGGCCGGCTGTTCCCCGGCCGGAATCGATACCACACGCCCCAGGAAGACGTCTTCACCGACCTTGATCGGGACGTCTGCCTGCTCGCGCGAGGCGACTTCAGCAACGCCGTCGAGACCGCGAAGCGAGTCCACTAGTCCCGCATCCCCGCCAGTGACCGTGACGTCGGCGAAGGCTAGTCTGTCGTACGTGCTGTTGTACGAAATGCTCAGGTTCTCATAGGCGTCGTAGGAGGCGCCGAACATCATGACGCCCAGCACGACGGTCACGAGCACGGCGGCGAACTGCATGCGCTGTTGCCTGATGTCCCGCCGGCGCTTGAGCGAGAGGCCATTCACCACTGCAGTTCCTCAGGAGTCCTGGGCGTCGGGTTCGTTTCGTCCGAAACGAGACGACCGTCGAGTAGTCGGAGGACGCGGTCGGCCATCTCGGCGATCACCGAGTTGTGGGTCACCAGCAGCACCGTCCGCTTCCCTGCGGCGGTTGTGTCCCGCAGGACCCGCAGGACTCTTCGGCCGGTGTCTATGTCGAGAGCACCGGTCGGCTCGTCGCACAGCAGGAGCGGCGCGTTCTTGACGAGAGCCCGGGCGATCGAGACGCGCTGCTGCTCCCCACCCGAGAGCTGGCCCGGGAAGTGATCCACACGATCACCGAGGCCGACTTCGTCGAGAACCGCGAGGGCGCGCATCTCCGCGTCCTCGCCGGTGAGCTCGGCCAGCAGCGCGACGTTCTCGAGGGCCGTCAGAGTCGGAACCAGGTTGAAGAACTGGAAGATGAAACCGACCGTGCCGAGCCGGTAGCGTGTCTGCGCATTCTCGTCCATCCCGCCACGCGCGGTACCCATGACCTCGAGTTTCCCGTCCGTTGGCGAATCGAGCGCGCCGACGACGTTGAGCATGGTGGTCTTGCCCGATCCACTCGGTCCGAGGAGTACGACGAACTCGCCCTGGGAGATGTCGAACGTGACCTCCTCGAGCGCGCGCACCGCCATCGAACCCTCGCCGTAGGTCTTGCAGAGTCCGAGCGCCGACACTGCGGGCACGTTCGCGTCGACGGCCTCCGGCCTCGTGGTCGGAGCTGAGGATACGGCGTTCATGGGGAAGTCCCTTCGCAGCGCTTCGCACTTTCGACTCGGCAGTACGGTTGCAGATCAAGGTTACCCCACGTCATTCGATTGCCGAAGAGTGCCGACAGCGTCTCGCACGCGTGACATCGCCAGGCGCAATGTCGCATTCTGATACAGGGCACGGAATGGGAGGTCCGTAGTGTCACGCATGCTCCGGGTCGGCTTCGCACTCGTTCTGTTTCTCGCGGTCGTCACGCTCACGGGCTGACGCTGACCCGCGCACCCGAGAGGGAGGCGCTGATCGTCAGCCTGTGGTACGAGACCCCAAACGCGGTGGCGGAAGGTGACGCCGAGACTCTGCGCGACGCCCTCATCAGCCGCGGAGCCACCGTCAATCCGGATAGAAGCGAGATCGACTACCACTAGGAAGCCCAGGAGTTCATCATGCTCCTCGACACGGGCAACCCATTATTCAAGACAATGCGCGTGTCGGTTACCCCGGGCGAGAAGGCGGTCTACGTCAACGCCGACAAGTCCGAGTAGCCGCTCGGCCACCGGCTCGTCCGCACGCGGGGCCGGGCC
>JAENZW010000239.1 GCA_016841065.1 Actinomycetota bacterium
CGGGGGCACGAGGTCGTCGTCGAGAATGGTGGCGTGACCGGCGAGCAGGCCGATGATCCGCTGCGAGTGGTGCAGCGCCGGTTGGGCGCAGGCAGCGTCGCGCGCGTGCCGGGGCTGCCGTTGTTCGTGGGCGGAGCGGTGGGCTATGTCGGCTTCGAGGCGGCGACTGTGTTCGAGAAGGTGCCGCGCCATGAGAACGACGAGCTCGGTGTGCCCGACATGGTGTTCATGCTCGCGGACATCGTCGTAGCGTTCGATCACGCGCGGCGGGTTATGCAGGTCATCGCACCGGTGCGCCCCGGAGGCGCGCCCACGGCAGCATACGACCGCGCGCTCGGCAGGATCGACGCGTTTCTGCGCAAAATCGATGAGGGTCCGCGCGGGGCCGAGCTCGGCGCCGTGGGTGTGACGTGCGAAGTCCCGCTCACCAAGCACACGAGCAAAGAGGAGTTCCTTGCCGCGGTGCGCCAGGCGAAGGAACACATTGCCGCGGGAGACATCTTCCAAGTCGTGCTGTCCCAGCGCTTCAGCGCTCCCTACGCAGGCGACGGGCTCGACCTATACCGCGTACTCCGCGCAGTCAACCCCAGCCCGTACATGTTCTACGTGCGCACTCGCGATGTGACGCTCGTGGGTTCCAGCCCCGAGCCGCTCGTGCGAGTGGAGGACGACTCCGTGCTCACGCGTCCACTTGCCGGTACGCGCCCTCGCGGCGCGAACGCAGGCGAGGACGGACGCCTGCGCGCCGATCTCCTCGCCGACGAGAAGGAGCGCGCGGAGCACGTCATGCTCGTCGACCTGGGTCGCAACGATCTCGGACGCGTGAGCGCGCCGGGCACAGTCACCGTCGACGAGCTCATGGAAGTCGAGTACTACTCACACGTCATGCACATCGTGAGCAATGTGACCGGGACTCTTGCCAAGGGCAAAGACGCGGTCGATGCGCTCGAAGCGACGTTCCCCGCAGGGACGGTCTCCGGCGCGCCGAAGGTGCGTGCGATGGAGATCATCCGCGACCTCGAGCCCGCCGCGCGCGGGCCGTACGCAGGCACGGTGGGCTACTTCGGCCTGGATGGCGCGATGGACATGTGCATCACGATACGCACCTTCGTGCTCGCCGGTGGACGCGCCTACCTGCAGTCCGGCGCCGGTATCGTCGCCGACTCCGATCCCGAGCGCGAACACCAGGAGTGCCTGCACAAGGCTCGTGCGCTGCACAAGGCGCTCGAACTTGCCGCAGGGATGCATGCGGAGAACGAGGAGGGCGCAGCATGATCCTCGTCATCGACAACTACGATTCCTTCACGTACAACCTCGTCCAGATCCTGGCCGCCCTCGGTGGCGAGATCGAGGTCCGCCGAAACGACGAGATATCTGCCGAAGAGGCGCTCTCGCTCGCGCCCACGGGCGTTGTGATCTCGCCAGGCCCCGGAACACCGGCAGACGCGGGTGTGTCTGCGGACGTTGTGCGCGCCGCGGTAGATGCCAGCGTGCCGGTGCTTGGCGTTTGTCTCGGCCACCAGGTGATCGCTGACGTCTTTGGCGGCAAGGTGTGTCGTGCGCCCAAGCCGGTGCACGGCAAGACCGACGAGATCGCGCACGATGGGGAGGGGCTGTTTGCGGGTGTGTCGAGCCCGTTCACGGCGACCCGCTACCACTCGTTGTGCGTGGACAGCGATTCGATACCCGACGTGCTCGAGGTGCAGGCCCGGACTCCCGACGGCATCGTGATGGCGTTGCGCCACCGCGAGCTACCGGTCTTCGGCGTGCAGTTCCATCCGGAGAGCGTGCTGACGCCGGAGGGAACCAAGGTGCTGGCGAACTTCCTCGATATCGCAGGGGAGGTCCCGCTCGAGACGGCGGCGACCGACGCGCCGGCAGCGGTTGCCGCCGCGGGAGGTTCGCAGAGGGCGACGGTCTCTTCGGCCCAGGTCACGACGGTGGGTGCGGCAATCGCGCGGGTCGCGGCAGGTGCATCGCTGTCGGAGGTAGAGTCTCGCACGGTCATGGGCCTCGTCATGGACGGGGAGACCACTCCGGCGCAAATATCGGCTCTCGTGGTCGGCCTGCGCATGAAGGGCGAGACCATCGACGAGATCGTGGGCTTCGCTCGCGCGAGGCGGGAGCGCGCCACTGCGGTGCGTCCGCTGGTCGCACACTACATCGACACGTGCGGCACCGGCGGAGACG
>JAENZW010000240.1 GCA_016841065.1 Actinomycetota bacterium
GCAGATCGACGCCGGCTGCACGTGCCATGAGAGTGTCGGCGGAGGTGCCGAGGATCTGCCGTGCAGTCGTGATGTCCAGTGCGGCCAGGTCACCGAGCGTGAAGATACCGCGCGAGGTGAGAGAGCCTGCGGTGCGCGGGCCGACGCCGGGTAGCGTGCCCACCGGCAGCGGTGCAAGAAACGCGGCTTCCTCACCGGGGCGAACGATGGTGAGCCCGTTGGGCTTGGTGAAGTCAGACCCGATCTTCGCGACCGTCTTGCTGGTGGACACGCCGATCGAGCACGTCACTCCCAGATCGGCGACAGCAAGCTGTATGTCGCGCGCCATCCCGGGCGGATCGCAGGTGGAGTGGGCCCCGGGCGTCACGTCGAGGTAGGCCTCGTCGATCGACACCTGTTGGACGAGCGGGGTCACGTCGGCGAAGATACTCAGGACCGCGCCCGAGATCTCGTGGTATCGCTTGAAACGCGGTGGCGCCCAGATGGCGCCGGGGCACAGCCGTTTCGCCCGAACGGACGGCATAGCCGACTTGACGCCGAACCTGCGAGCCTCGTACGACGCGGTCGAGACGACGCCCCGACCTTCAGGCGAGCCGATGATGACGGGCAGGCCCCGCCACTCGGGATGATCGAGCTGTTCGACCGCAGCGAAGAACGCATCCATGTCCACATGCAGGATCGCGCGCCCGTTCCATGTCGGTGTCTCGTTCATCGGCAGCTCAAGTGTAGCGTGGCGCGGGACCAGCGAGATACGGGATACTGACCGGCATCACCGCCGACAGGAAAGAGGCATTCCCACGTGATATTCGGCGCACACGTGTCCATCGCGAGCGGACTCGCCGAAGCGGTGCAGTACGCCTCGGAATGCGGCTGCGAGTGTATGCAGATCTTCGCGAAGAGCCCCCGCCAGTGGGTGGGCAGGCCGCTACAGGCTGCCGACGTCGCCGCATTCCACGACGCACGTGCGGCTCTCGGGATGGGGCCGGTCTTCACGCACACCGCGTATCTCATCAACCTCTCGACAACCGACGAAGTCCTGCGCGACCGCAGCATCCGCGCACTGGCCGATGAGCTCGAGCGAGGTAAACAGCTCAAAGCGGCCGGCGTCATCACGCATATCGGCACGGATCCGACCGGCGAGCCCGAAGCGGCGGCGGCTCGTGCCGCCGACTCGATTGCCCGGGCCTTCGCCATGACCGACATCGCGGAAGATAGCGATACGTGGCTGCTCCTCGAGAACACGGCAGGTTCGGGTACCACCTTCGGCGGGCGTATGACGGACATCTGCGACATCGTGCGGCGAAGCGGAGAGGGCGGGTTGCCGGTGGGCATCTGCGTCGACACGTGCCACGCGCACGCGTTCGGCTACGATGTGCAGACATCGGAGGGCTGGGAGGAGCTCGTCGGCGAGATCGGGGAATCGTGCGACGTCGCCTCGCTCAAGGCGATGCACGCGAACGACTGCGTGGCGCCACGGGGCGAGCATCGAGACCGTCACGCCTGGATCGGGGAAGGGATGATAGGGGAGGCCGGGTTTTCGGCAATGGTCGCGTGTCGCGCGATCGACCACGTGTGCGCGATGACCGAAATGCCTGGTGAGGTGCCCGAGAAGGACATCGTGAATGTCGTTCGTCTGAAGGTTCTCAGGCAGACCCGCGGATAGGCCGAGGAACTCAGTATGTGCTGGTTGCCGCGAGCGGTAAGGCGCACTAGCATAGGCAATACCGTCGACGGGGGCCGCAGCCTCCATCATTTGACCGAGGAGATGTGCGATCGATGGCCTATTTTCTGGTAGGACGCACGCGTGACGACGGCTCGCTCGTGCTTATCTCCACACAGCTGTTCACGACGCGCCAAGAGGCCGTCGATGTCTTGTCCGCATCCCCGGTCAGCGCGGATCTGAAATCCGAGTGCTACGTCGTCGATCTCGATTCCTCGACTC
This sequence comes from Actinomycetota bacterium, assembly GCA_016841065.1. Taxonomy (GTDB): domain Bacteria; phylum Actinomycetota; class Coriobacteriia; order Anaerosomatales; family JAENZW01; genus JAENZW01. The sequence goes on from JAENZW010000240.1 coordinate 1,943, forward strand.
CCGTTCTCGTGGTGCAGGCTGCCGCTACCGCAGTTGAGGCTGCGCCGGAGCCTGTCGTCGAGTCCGAGGAGAGCGCGAGCGTCTGGGAGGCACCTGCCGGAGAGGCTGCGCCGGAACCGGAGGCCGAAGAGGTTGCCGAAGAGCCGGAGCCCGAGCCAGCGCCGGAAATCGCTCCCGAGCCGGAACCAGAGCCCGAACCCGAGCCAGAGG
>JAENZW010000027.1 GCA_016841065.1 Actinomycetota bacterium
ACTGCTGCCTCCCGTAGGAGTCTGGGCCGTGTCTCAGTCCCAGTGTGGCCGATCAGCCTCTCAGCTCGGCTACCCATCGCAGCCTTGGTGAGCCGTTACCTCACCAACAAGCTAATGGGGCGCGGGCCCATCCCCGACCGCCGGAGCTTTCCCGGATGGAGCATGCGCTCCTACCGGCATATCCGGTATTAGCTCAAGTTTCCCTGAGTTATCCCAGTGTCGGGGGCAGGTTGCCCACGTGATACTCACCCGTTCGCCACTCGTGTATCCCCCGAAGGGGACCTTACCGTTCGACTTGCATGTGTTAAGCACGCCGCCAGCGTTCATCCTGAGCCAGGATCAAACTCTCCGTTGAAATTGCTACAGGGACGATCCCCTGTATTTCACGAAAGTAGATCCGGTCTATTCCGGATTCGGCCCACCTTCATCGGTAAGGAGGCCGATGTGGTTTGGACCAAGGTTGTCTATCGGTTTGGTCTTTTGAGAGACCCTCTCGATTGACGGGTTCATGTGATTCGCTTTCGCGAACCTACTGGCTTGTCACAGTATCCGGTTTTCAAGGTTCAGGCGCGGCGGGAATATCCTTGTTTCCTGGGGTTTTCCCGCCGTCCAGTGCCATCCCGTATCGCGACGGCAAGGGGATACTTTACGCATTCCCTCTGTCGCTGTCAACAACTACTTTCTGCCACTCTTCCAGCACTTTCGAGGAGGTCCCGCGCGCGGTTCTTGGGGCGTAAGAAAGCGCCTTCCGAATCCCAGAAGGCGCCTCACCGGCAGACATACCGTCACCGTCTAGGTCACGGTCTCTGCAGGCTCATCAACCCCTGGAGCGTGAGAGCGTACAAACTGCTCCTCAATTCCTCAAAGTACCAGCAAAGCAGCCCTATAACATTACCATCGTCCGAGGCAATAAGCAACGTCCGAAGGCTCTATGTTCATACCCAGAGACGGGGGCTGCTAGTCTTCCGCCCGCGGCGTGGGGCGCACCCACTTCCGCTTCCCGACCTGCCAGTCACGATCGGCGAAATCACTCCATGGTAGGACGTACTGCTTCGGCTCAAGGCGCTCACCATCTCGCTTGACTGCGCCGTCGTCGATGAACGTCCGAGCAGCGCTTGCCGACTGCGCGACACCTGCCGCTGCGAGGAAGCCCGGTATATAGACAACGCGGTCGGCGCCGATCCACTCCTCGGCACCCGTGATTTCGTACACGGGTACATCCTCGGGCGCCTGTCGCTGCTTGAAGACCCTGTCGAATGCGTCTTCAGCCGCGCGGGGAGCCTCGGGACCGTGGTACAGCCCCACTATCTCCCGCGCGAGTTGTCGCTTCACCTTGTTGGGGTGAAGGTCGCCGCCCGAGAGTCCTCGCTCGAGTGCGTCGACATCCTCAACCGGCAGCGACGTGCATAGACGGTAGTACTTGACCATCAGCTCATCGGGGATCGACATCACTCGGCCGAACATCTCTGCTGGCTCGTCTGTCAGGCCTACATAGTTGCCATAGCTCTTGCTCATCTTCTGGACCCCGTCGGTGCCCTCGAGCAGAGGGAGCGTCAAGCATACCTGCGGCTCCATGCCCATCTTCTCCATGAGCTCCCGACCGGCGAGAAGGTTGAACAGCTGATCCGTGCCTCCAAGCTCGACGTCGGCCTCGATGGCCACCGAGTCGTATGCCTGTGCCATGGGATACAGGAGCTCATGCAGTGAGATGCCGATGCCATCGCGATATCGCTTCGCGAAGTCATCCCGCTCGAGGATTCGCGCAACCGTAAACTGGCTGGTGAGACGGAGTACCTGCTCGAAATCGAGCACGCCCAACCACTCGGAGTTGCGCCTCATCGTCGTGTGGTCCGGGTCTAGAATCCGATATGCCTGTTCGATGTAGGTCTGCGCGTTCTCTTCTATCTGCTCGCGCGTGAGAGCCGGTCTGGTGCTGCTACGCCCAGAGGGATCCCCGATCAGAGCGGTGAAATCGCCGATTATCAGGACTACGTCGTGACCGAGATCCTGGAACTGCCGCAACTTGCGAAGCGGCACCGCGTGCCCGAGATGTAGATCCGGGGCGGTCGGGTCGACGCCGAGTTTGATGACGAGGGGTTTCCCCCGTGAGAGCTTCTTCGAGAGGTCTTCCTCCGGTACGATGTCGGAGGCTCCGCTCCCGATCACTCGCATCTGTTCGGACGGTGTCAGCATCTGTGTCGATGCCTCCTTGCGGGGTACTCGAAGTCGCGGGCAAACCGGTCGCTGCAATCATCTGGTTGCCGAGCCGTCACGCCGCGGTACTTGGTTGGCGTTGCGTTTGCACGTCATACTAGCACGAAGAACAGCCTGTTCCTTGTGGTGCCCAGCTGACCCAAGATTGGACCGCACGGGCATTCTCGACACCCGATACGACTGCCGTCAGGCCTGGTAATGGACGATTCGAACCGACACAGCAGCACGGGTCCACGCCGCGGCGATTCTCCTCGGCCAAGACCGCGTCCGCGCAAACGGGCCGGCTCGGGCTCGTCCAAGTCCGGACGGCAATCCCCTGCGGCGGATCAAGGAACTCGCACGCGGACCACAAGCCCGCGACGCGTGTCAGGGACTGCCCGAAAGCCCAAGAAGACGCCGACGCAGACTTCTCGAAAGCGCAAGATACTCAAGTGGGTCGGCATTGGAACGCTGGTGCTCATCGTCACGACGCTGCTGGTCGGATTCATCGGCTATCGGATGTTGCTTCGTCAGCTACCCGATCCCGGCGCGGCGCCAAGGGGGCGAGATCAGACCTCGGTCGTCTACGATCGGAACGGGAAGGTCCTCGCAAAGCTCTACGCCGACGAGAATCGTACCGACCGGAAGCTTGATGAGATTCCGCTCGAGTTGCAGCAGGCCGTGATTGCGACCGAAGACCAGCGCTTCTACGAGCACAAGGGCGTGGACCCCTGGGGTGTCGCGCGAGCTCTGTGGGTCGACATCACCCGCGGCAAGAAGCACGGGGGATCGACGATCACGCAGCAATACGTCAAGCAGGCCTTCGTCACATCCGAGAGGACACTCAAGCGCAAGCTACTTGAGGGTATCCTTGCCTACCGCATCGAGAAGAAGCACTCCAAGGAGGAAATCCTTGAGCTCTATCTGAACACCATCTACTACGGTCATGGTGCCTACGGCGTCGAGGCGGCATCGCAGACGTACTTCGGCAAGTCCGTCACCAAGCTCAACTTGCAGGAGTGTGCGCTGATCGGCGGAGTGATCAAGTCCCCGGGCCTGTACTCCCCCTACCTGGACGCGGAGGCGGCGAGGGTCAGACGCGACACGGTGCTGGATCAGATGCTGAGCGAAGGCTACATCACCTCCGAGCAACACGACGTGGCAACGGCCACGGAGATCGAGGTAGAGGGACTCAAGGAGTCTTCGGCTAGAGCACCCTACTTCGTCGAGTGGGTGAAGGCACAACTCGCCGACGACTTCGGGGCCGACGCCATATATCGCGGTGGGATCTCGGTGGCAACAACACTCGACTGGAACCTGCAGAAGGATGCGGAGAAGGCCGTCAAGCACGCGCTGAACGGCGCCGGCGACCCATCAGTCGCTCTTGTCGCGCTGGATCCGAACACCGGAGAGGTACTCGCCATGGTCGGCGGTCGCGACTTCTCGAGCCAGCAGTTCAACGTGGCCGTTCAAGGGCGCCGCCAACCCGGCTCCGCGTTCAAGCCGTTCGTTCTCGCCACGGCACTTGAAGAGGGCATACTCCCAGAGCAGACGTTCGAGTCAGGACCCGCGTCGTTCCCGCTACCGAACGGACAGACGTGGAAAGTCACGGGAGCGAGCGGTGGGAAGAAGGGCCCCATGCGCTTGCGCACCGCCACCGAGAAGTCGGTCAACTCCGTCTTTGCGCAGCTCATTCTAGATGTCGGGGCGTCCGACGTCGTTGCCACCGCCGAGAAGATGGGACTGCACAGCGGCATCGACGCGGTGCCCGCCATTGCCCTGGGCGGCCTCTCCGAGGGCGTCTCGCCACTCGAGATGGCCGCGGCGTACGGAACGCTGGCGACAGGCGGGAAGCGTGCGGAACCCTTCGGCATCAAAGAGGTACGGGACGCCGACGGCGACGTGCTCGCGAGCGTTGAGCCGTCGATCACCGACTCCATCGATCCCGCCGTGGCCTATCTGACGACAGACATCCTCAGGGGTGTCATCGAACACGGGACGGGCACAGCCGCCAAGATCGGCAGGCCCGCAGCGGGCAAGACCGGTACGACGCAGGAGTATCGGGACGCATGGTTCGTTGGGTACACGCCCCAACTCGTGTGCGCGATCTGGGTCGGGTACCCGGATGCACAAACAGAGATGAAGGATGTGCACGGTCGCGCCGTGACAGGGGGGTCGTTCCCGGCGGAGATCTGGGCCGAGTTCATGAAGGCTGCTTCTGAGGATCTTCCAGAGGACGACTTCGTCAAGCCAGACGGCCTTGCGTCGGTCAAGATCTGCACTGAGTCGGGCGGCCGCGCCACGGAGTGGTGCAAGAACACAGCGAGTGCGCTGTTCCTCTCGGACCACATGCCGACGGACTGCACGCTGCACACGGGACCCACCCAGATCAAGATCCCGAATCTAATAGGTATGACGAAGGAAGCCGCGCTTGCGCTTCTCAAGAAGCTGATGCTCATGTTCGAGGTCACGGAGAAGGACGTGAGTGGCGTGCCGGCGGGTATAGTCGCGAGCCAGAAGCCGAAATCAGGAAGCGTGGGCACGACGGAGACCGTTGTCACCATCGTCGTCTCAAACGGAGGCAGTACCGACATGCCACCGTTCGCGCGATTCTCCTTCCAGCCACCCAATCCGACTGTCGCTCAGGAGGTCTCTTTCGACGGCTCATCATCGACGGACGACAAGGTCATAGCGATGTACTACTGGGAGTTCGGGGACGGGACGGAGTTCGAAGGGCCGACGACGTCTCATGCCTACGCAGCGCCGGGAACGTACGACGTCACTCTTTGGGTCACCGACGACGCCGGTCAAACGTCGTCGATCTCACAGTCGATAACGGTGAACTGAGCAGGTCGCCAGGTGGGAATCGCTATCTGCTAGATCACGCCACGGTAGAAGTGACCGCCGGTCGCCGGTTCCACAAGCGTCTCGACCGGCGAGGGCTCCCCGGTGTACGCGTCCTTCAATCGAGACCGCATCGACCGCACGATGCGCGCTGCTTCGTGAGGTCGCTCGGCCACGAAGTCCAAACGCAACGCACGCACGCCGGTCCCAAGCACATCGGCAAGAGCGCGCGACAGGTCCAGCGGGACCGAGTTGAACACGTGCGAGCGCCCGGCCGGATCCGTGGTTACCGGGAACCTGTAGCCCTTCGAGTCCTTCAGGAAGCGCCACCGAGAACGCCGATGACAGCGATCGCACTGCTGATTGCACGGGCCCTCGGCCATGAGCACGCAGTGCTCGGTCACCATGACCTCTTGGCGCCCATAGACGGCGATGCCGTTCGGGACCGCCGATGCCTCGCAGATGCGGGTGATCTGGTCGCGCGACAACTCGGGTGAGAGCCACGTGAAGTTCGCTCCGATGCCCGCGAGCACCTCCGACGTCCAGGGGTTCGCGACGTTGAGTCCCCAGTGCGCCTCAACGGTACTTCCGGTCGAAGATGTGTCACGCACCAAGCCCAGATTCCCCACGACGACCCGCGGCGCGCCCTTCGCGATGGCCAACAGGTCCGCAATCTCGCGATCGTGCGCAATGCGGGGCAACTCGGGAACGGCGTTCAAGGATGGAGGCGCATCGCCCGCGAGCCATGACGGCATGATGACGCGATCGGCACCGGCATCGATGCATCGGCGTGCCGTGTCGGGGTCAAGACACCAGGCCACGACCTCGGGGAGGTCGTGACGGGTCTTCTTGCGACCTGCCGGGACGGGCGTCTCGGGGCCGTACGACTGCCTATCGGACCACGCAGCCAGAGCCACATGCTCGAAGGCGTCAAGCGCCTCGCGTCGAGTGCGGTGAAGCGTCGAGAAGCTGATTCCCACACCGGGCTGAAGCTCGATGTCCCACGAGCTCGCCTCGTACGGAGTACCCCCGAAGCGACCGACGTGATCCACGATCTCGTCACTCATCACCGATTTCGTGCGCGCGCGCTCGACAATCGGTCCTTCGGCCACGCCAGCTCCACGCTCGCCCGATATCTCGATTCGCAGAGTCTCGCCTTCGACGACGCGCACTGCAACGTCAATCGGAATCCGTCCCTGCGCGCGCTCGCGCTCGAATGTGCGGCGCGCTCCGTTCTCGAGCGCAGCATTGACCACACGGAAGACGCGATCTCCGACGGAAACCCTTCCTTCCACGTCGAGTTCAACTCGTTCAGAGGCGGGGCCCACACGCACACTCTTGCCCTTCAGCCGCATGTTCCCCGCCTTCTGGGCAACACGCCCCCTGGAAGTCCAGAACTCGATCGTGTCGGCCGCCTCCAGCGTGCATTCCAGATCGATGACGACGGTGCCTCTTTCGGCGCTTGACACGCGGCCGACGCGAACACCCCGATTGTTGGGGCGCGTGTAGCTCATCATCTCGTTGTCATTCACGCCCTCGAGATACGCTGTCGAGAATCCCCGGCTGAAAGCCTCTTCCAGGACTGCGCGCTCAGCGTCCTTCGCCGAGTAGCCCTCGGGGTCCGCAATCGCACGATCGAGAGCCGCCCGATACACACCGGTGACAAGCGCCACATATTCCGGGCTCTTCATGCGGCCTTCGATCTTGAGCGCTGCGACACCGCTCTCCAGGAATCGAGGTAGCAGGTCGAGTCCGGCGATATCACGCGGACTCAGGAGGTACGCGCCCGGCGTGGAGGCGGACTTGCCGTCTTCGGTCATGATCTCGTAGGGCAGTCGACAGGGCTGGGCGCATAGACCCCGATTGCCGCTTCTCCGACCGATCAGCGATGACATCAGACACTGACCCGAGTAGGAGAAGCACAGCGCACCGTGCACGAACGACTCGAGCTCTACCGAAGAGGCCCGGGAGAGTTCGGCAATCTCAGACAGCGATGTCTCGCGCGCAAGGGTGATTCGAGCGACGCCCAGACGCTCGAGCTCCGCAATCGTCAGCCCGTTGTGCGTCCCGACTTGCGTGGACGCGTGAATCCGAACGTCCGGCAAAGCGTGCCGAACGACGCGCATGAGACCGAGATCTTGAAGGATCACAGCGTCGACACCCGCTGCCCAAGCTTCGTCCACGAGACCGAGCGCCCGCTCCATCTCCTCAGGCAGGATGAGGATGTTGACGGCGAGATACACCGAAACGCCGTGGAGATGCGCGAAATCGCAAGCTTCTTTGAGCGATTCGACGGTGAAGTTCTCGGCTCCGCGCCGAGCATTGAATTCGCCCACGCCTAGGTAGACGGCATCTGCGCCGTTGTTGACGGCGGCGCGCAGGGCATCGAGTCCGCCCGCGGGTGCGAGCAGCTCGGGCACAGTCCGTTTCGAGTCGTCTGTCGATGTCACGGGATGGGGCCTCATTGTCCTCGGAGAGTATCGGCGGCCGGGCTCTGCGAGCATTCCACCGGTTCGGCAACACGGGAATTGTGACCTGGCACGCCAGTCGCGGCATGCGGCACAATAGGAAGCCTGGAGGTGAGACACGAGCATGTCAAGCAGACGCGCGCGCATGCGCAAGCACAACAGCCATGTTGGCGTGAAGCTATTCGCGGGAGCGATGGTGACCGTAGTCGGCATCATCGTCGGCGTGGTGTTGCTCGGGGTCTTCACCGCATATGCCGTAGTCAACTCGTGGCTGGAAGACCTGCCTGACTACGAATCACCGGGCGTCTTCGAGGTCGCCCAGGCGACGCGGATCTACTCTGCTGACGGCAAGCTTCTGGCAAAGCTCTACCTGGAGAACCGGACGGTCGTGCCGCTCTCCAAGATTTCTACAGATCTTGCGGACGCCATCGTCGCCGTGGAAGACGAGCGTTTCTACGATCACAAGGGAGTCGACTATTGGGGCATCGCGCGAGCCGCGGTCACCAACTTCGTCAAGGGTGGCACCGCAGAGGGCGCGTCGACGATCACACAGCAGTACATCGACAACACGATCCTGCGCGATGAGCGCACGGACCGAACTCTCAGATACAAGGTACGCGAAGCATTCCTGGCGACCCAGCTCGAGAAGCGCAAACTCGAGGAGCACGGCGGCGATCAGCTTGCCGCGAAGCGTGACATCCTTGAGCTGTACCTGAATACCGTCTATCTCGGGGAAGGCGCGTACGGGGCACAAGCCGCGGCACGCACATACTTCTCCAAGGATGCCGACGAACTCACGCTCGCGGAGTCAGCGTTGCTTGCCGGCCTCAGCCAGGCACCCAGCCGGCTCACCCCGTACATCAATCCGGAGGGAGCGCAAGAACGACGCAACCACGTTCTCAGCCGGATGCTGGCTAGTGGCAGCATCACACAGGCGGAACACGATGAGGCTGTCGCCGCTCCTGTCAAACTGAAACGTGACAAGGTTCCCGAGCAGGGCATCTACCGAGCACACTACTTCGTCGCCCACGTGAAGAAGCTGCTTCAGCAGGAGTACAGCCAATCGCTGGTGTTCCAGGGCGGCCTCACGGTATACACGACCCTCGACACGCGCCTTCAGAAGTACGCCGAAGACTCTGTCGAGGCGCACCTCGGCTACGCGGGCGATCCGGACTGTGGGCTCGTCTCCATCGACCCTCGCGACGGGGCGATCAAGGCGATGGTGGGCGGCAGCGACTACAGCAAGAACAAGTTCAATCTGGCGACGCAAGGTCGTCGCCAGCCCGGTTCCTCGTTCAAGACATTCGTTCTGGTAACAGCCCTAGAGGATGGCATGCCGCCGTATCGGTACGTCGACTCCTCATCTCCTGCGGTGATTCCTTCGAACCCCGTCTGGAACGTCTCGAACAGCGAAGGCAGCGGGCGCGGCATGATCACGTTGGAGGCGGGCACGCGCTCTTCGGTGAACACGGTCTTCGCGAGGCTCATCTGGGATCTCAACACTGAGGACGAGACGGGAGCCGAGCGTGTGGCCGAAACGGCGCACCGCATGGGAATCACCTCCGACATCCCGCCCTACCCTTCGATCGCCCTCGGCAGTCAGAACGTCACACCGCTCGAAATGGCCTCCGCGTACGGCACGCTCGCTACGAACGGCGTGCACTACGATCCGATGGCCATCACCAAGATCGTGGGCCCCAACGACGAAGTCGTCTTCGAGGCCGACCCGAAGGGAGATCGCGCGCTCGAACCGGAGATTGCCTACGCGGCGACATCCATTCTCAAGGGCGTCATCTCGGGTGGCACAGCACGGCGTGCGCAGATCGGTCGTCCCGCAGCCGGCAAGACGGGCACCAGCCAGAACTACCGTGACGCCTGGTTCTGCGGATACACACCCCAGCTCGTAACGTCTGTCTGGGTCGGCTACTACAAGACCGAGACGTCCATGCGCAGCGTGCGCGGCGTCCGGGGCTTCGGCGGCACGCTCGCAGCGCCCGTGTGGGCCGACTTCATGAAGCGGGCGCTCGACGGCGTGCCGAAGTTGGACTTCGAGAAGCAGGACAAGCCGAAGTACCGCTGGAGCGAAGCGTGGACGCCGAAGATTTCTGTACCCAAGCTGGTCGGCCTGAGCCTCGCGAAAGCAACGAAGTTGCTCGGAGAGTCTGGCTTAAAGGTCACCGTCAAAGAGGTGTACGACGAAGCCAAGAAGGGCACCGTGATCCGCCAGGATCCCAAGGCCGGCGAGAAGGTCAACCAGGGATCGGCGCTCGTGCTCAGAGTGTCGAAGGGGCCGAAGGCCGTCGCTCCACCCCCGCCACCCCCGGTGCCGGAACCGACATCGACGCCGATTCCAACGCCGTAGGGGTCGGCTCTACGGTGCGACCTCGCCATTCTTGTCTCGGCGAACCCGCACCATGCCGGACGTCGCGTAGATGGCGATGTCCCCCGCGCGCTCAAGCTCATCCAGGATGACGTTCATCCCGAGCGTGTCCGACGAGATGTGACCCGCGATCACGAGGTTGAGCTTGTACTCCTCCGCTGCTTTGCGATGCTCCTCCGAATAGTGCATGCCGACCAGGGTTCCGACGCCGGCGCGCGCGAGCCGGTCGAGTGCCTCCTTGGGACCCTCCGTGCCGCCAGTCATGTCGACCACGATACGCCCTGCGCGGGCCGAGCCTCCGCCCTGGACGAGAGCCGGCCCGTAGCCCTTGCGCGCCGCATCCCCGTACTCGGGTAGTGCACGCAGCACCTTCACGACGTCGTCCAGCGTTCTCGGCGACTCATCGTCCAGATAGCGTTGAACGAAAGAGTTCACACAGTTGTCTGCGGGGGTATGGCACGACATGCTCGCGAATCCGAGTAGCCTTGCTGCATCGATGGCACGGTAGTGGTTCACCGGCATGATCTTGCGACGGATCTCTTCGGCTCTCGGAGCGATGAGCGCATCCGCGGCGGCGATGCTCACTCCCTCATTCGCCCATAGGTCCGCCTGCATGCCCATGACTTCATGGAGATTCGCGTAGCCCGGACCCTCTGGATGATGCGCGAGGATCAGGTCGATGGGCTCGCCCTTCTCTCGCATGCGATCCGCGAGCAGCACCTCACCGACCTCCATGTCGATCCCCACGATGAGGCCGCGGATCTCCGTCTCCGGGTCGCCAAGACAGATGCGGGTATCCGCGTAGGGGTTGGTGAGTCGCTCGGTGTCGAAGAACTCTCTGTCGTCGTCATCGAGCTTCTCGTAGTCCTTGCGCAGACTATCCAGGAGTCGTCCGATCTCCTCGGCATCCCGCGAGTCTTCGGCCATGCCCTTGCGCACGGCGGTGTTGTAGATGTCCCCAAGCTTGATGGTCACGTTGTGCCTCCTGTTGCCCGTCCTCGTGCGCGTCGAGTGCCGTCTGTCGGCGGGCCAATCCGGCCCTTCGACACGAATGCGTTGTCTTCGAAGTAGTATCGCAGCTGTAGTTCGTGGCCCGACGAGAGCCCGACTCGACCGGATACCCCGACGCTCTCCCCGCCATCCGCAGCTGCATGTATGGTGATCGAGCCCCGCCCAAGTCTACTACCGTTGTCCGTCAAGTCCAGGCCGAGAGCGGCGGCAAGCTTCCCGGGTCCGTTGGCTAGTTCCCGCAGGGGTCTTCCTCCCCTGCGCTCGCTCATCACCTCGATCCCGAAGAGCGGTTCGAGAGCCCTGATCAACACGGCGCCTGCGACCCCGTCCGCCTCACAGACGATATTGAGCATGTGGTGATTGCCGTACGTGAAGTAGACGTAGAGGTGCCCCGGCGGACCGTACATGACGGCGTTTCGCGCCGTGATGCCCTTCGTGGCAGCGTGCGATCCCGGATCATCCGAGCCGAGATATGCTTCGACTTCGACGATACGACCACCCGTCGAAAGCCCGTTCCTGCTACTAGCGATTACGGAGCCGAGGAGTTCCGGAGCGACCTCGCGTGGATCGCGCTCGAAGAAGGGTATGGGAATCTCATGGCTCAACACATGCTCTTGCCCGGTCATGATCACATCGTATCCGACACGTGCCGCGGACAGGCCAAGGATGGTCGAACGCCTGTGCTAGACTGGCTTTCCCATGAGTGAGATTCGAGGACACTCAGCTCCTGGCGTTTCGGAGCGACGCGACACCGAGCGCCGTTCCAGACTCTCACGCACGCACTGGCCCGAGCAGCGGACCGGATTCGATCGCCGCCGGGAGTACGTCATCACCTCGCACCTGCGCGAACGTGCCTCGCTCGTCATCGTGATGGCTATCGCACTCAACCTCCTCAACCTGCTCGATCTGGCGTTCACGACGGCAGGATTCTCTGTGGGAGTCACCGAGGCCAACCCGGTGATGCGCGGGGCCTTCGAGCTCGGCTGGCTACCGGCAGCCGCGTTCAAGATCTCGATGATGATCGTGGTCACAGCCATCATCTGGTTCGGACGCAAGTACCGAAGGGTCCTTCAGGTCGGTATCGTGGCAGTCGGCGTCTATGCGGCCCTCATCGTCTACCATGTGGTCGGGCTGACCCTCACCGTCTAGCGCGTGCGACTGAGCCAGCTGCGGACGACTTCGAGCGGCTGCGCGTTGAGGCATTCATCGGCAGTTATCCAGCCACGGCGCGCGCAGGCGACGCCGTATCGCATGTAGCGCATGTGCTCCGAGCGATGGGCGTCCGTGCCGATCGCGATGCGCACTCCCAGCCGTTTCGCCGCGCGTAGATGCGTGTCGCGCAGGTCGAGGCGATCGGGATACGCGTTGACCTCCATGATCGTGCCGGTCTCGGCGGCGACCTCGAGGACGCGCTCCATGTCGAGAGGCAGCGGATCCCGGCGGCCGATGATGCGGCCGGTCGGGTGGCCGATGATGTCCACATACGGATTCCTCATCGCTGTGACGAGGCGACCTGTCACCTCTTCAGCGGTGTCGTTCCACCCGCTGTGAAGCGACGCGATACAGAAGTCGAACCTCTCGAGGACGTCGGATTCGTAGTCCACGCCACCGTCTTCGGCGATGTTAAGCTCGATGCCCTTCAGGATGACGGGGCCCTCGCCGTCGGCGTTGAGGCGATCGACGTGCGCCCACTGCTCCTCGAGCTGCTCGACTGACAGCCCCCTCACCATGCGAAGGTTGTAGGCGTGGTCGGTGACCACGAGGTACTCGTAGCCAAGCTCCGCCGCCATCGCGCGGTTCTCCTCGAGGGTTGACTGCGAGTCCGTGCTCGTCGTGTGCACGTGGAAGTCACCACGGATATCCTCGGGCTCGAGCAAGCGCGGCAGCGTTCCTTCGAGCGCGGCCTCGATCTCACCTGTGTCGTGACGTATCTCGGGCGGAGGCGCCTGCATGCCGAGGAGCGCGTACACCTCGTCTTCGGTCTCCCCGCCAAGACGCTCGATCTCGGTTCCGTCTTCGGCAATGCGGAACAGGCCGTACTCGTTGACCTTCAGCCCGCGTCGCTTCGCAATCTCGCGGAGGCGGACGTTGTGTTCCTTGGAACCCGTGAAGTACTGCAGCGCCGCCCCGAACTCGCCGGGTGCGACGACACGCACGTCCACCTGCGGACCGGAAGTCGTCAGGATGCTCGTCTTGGTCTGCCCGCTGGCGACGACCTCGGCCACGAGCGGAAGCGCTCGCACCGCCTCCATGACCGCAGCGGGCCGGTCGGAAGCAGTGATGATGTCGATGTCCCCGACGGTCTCCTGCATTCGCCGAAGAGACCCGGCCGGAACCGCACGCGTAACGCCGGGGAGAGCGCGCAGGGTGTCGGCGATCCTCTCGGCGATGGGTAGCGCGTCCATGAGCAGCATCCGGCCGTGATGCGCGAGGTACGTGGTGAGGCCCTTGCGGATCTTCTCGACGGACTTGGCGCCCATTCCGCCCAGGTTCTCGAGCTTGCCCGTGTCCAGTGCCTTGTCGAGCGCGTCTATCGAATCGACACCGAGTGCGTCGTAGAACTGCTTGGCGCGCTTCGGTCCCACGCCGGGGATGCCCATGATCTCGACCAACCCTGCGGGGATGTCGGACTTCGCTTGCTCGAGCTCGCCGAAGGTACCTTCGGCGAGCATCTCCTCGATGCTGGCGGCGAGCTTCTTCCCTATGCCGGGAACCTCCGTCAGCAGGCCCTCGCGCGCCATCGCCGACAGCTGCTCGGGCCAGGCGCGAATGCTGTTCGCGGCCTTGCGGTACGACAGGAATCGGAACTTGTCGGCACCGGCGATCTCGAGCAGATCGGCCATCAGCTCCAGCTGGCGGGCGATGGCGACGTTGTCGAGTTCCGGCATGGCTGGTCAGCCTCTTCGGCGGGCGACCGCCTACTCGGTCGCGACCGTCTCGAGCCATGCGACATCGACGGCGAGGACGTCGCGGGCCCGTACGATCTGCGCTGTCACGGCCGCCGGAGCGGTCCCGCCTTCGCTGGTGCGTCGGGCGATCACCGCATCGATATCGACGACGGTCGGCGAGTCTGCGCCGAAGGCGGAATCCGCGGCGGCGAACTCCTCGGCAGATAGGTCTTGCAGAGCGCGGCCTTCGCCCTCGAGCTTCAGCACGAGCTTGCCGACGACCTCGTGTGCCTGCCTGAACGGCATGCCCGTGCCCACAAGGTAGTCCGCGAGATCGGTCGCCGCCATGAAGCCGCCGAGTGCGCCTGCGCGCATCCGGTCCGCGTTGAACGTGGCTGTTTCAAGCATGCCTTTGACGACGACAAGCACGTCGCCGAGGGTGTCGACCGCATCGAACGCGGCCTCCTTGTCCTCCTGCATGTCCTTGTTGTACGCGAGGGGAAGACCCTTGAGCGTGACCAGCAGGGCGGTCAGATCACCGACGACCCGGCCGGTCTTGCCGCGGGAAAGCTCCGCAAAATCGGGGTTCTTCTTCTGCGGCATGATGCTCGACCCGGTGGAGTACGCATCGTCCATCACGAGGAAGCCGAACTCCTCGGACGACCACAACACCAGTTCCTCGCACAGTCGCGAGATGTGCAGCTGCGCCACAGCGCACGCATACGTGAGATCGAGCAGGAAGTCCCGGTCCGAGACGCTGTCCATCGAGTTCGCAGACACCGCCGAGAAGCCAAGCCGGTCCGCCACTGACTGACGATCGATGTCGAATGTCGTGCCGGCGAGCGCCGCGCTTCCGAGCGGCATCACGTCGGCAGCCGCGTGGGCGTGCTTCAGCCGGGTCGCATCGCGGGAGAGCATCCAGAAGTACGCGAGCAGATGATGTGAGAGCAGCACCGGCTGCGCCTTCTGTAGGTGTGTGTAGCCCGGCATGACGACGCCGAGGTGCTTCTCGGCAAGCCCGACGAGGGTCTCGGCAAGATCGACGACCGCACGTGTGAGCGATGCGGCAGCCTTCTTCGAGTACATCCGTGTGTCGAGCGCGACCTGGTCGTTTCGGGAACGCCCGGTGTGCAGCCTGGCGCCGGCCGGGCCGATGCGCTCGGTGAGCGCGCGCTCGACTGCCATGTGGATGTCCTCGTCGGCGATGTCGAAAGTGAACTCGCCATTGCGAATCTCGCGGTAGATCTGCGACAGACCCGCTTCGATTGCGTCGGCGTCGTCCGACGCGATCACACCCTGCTGCGCGAGCATGCGTGCGTGCGCGATGGATCCGGCGATGTCTTCGGCCCACATTCGCTGGTCGATCGGCAGCGAGGCGCCAAACTCGTCGAGGAACCTGCTCGGGGACCGCTCGAAACGCCCGCCCCAGGGCTTCTTGGTGTCGCTCATGTCGCGCCTCCCTCCGTCGTCCGTCATCCTGGTGCCCTAGACTTCGCCCTCTTTGCCGACCTTCCGACGCTGCCGTGCCCAGACCTTCGTCGGCAGGCCGTGCAGGTCGATGAAGCCTTTCGCTGCCTTGTGATCGAAGCTGTCGGCCGCGTCGTACGTAGCCAGATTGTAGTCGTAGAGCGAGTACGGCGAGCGGCGACCGACCGGAACGCATGACCCCTTGAAGAACCTCAGTCGGACGTCACCCGTGACAAGCTGCTGGGTCGTCTCGATGAAGCCGTCGAGCGCCTCCTTGAGCGGCGAAAACCACATCCCGTTGTAGACCAACTCCGCCCACTTCTGCTCGATCTGGAGTTTGTAGTGCAGGACGTCGCGCTCGAGACACAGGTCCTCCAGCGCCTTGTGTGCGGTGATGAGCGTGAGCGCCCCTGGCACCTCGTATATCTCGCGTGACTTCACACCGATGAGCCGGTTCTCGATCATGTCGATACGCCCGAACCCGTGCTTGCCAGCTAGCTCGTTCATACGATTGATGATCTCGTGGAAGCTCATCGACTCGCCATCGAGTGCGACCGGGACACCCTGCTCGAAGCTGATCTCAGCGTACTCCGGCTCTTCGCACGTGTTGCCACGCGAATCGGCCGTGAGCGTGTAGATGTCTGCTGGCGGCTCGACCCACGGATCCTCGAGCACGCCACACTCGATTGCGCGACCCCATAGATTGTCGTCGATCGAGTACGGGCTCGCCTTGGTGGTGGGCACGGGGATGTCGCGCTCCATCGCGTATGCCATCTCCTGTTCGCGAGTCTTGAGCTCCCATTCGCGCACGGGCGCCACAATCTCGAGATCCGGATCGAGACACGCGATTCCCACCTCGAAACGCACCTGGTCGTTACCCTTGCCGGTGCAGCCATGACCGATGTACCTGGCACCGTGTCGGTGCGCCTCCTCGACAAGATGCTTCACGATGATCGGCCGGCTCATCGCCGAAACCAGCGGATACTTGTTCTCGTAAAGCGCATTCGCCTTCAGTGCCCTCGATATGTACTCCTCGACGTACTCCTCGCGAACGTCCTTGACGATTGACTCTATCGCGCCGATGCCCAGCGCTTTCTGGCGGACGAACTCGAGATCCTGTCGCTCCTGACCTACATCGATGGCGAGGGCGATCACATCCATGTCGTGGTTCTCTTGTATCCATCTGATGGCGACCGATGTATCCAGGCCACCCGAATATGCAAGTATGCATGTGTCTTTCGCCACAGTACTTCGTCCCTTCGATCCTATCCCGTCGGAATGCCGCGCGCCCTAGGCGCCCCGAAACTTGTCTACGTGATCCTGAATCTTGGCAGCCGACGCCTCGTCAGCTGCGATGACGAGAATCGTGTCGTCACCGGCGATGCTGCCAAGAATGCCATCGAGATCGGCGGCGTCCAACGCAGCCGCGACCCCGGGCGCGGTGCCGGGCGTCGTCTTCACAATCAACATGTTGTTGGTGTGGGCCACCCTCACGACGAGCTCTGCAATCATCCGCTGAAGGTGCAGGTCCTCCGCCAGAACGTAGACGCCCTCGGGGAGCTTCTTGAGCTCCATCTCGCTGACGTCCCGAGATATCGTCGCCTGTGTGCACTTGTAGCCGAGCTTGATCAGGCGATCGACCAGATCCTGCTGAGTGCGTATGCGCTCTTCGCGGACGATTCGCCGAATCTCCTCTTGCCTGACCTGACGTTTTCTCATAGCCGATCCTTCACCTTCCCTCACTAGCCCGTGCAGCCGAGTACGAGCGACAGCAGGGCCTTCTGTGCGTGCAACCGATTCTCGGCCTCGTCGAACACGATGGAGTAGGCGGCGTCGATCACCTCGTCGGTGACCTCCTCGCCCCGATGCGCGGGCAAACAGTGCATGAACCGGGCGCCGGGCTCGGCAAGGCCCATGAGGGCGCTATCCACGGTGAAGCCCTCGAATGCGGAAAGACGAGCACCATGCTCCTCTTCCTGGCCCATGGAGGCCCACGTGTCCGTTGCGACGACGTGCGCTCCCTCGACCGCTTCCCGCGGATCGTTCGACACGTGGATCGTCGCGCCGGTGGCAGCAGCAATACCACGGGCGTGCTCGAGCACCTCTTCCTTCGGCTCGAAGCCGACCGGACAGCCGAGCCTCACGTTCATCCCCGCAAGCGCCCCGCCGAGAAGGTAGGAGTGCGCCATATTGTTGCCGTCCCCGACGTATGCGAATGTCACGTCCTTCAGCTGCCCGAGATGCTCCTCGACCGTCAGGAGATCGGCGAGGACCTGGCACGGGTGGAAGTCATCGGTAAGCGCGTTGACGACCGGCACCGAGCAGGCTTCCGCAAACTCCTCGATGAGTGACTGGGCAAACGTTCGGATCACGACGGCGTCGACATAGCGCTCCATGACCTTCGCAGTGTCGTAGACGGTCTCGTTGCGCGAGAACGCGCCGTCGGGACCGCTCATGACGACAGGGTGTGCGCCGAGACGCGCGCAGCCCACCTCGA
This sequence comes from Actinomycetota bacterium, assembly GCA_016841065.1. GTDB lineage: Bacteria > Actinomycetota > Coriobacteriia > Anaerosomatales > JAENZW01 > JAENZW01. The sequence continues at coordinate 17,749 of JAENZW010000027.1, forward strand.
AGGACATGCGCGTTCTCAGTGACGGCTTGTGCAGGACGATGGCGACCGCGGTGCCTTCTGCGGACCGGCTTCGCTCGCCGGCTAACCAGGCATTCTTCTGGGTGCGCGCGGGATCCAGAATCAAGCGGAGTTCATCGGGGGTCAGTTCCCCGAGGGTGAGGAGATCCCGGCCTTCGAGAGTCGTCGTCATGATGCGGCCTCCCCCGTCGAAAGAAGCTCATGCAGTATGGAAAGAAGTATATCCACTTCCGTCCGCGTGCATACAAGCGGTGGCAGGAAACGCAATATGGAATCGCCGATACTGTTCAACACGACGCCGCGATCGAGTGCAGCAGCCGCAATCGCGGATGCAACTGGATCGGCGAGCTGCGCCGCGAGCATCAGCCCTCGGCCGCGCACTTCGGTGATGGCGCCGGTTTCTTCGGCAAGCTTCTCGAGGCCGGCACGCAAGTAGGCGCCGACGTTCGTGGCGTTGTCCCCGAGCTGCTCCGATTCAAGAGCGGCGATCGTTGCGAGCGCGGCGGCGGCAAGCACCGGTCCCCCGCCGAATGTCGTGCCATGGTCACCCGGCTTGAACGCCGCACCCACGGAGTCGGTCGCCATGATGGCGCCCATCGGCAGGCCGTTCGCGATCCCTTTGGCCAGCGTGATGATATCCGGAGCTACGCCGTAGCCTTCGCATGCGAAGGCCGTGCCCGTCCGGAAGAACCCCGTCTGCACCTCGTCGAGCACGAGTAGGATTCCCCGGTCGTCGCAGAGCTGCCGGACGCCGGTGAGGTACTCATCGGTACAGGGGTGCACTCCGCCCTCGCCCTGGATGGGCTCCAGCATGACAGCGCAGACGGTCTC
>JAENZW010000241.1 GCA_016841065.1 Actinomycetota bacterium
GCGTGCCGGCTGCTAATCGGCCCAGGCCGGGCGCTGACCCGGCTCCCCGATGGTATCGTCGCTCTTGAGGCCGCCTGTGCGACAGCGAGCGGGGGAGAGCGCCTGCTGCCCCCGGTTGACGCACGTTGTACTCTCGACCGCGACTACGTCCTCGCGTGCTGCGGGGCACTCTCGAAACACTTCGAGGGCGGCGCGATCGTCGTTCTCATGCGAGCGAGCATCGGCGACGACCACGACGATTCCGACCCCGGTATCTAGAGGAGCCCCAATGCTCGGTCGCGCGACAGTCACAGTCGACCTCGGCAAGATCACCGAGAATGCGCGCACAATCGCCGCCGCAATCGGTCCGCGCGAGATCATCGGCGTTGCCAAGGTCACCTGTGGCTCGCCGGAGGTTGCGCGAGCGATGCTCGCCGGCGGCGTGTCCGGCCTGGCTGATTCGCGTCTAGAGAACATCGCCCGCATGCGCCACGCCGGAGTCCCCGGACCGTTCTGGCTCCTGCGCTCACCGACCCCACCCCTTGCCGATGAAACCGTGCTCCTGGCCGATGTCTCGCTTGAGAGCGAGATCGTGACGCTAGAGGCTCTGGACGCCGCAGCAGGGCGTCATGGCAGGCGTCACGGGATCGTTGCGATGGTTGACCTCGGCGACCTGCGCGAAGGCATGATGCCGGCCGACCTGCCCGCCTTCCTCGAGCGCGCGATAACGTTGCCACACATCGACATCGTCGGTATCGGTGCAAGCCTGACCTGCTACGGGGCAATAGTGCCTTCCCAAGAGAACATGGGCGAACTGGCGACGCTGGCCGACGCAGCGCAGCGCCAGGTTGGTCGTGACCTTCTGGTGAGCGGCGGAATGTCTAGCTCGATCGAGCTCGCGGCGGCTGGACGCATGCCGTCACAAGTCAACAACCTGCGCATCGGTGAGAGCATGCTGCTCGGCGTGAGCACGGTGACGCGAGAGCCTATCCTCGGCTTGCACACCGACGCAATCACCCTCGCTGTGCCCGTCATTGAGGTCGCTCGCAAGCCTTCGCTGCCGCGCGGCGAGATCACGCAGGACGCGTTCGGTGGGACACCGAGCTTCGTTGATCGCGGCGACAGGCTCCGCGCCGTCTGCGCGATCGGGCGACAAGACGTCCCACCCGAGGGCCTCACGCCGGTCGATCCGGGCGTCGAGATCCTCGGAGCGTCGAGCGATCACCTGATTCTCGATGTCGACGGCATGCCCGAACCTCCAGGGGTGGGCGACCCCATCAGGTTCCTCCCGAACTACTCGGCGACTCTTCGGCTCTTCACGTCGAGGTACGTGGAGAACGACTACACCGAATGAGCTGAGCCCGCCGCCGTTTCCGGCCCAGGCGATTTTCGTCTTGGCTCCGACCGCCACGCGTGCTAAAGTCACAGACGTTCTCATCACGAGGCGGCTGCACGAACTGAGCCGCAGAGGGTCGAGGGACCGCGCCCGGTGAAACCCCGGCAACCGATGTCGAAAGTGACACACGGTGCCAAGTCGCGGCAGGCAGTGATGCCTGGCAGATGAGGGAATACCGCGGCCGATCTTCGGCGTATGCGATAGAGCCCTTGTCTGGTCAGGCAAGGGCATTTTCATTGTTCCGGGCGACTTCCAGTTGCCGCCCGGCGGGACGAGAAGGAGCAGGCATGTCTGACAGAGACTACGTATTCACATCCGAATCGGTCACCGAAGGTCATCCCGACAAGATGTGCGACCAGATTTCGGATGCCGTCCTCGACGCGATCGTCACGCGCGAAAACGAGCTTGCCGAAGAGGGCTTCGTTGACAAGATGGGCACCAAGGCCGCCCCCGACTACGTCCGCGTAGCCTGCGAGACGCTCACGACCACCGGTCTGATCGTCGTGGCAGGAGAGGTTCGTACGCACGCCTACGTCGACATCCCTCAGGTCGTCCGCGACGTCGTCAAGGACATCGGCTACACCCGCGCCAAGTTCGGCTTCGACTACGAGACCTGCGGCGTCATCACGGCGATCCACGAGCAGAGCCCGGACATCGCGATGGGCGTCGATGAGTCCTTCGAGGTCCAGCACGGGATGAACGGCGACCCGATCGACCTCGTTGGTGCCGGCGACCAGGGCATGATGTTCGGCTACGCCTGCAACGAGAC
>JAENZW010000242.1 GCA_016841065.1 Actinomycetota bacterium
TCGCTCTCCCATTCCTCGTCTCCGGCCAGAAGGATGTCGATGTCAATGGGCCGGGGCGCGTTGCGTTCGCCTGGTTCGCGACCGAGCTCGACCTCGATGTCCTGGAACGCGTCGAGCAGGTCGTCAAGCGGCAGAGGCGTATCGAGCAGCGCAACGGCGTTCGCGTAGCGCGGCTGGTCGGGATCAGGCCACGGCTCGGTCTCGTAGGCGTGCGACACGCCGAGAACGACCGTTTCGGGCAGCATCTCGATTCGCACGAGCGCGGCGGCCAGGTTCACGAGACGGTCGCCAAGGTTCGAGCCGAGGCCCACGTGCACGTAGGGCATCAGCTGATTCCCTGCTCGCGGAGGAAATCATCGGTTGTGCGGCGTGCCTGGAGTTCGAAACGCCTCGGCACCGTGACGGCGAGGTCGATCTTGCGCGTGAGGACGACGCGCACCCAGCTGCGGTTGTCGGCCTTCTGAACGCCAGCCGGAATGCCGTTCTTCCGGAGGTGTTCTTCTACGGCCATGGGCAGCCACACCTTCTTGGTCTTGGGGAGGTCGATGCGGATCCATTCCTCGCTCGGGTCTACCTCGACGTCGTCGCCGGGGTAGTGGGGTGGTGGTTCCGACGAGCCGCTGTCGGATGTCGACGGCGTCTCGTAAAGATGGCTCCATATCGGGTCGGTCGGGTCTGGTCCGAAGTTGTCGTCCATCTCTAGCTCCCCTCGATGGCGGCCCGCACCTTGAAGTGTTCGACGGTCTCAGCCACATCGTGCACGCGTACCACGGCAGCGCCGCGTGAGACGGCCCACATAGCGGCCGCGAGACTACCCGCGAGACGCGCGTTCGGCTCCGCCTGACCGGTGATCTCGCCGATGAAGCGCTTCCGAGACGCTCCGACGAGCAACGGATAGCCGTGTGACGTCAGCGTAGACAGCGAACGCAGTAGTGCGATGTTGTGCTGGAACGTCTTGCCGAAACCGATGCCGGGATCGATGCAGATGCGCTCCGGGGCCACGCCAGCATCCACGAGGGCGGTGGCGCGCTCCAACAGGAAGGTCGAAACCTCTGCGACGACGTCACCGTACCGGGGGTCGTCCTGCATCGTGCCCGGCTCGCCGAGCATATGCATGATGACCACGCCAACGTCCGTCGAAACCGCGAGCTCTTGCATCGCCGGGTCACGGAAGCCACCGACATCGTTGACGATGCTCGCGCCGGCCTCCACACATGCAGCGCCCACATCCGCACGGCGGGTGTCGATCGAGATCGGGACGGCGCCCTCTTCGGCCAGCCGTTCGACCATCGGACGAACGCGGGCGATCTCCTCTGCGGGCGAGACTGGAGCAGCACCGGGGCGAGTCGATTCGCCGCCGACATCGATGATGTCAGACCCGTCCGCAATCATGCGCATAGCATGTGCAACCGCAGCCGCCGGATCTTCGTGGCTGCCGCCATCAGAGAAGGAATCGGGGGTGACGTTCAGGATACCCATCACGAGCGGGCGGTCGAGGGCAAGCTCGAAACGCCCGCACCGCCAGAACCGGGGAGCCATCGCGCTCACGTCGCGCCTCACCTGGACTTGATGAGCGAGAGCGCTTCCGCCCGGGTCGCGTCGTTGCTCGCGAAGATGCCGCGCACGGCAGACGTGGTGGTGATGTGGCCGGGTTTCTGGACGCCTCGCATCGACATGCAGAGATGCTCCGCCTCGATGATCACCATCACGCCCTGCGGGTCGAGATGAGCGGCGATCGTGTCGGCAATCTGCGATGTCATGCGCTCCTGAACCTGCGGCCGCTTCGCGAACACGTCGACGACGCGCGCAATCTTCGAAAGCCCGCAGATCCTCCCGTGCTTGCCGGGGACGTAGGCCACGTGCGCCTTGCCCAGGAACGGCACGAGATGATGCTCGCAGATCGAGTACAGGGAGATGTCGCGAACTAGCACCATCTCTTGGTGGTCTTCGGAGAACGTGACGCGGAAGTGTTCGGCGGGATCTTGCTCGAGCCCGGCGAATATCTCCTGGTACATGTCGGCGACCCGGCGCGGTGTTTCGACGAGTCCTTCGCGCGCGAGATCCTCCCCGACGCCCTCGAGGATGAGCTCCACGCCCTGCATGATCTTGTCGCGATCCAT
>JAENZW010000243.1 GCA_016841065.1 Actinomycetota bacterium
GTCCGGGTCCGCGTCGATGGCGATGACGCGCCGCCCGTCTTCGGCGAAAAGGCGTGCGAGGCTTGCCGAAAGGGTCGTCTTGCCCACTCCGCCTTTGCCCGAGATCGCGAGTTTCATCTGCGTCCCACCTTCTCTAGAGCTTCGCCGCGTCGAGGATGCGGGGGACGAGGTGCTCGGCTCCGATGGCCATGATGTGCACGCCGTCGCACGCGTCGCGCACGTCGTCGATGAAGCGCGCCGCTATCTGGATGCCCGTTTCGACGGGGTCTTCGGCGGCGTCGAGCTGCCGGATGATGGAGTCGGGCACGCTGATGCCCGGGATGTTCTTGTTCATGAAGCGCGCCATGCCCGCCGAACGCAGGACGACGATGCCTGCGAGCACCTTCACGTCGAACTCGCGTGCGTAGCCCATGAAGCGCTGGAACGACTCCGCGTTGTAGACCGCCTGCGTCTGGAAGTACTTCGCCCCCGCTCGCACCTTCTTCTCGAACTTTGCCATCTGTGGCATGAGCGGTTCAGCGTCGGGGGTGACGACCGCGCCCGGGAAGAACTCGGGCGTCCCGTGCAGCTCGTTTCCGGCAAGGTCCGTGCCCGCGTTGAGCGAGCGGATGACCTCGAGCAGCTGCACCGATTCGAGGTCGAACACCGCCTTGGCCTGCGGGTGGTCGCCCACGACGACGTGGTCGCCGGTGAGCGCGAGCACGTCAGAGATGCCGAAAGACGCCGCGCCGAGGAGGTCCGACTGGACTCCCAGGCGGTTCCTGTCACGGCACGTGATCTGGAGGACGGGATCGAGACCCCGCTGCTTGAGATGGACGCACGCGGCCAGCGTGCACAGGCGCATGACAGCGGCCTGGTTGTCGGTGACGTTGAGCGCGTCGACCCGGTCCCGCAGGGTCTCCGCGGTCTCGAGCATCTCGGAGACGTCGGAACCCTTCGGCGGGCCCACCTCGGAGGTGACAGCGAAGCGGCCCGCCTCTATCGCCGACCTGATACTCATTGTTCGCCGTCCGTGTCGGTCATGTCCCACACGGGGGAGTTCGTTCGCACCGAGTGGTCCTTGGGCGGGTTCGTCTCCGCGAACGCGTCCGGATGGCCGAGCTCGGCGAGTCGGTCGTAGATGAGAACCCACGCGCAATCCCGGTCACCCAGCTCGCACGTGCCGTCAGAAACCCCGCCGCACGGACCGTTCATGATCCCCTTCGCGCAGCGGGTGACCGGACAGATGCCGGCGGTCTTGCCCAGGACGCACTTGCCGCATGCGGAGCATTCGGCCTGCCAGCTTGCGAGGCCCTGGGCGGAACCGATGAAGAGCGTATCGAGTGCGGGGTACACCGGGATGTCGAGCTGGGACGCCAGCAGTGCGACGCCTGCGCCGCAGCCCAGCGATAGGATGGCGTCCCAATGGCCGGACTCGAGCTGCTCGATGAACTCGGGTTCGCACTGGCGCTGCAGAACGCCCGCGCCGAAGTCTACCGTTGAGCCCCTTCGGGAGGTCGCGAGCCTGAGCAGCTCGGCGAGGGTTTCGACTTCCTTCTCCCCGCCGGCGAGCGCGACAGCCGCGCAGGTGTTGCAGCCCACGAGAAGCACGCGCTCGTGGTGCGTGACCATGGGGACGATCTCGCTGATGGGTTTCTGTCTGACGACGATCATATGAGGTGTGTGACCTCCTCGTCGCCCGCTTCGCGGACCGCCGTGAACGAGTCGGCCATGCCGACCTGCGTGAGCGATGACTTGATTCGGGCGATGCGCTGCGCAACGAGGACGCGCGCATGGGGGAAGCGGCATGTAGCTTCGGCACATCCCGCGAAAGCGACCTCGGTGGCGCCGAAGCGGAACGTCTCGAGGACCGTGCGCTCGCTCACGCGGAGCAGGCACGTGGTCGTGAGCGTGCGAACGTCGCCGTGGCCGATCTCTGGCAGGATGGGTGCCGACCCGCAGGCGAACACGACGGTCGTCTCGATGCCGTGGCCGGCGATCAGGCGCTCGACACGACGGGAGAGCTCCTCTTCGGAGTAGCCCTCGAGTGCGATTGCCTGCGCCGGGCACTGCGATGCGCACGCGCCGCACGCGTGGCACGCCTCGGCGTCGAAGTA
>JAENZW010000244.1 GCA_016841065.1 Actinomycetota bacterium
GTGCAGGCTGCGCGTGGGTGCTCGGCGGCGTGATACTCGTGCTCGTGGCTGTACTCATGCTCGTCCTGCCGGGGCCGGGGCTCGCGGCGATCTTCGGCGGGTTCTGGATGATCGGGCGTGGACTCGGAATCGTCCCGCGACGAAGCTAGCGACCGCGGCTCGTTCCAGCGCGATGTATACTTATACATCGCAGGCGCGAGCGTGCACGTTTGGATTCCGGTAGGACGGTGGTGCCACGATGGCACGCATGGTGAGAAAGCAGATCTACATCGACGATCGGCAAGAGCAGCTGCTCAAGACCGAGGCCGAGCGCACGGGTCAGACCGAGTCGCAGCTGATCCGCGATGCGATCGAGCGCGCGTATGACGACGACTTCGAGCGAAGACGTCGCGACAGACTTTGGGAGCAGTGGGAGCGGGGCGCGCATCAGATTGCCGAGCTGATCCGTGAGGAGAGCGGGGATAGGCCTCCCGAGAAGTTCGACAGAGAGTCGATCCAGCGGTATGCGGACTGGAGTCCGAGCCGTGATCCTGATTGATACGAATGTGTTCGTCTACGCGGTGCTCCCTTTCGACCAGCGGAAGCGACTTCGAGCCAGAGACGCCACATCTGCTTTGCAGCGCGGCGGTCGCGGTGCGATCTCGGGGCAGGTAGCCGCTGAGTTCGCGTCGGCCGTGTCACGTGAGGTCCAAGATGCGGGCAAGCGCTCATGGATATCGGAAGAGGCACGAACGCTCATCGAGCAGTGGACGGTCGTGCCCGTGGACTCCGCAGTCGCCCATGCCGCGCTCGCTCTGTGGGAGCGCTACTCGCTTTCGTACTGGGACGCGCAGATACTCGCTGCCGCCGTCGTCGGCGGATGCGACACGATACTGACCGAGGACGTGCCCGCGCCCGAGCTTGCGGGAGTGCGGTACGTGAACCCGTTCGCCGAAGACTTCGATCTGGAAGCGCTGCTCGGCTAGGCGTCCGGGCGTGCCGAGCGGTGCTATGCTCGACGCATGAGAACGCGTGCCCATCTGCTCCGCGTCGCGTTCGCCGTCGCGTTCGCGATCCTGATGCTTCCTGCGACGGTAGCGCCTTCGGCATCTCCATCGGACACCATAGCCATCGCCGAAGACTGGCCAGATACGTCGGCGACCATCGCGGTCTTCTCGGACCAGATCGACGAGTCCATCAGCGAGGCGCAGCTCGAGTTCGTCGCCACACACTACGCGGGCTCGCAGAAGCAGACGCGCGCGTTCACTCGGCAGCTACGCACGCACGAGCCCGACTACAAGGTGATCCACTATCGGCTCGGGCTCGGTCTCTCCGACGTGTCGCAGATCATCGAGGGTGACGACTGGGTCGCCGAGTGGCCCGCCTCGCCGGCCGACAGCTGGTTCTACGAGTACGCCGGCGAGCGCGTCTACCAGCACCAGTGGAACTGGTACCTGATGGACGTGAGCGACTCCGCGTGGCGCACGTGGTGGACCGCCGAAGTCGAGCGTCAGATCGCCGCCAATGAGAACGACGGGCTGTTCATCGACTCGTACTCCGTGCCCAACTACCTGGGCGGGAGCAACTACACCCCCGCGCTACCGGCGTTCGACGTCGGCTTCGAAGCCGAATGGGTCTCGCGCATGGACAGCTACAGCGCTTACCTTACCGGCCGAGCAGCCATGCGCCCGGTCATTGCGAACGCGGGCTACTGGGTCACCGGTCGCGATGCGGTGGACTACAGCCTGCTCGATGGCGTGATGATCGAGGGTCTCGGTGAGTGGGGGCCGGGCTCGCCGTTCGACGAGGGCGACTGGGTCCTTCAGCAGGACCGCATCCTCTCGCTCGCGCGCGAGGGCAAGGTCGTCATCGGCCAGTCGTACCTGGACTCGCCGTCGGACGCGACGACGCGGCGGATGGCGACGGCGTCCTACCTGCTGTCGAAGGGCACGCGAAGCTACCTCTGCCTCGAGCTGGGATACGAGCCCGAGTGGTTCCCCGAGTACGATCTCGATCTGGGCACGGCCACGGACGCGCTGCCGGACTCGATCGACGAGTTCCGCCAGGCCTCCGGGCTCTACCGACGCCGGTTCGAGCGCGGCG
>JAENZW010000245.1 GCA_016841065.1 Actinomycetota bacterium
CAACCGCCGCGACGATCTGATCGTACACGGCTGGCGGAATGGTGTTCACCCCACCGACGACGTGCACGCGAACGCGACCACTGAACCCATCGATGTCCGCGAGCCGAATCATCGTCTCTTGATTCCGTGAGGGTGTCTTCGTCACCAGCAGCAGCGGGGCATTGTACGCCCAGCACAGGCCGCCCGCCGCAAGCGGATCCGCTGCAGCCGCATCGTCGCCCGAAGCGATGACGACATCGCTCACGTGGCTGTCGTCCGGCCACCGCGTGTAGATCCCGAGCTCCCTGGCGACATCGAACCGGCTCGTTCCCGAGATGCGCTCGTTGTACGCGGGATCCGGCTCGGCCTCCCAGGAGAGGGTGTAGGGCCCGGAGCCCGAAGCCCGGAGGACGCTCACGTAGACCGGTGCGTAGTCACCCGCGCCCCACTCTCCGGGCGAGATGACCACGCTCTTCGAAGTGCCCGCAGCGTGACTGAAGTCGATGACGCTGGAGTTCGGATACTGCGTACCGTCATCGGTGTACACGTCGAGGTACAAGAGGGTCGACCCTGCGTGCGTCAGACCGATGGTGAGGTTGCTGCCCTTGCGAACCCAAAGCACCCACTGGTGATACGCGGTCGCACCATCCATGTAGGCGTCGAACGGACTCTGGTACAGGGACTTGCCGAGCGACCTGGTCGTGGAAATCGTGCAGGGTGCCGAGGAGTAGGTCCCCGAACCGCTCACCCGCTTCATCACGACGTAGTGTCGCCCTGATGCGGTGGCTTTGTAGTGGAGAACCTCGACTGACCCGTTGACCGACGTCTCCAGCTCCGCGTACGCGCCACCCGGATTGACCGCGCTCGGTGTCAGGAGCCTCATCTCCGCGGTGAGTCCGGATACCCCAGTCCACTGGATCGTGATCTCCTGGTCCTGCTGAAGCTGCACCCAGAAGACGTCGTAGGTGTCGGTCAGGGGAAGCTGCCCATCCGGTCCCTCCCCGAGCGGTAGCGTCACACCCGGCAGCACATTGTCGTTGGGCGCGGCGAACGTAGGCGCGGCAGGCACCAGCGCGCAGAGCCAGCAGACAAGAACGGTCACGCGCAGCACGAACCCGAATCGGTGTCTCATCTGATGCCCCCTCGGTCCAGAGTCGCGAACTCGCGCCCCCACGCGAGATACCGAGATTGTACCCGCGCGAGGACCCGAACATCTTCGGCAGGTCGGACGAACGCTCCCTGAAAGCACGACGGCCCGCACGAGGCGGGCCGTCGGGATACTGCTGGGGTGGGTAACGGGACTTGAACCCGCGGCCTCCGGAGCCACAGTCCGGCGCTCTAACCAACTGAGCTACACCCACCATGAATGGCTGGCACGCCCGGAGGGATTCGAACCCCCGACCTAGAGATTAGAAGTCTCCCGCTCTATCCAGCTGAGCTACGGGCGCATATGCATCGCCCACCGGAGTGCCGAGGCGTTACGGTACCCTCGGGGCGCTTTCATTGTCAATGGAGCGGCCGACGGGACTCGAACCCGCAACAATCAGCTTGGAAGGCTGAGGCTCTACCAATTGAACTACGGCCGCACATTGGTCGGGCCGGCCGGATTCGAACCGGCGGCCCCCTGCTCCCAAAGCAGGTGCGCTACCAAGCTGCGCCACGGCCCGACCTAGAGCTCCCACGCAGAGTCCCTCGCGGGCCGCCTGCCTGAGGGCAAAGGCCAGTATATGTGCCACCCGCTCGCACCGCAAACGGCTCTGCGGTCCGCCCTTGGTATCGAGCCTTCGCGGGCCGACATCACCTCTCGAGTGCCTGGCGCAGCGCCCTCAGTGCCGCACCCCTGTGACTGATCGCGTTCTTCTCGGCCATCCCGAGTTCCGCCATCGTGCGACCGGGCGCGGCATCCGGCAGAAAGAGTGGATCGTAGCCGAAGCCACCGTCGCCGCTCGGTTCGAGGCCGATGCGACCCTCGCAGACGCCCTGAGCGAGCGTCTCGGTCCCGTCTTCGGCGAGGAACGCAATGACGCAGCGGAACCGCGCCGTGCGCCGCTCTGGGGGCGTATCCGCGAGTGCGAGGAGGA
>JAENZW010000028.1:0-6998 GCA_016841065.1 Actinomycetota bacterium
ACTTCGCCCATGCGGTCGTCGCGGCGCTCGAACGCAAGTGCGACTACTCGGCCTTCTACCGGCGCCGGTTCAGCAACGTGCAGATGGCGACACTCTAGGCACTAGCATCATCGCCTGATGGGCTGCGGGCAACCAGGGGAGGTATTGCACGCATTGTGTCGAAAAGTGCAGGTAAACCAGTGAGAGTCATTGCCACAGGAGCCATTGCCACGGGAGATGTGATGGACGACGTGACCACGAGTGTTCGGACCACCATGGCCGCCGAGCCGGGAGTCCGGGCTGGTGCGGCACGCGCGATCCTGGATCAGGCGCCATCGTTTGGCGCGGACACTCTGCTCGTGTCCCTACTCGTCATCACGATCGGTGTACCGCTGTTCTACATGACGGGCCTGAGCCACGCCCCGACACGGGTTGCTGCCTATGTCATCTCGGCCCTGCTCGTTCCGGCTGCCGGCGGTGTCGGCGTGTGGTGGGTGCGGTGGTCCAAGCCGTCTGGTCGCGAGGCGAGTGCTGTGATACTTGAGTCCCTTGCGTACAGCTTCCCGGCGGCCGTCGCGGTATTCGCGCTATGCGCCGTCGACCTTGAGGTAGGTCTGCTCGGCGTGGGAATCATGGTGTTCGTCGCTGGCGTGGTGACGACGATATCCTCGGCGATGTTCGGATTGTCGGGGGACTCATCGACTATGATGATCGTTCGCGTCGCGACGATAGTCCTGGTGCCGGTCACAGTGCTCGGTCTCACCGAGATGCTGCCGTTCGGTCTCACGGCCATCAGCATGTGGTGTGTCCCTCTTCCTGTCGTCGCGGCGGGTTCCATCGGCGCGATGCGCGGCCTCCAGTACCACATGATCGGTCGGGAATCGGCCGAGATGAACGCGGAATGACGACGCGCGATCGCAAGGTGACGCTGTTCGTGCGCGAACCTCCCTCACGCAACGTGGACGCCTTCCCGAAGGCCCGGTGACGGGAAGCAGTATGTCACCTACCAAGCCGCTCAGGTTCTTCGGCAGGCTCGTCGTCGTGCTCATGGGGCTGCTCGCTGGGTTCATGGGCGCCTTCAACGCCGTGTTCTCTGACGGCGTCGCATCGCGGCAGGGTGCGATAGACGCCGCGGTGTACGTCTTCCTGGCGTACGTCATCGCTGCGTTTCCAGTGGCCGCCGTGGCACCGAAGACTCCGTGGCGATGGGTATGGATGGTTTGGATCCCGGGCATGGCGCTGATCGGTCTCTACGCGATCCGCGAGCCTGGAGGCGTCTCCTGGTATGCGGCTGTCGCGCTCTACGCGTGGACGGGTGCGTTCGTGGGGGCGTTCGCGGGTGTCGGCTTGCGGCGTCTTCTGGCGCTCCGCAGCAATCGCGGGGGGCCTCCGCGCGTGCCGCCCGCGTAGCGATCCGGCGGGCTACTCCACTGTCCCGAGAGCGCGTCCCCAGCCATGGCCGACGATCGCCGAGTTGAGCTGGTCGCAGAGCCGCTGGCGGGAGTAGTGCCCGGGAGGCAGAAGCTCGACAATACGCAGCACGTCATCGGGCAGATCCATTGCTTCGGCACGGATCACGACATCGAGACGGGTAGCGATCTTCGCGTCCCGGTAGAGGGAGTCGATCATTCGGGGCAGGAGTGTGCGCGTCTCGTCGTCGAACACGGAGGTCTCCCGGTCGTGGGCGTCGGCACACAAGTGTATCGTGAGAACGAACACGTTCAAGAGGGAGCGTACGTGGCGCATTTGAAGTTCGACATCGCGAAGCTGGAGAAGCTGAACGACACGGCCCGGTTTGAGCAACTGCCGCCGGATGTCTTCTGGCGCGCCCTGGGCGAGCCGGTAGATGCGCACTCGATCGTGGAGATCGGTGCGGGCACAGGGTTGTTCGCGGCCGAGTTCGCAAGGCTGGCATCGGCGGCTATCGTGCATGCGGCAGACACAGAGCAGACGATGGTCGACTGGATGACCGAGAATCGCCCGGAAGTCGCCGGCGGGCGGATCCGCCCGATCTTGTCGGCCGAGACGCACGTGCCGCTCCCGGACGAGATCGCCGATGTCGTCTACATGATCAACCTGCACCATGAACTTGCGGATCCGGACGCGACGTACGCCGACGCGTTCCGGTTGCTCGGACCGGACGGTCGGCTGCTCGTCGTCGACTGGGCGCCGATTGACACGCCGAAAGGACCTCCGCAAGCTGTGCGAGCGGCGCCCGAGACAATCCGGGCGCAACTTCTGAAAGCTGGCTTCACTGGCGTGAGGCTGCTCGACGATCTACCGTGGCACTCCATGCTCACAGCCGACAAGCCCGGAAGCGCAGGCGCGATTCCGAGGCCGCCGGGCGAAGCCGAGCGAGCGATGGAGCTGCTTGTCGAGGCGAGAGACGCCTTCGTCGGAGCCAAGATGCGAACGCCGTTCGCGCTTCTGGACCGGGGGACCGCCGAGTACGTCGCGGCCGCGTTTCTCGCTCGCGCCTCAAGCTCGATGGAGGCCATCGCTCTCCTCACAGAGCATCGCCTCATCGCCGAGGCGCTGACGATCGCCCGCTCGCTGGTCGAGGATGTGTGCTCGCTCTCATACATCCTGTCCGACCCCGATGAATTGGCGTGTATGTGGTGCGACTTCGAAGCCGAACGGGTCGCCAAGTACTACGACGATCTCGCCGAAGCGGTCCCGTCGCAACAGGTGAAGACCGCCGCTCGGGATGTCCAGCGCAGCATGGGACAGAAGCCGGGAGCCAACCGCGCGAACTGGTGGTCCGGCAAGGCACCGCACGCCATGGCGCGCGCGTCGGAATCAGCGTATCCGGGCACGCTGAGGTTCTACTTGCTGCTCTACGCGGCGTTGTGCGACATCGCGCACTTCAATGCCCCGGCGCTCGGAATGTATCTCACGCCGACTCCCGGTGGCGATGAGCCCACCGAGGATGCTCGTCACGACACGCTGATGGCGGTGCAGACATCGCTTGCGGTTGCCCTGGAGCTGTCGCAGCGAATCGATGACCTCCTGGGGCTTGGAATCTACTTGGCCGTCTTCCCCCTGGCCGAAGAGGCGAGCGCGCTTGCCGTGCGCAGCATGGACGACCCGTTCGCCGACGAGCTCTTCGGCTGGGTGACGGAGCAGGAAGCTCCCTAGCGGGCGAGCCAGTCTCGCACGGCGCCCTCGATGCTCTCGCGGCCTGCGTCAACGACGACGCCGAACCGCTCGTCGAGCGTGTCGAGTTCCGCGAGAGCGTGCGGCACGCAGGCGCCTGGCGCGAGTTCCTGCACGCGGCCCAGCAGCTCGACGCCCGAGAGGCCGTCGCAGTCAGCGGGCAGCGCCTCCGCGTACCCGAGCGCGAGCAGAGCCGACAGCACGTCGGTGCCGAACTTCGCCCAATGCGCCGTCGAGACCACGAGCACGGGCGAGTCGTCTCGCAGACGCTCGGCGACCTCCCAGGCCACGGCGGTATGAGGATCGAGCAGGTAGCCCGTGTCCTCGAAGACCCTACGAATCGTGGCAAGCGATGTGTCGTTGTCCACGAAGTCACCGACGAACACCTCGCGCATCTGCGCGAACGTCTCGCGATCTACTTGGAAGCGCTTCTCTTCGGCAAGCTGGAGCATCCACTCGCGCACGGCCTCGGGACCGGCGAGGTGGAACAGGAGCCGCTCGAGGTTGCTTGAGATGAGGATGTCCATCGACGGCGATGGTGTCGTCACGAAGTCGCGTCCCGAGATGTCGTATACGCCGGTGGCGATGAAGTCTGAGAGCACGTTGTTCTCGTTGCTGGCGCACAGCAATCGCCCGATGGGTACGCCCATTCGCCGCGCGTAGTAGGCCCCGAGGATGTTGCCGAAGTTGCCCGTGGGCACACACACGTCGATCGAATCGCCGGCCTTCACGCCGCCGCCCGCAACCATGTCCGCATACGCGCTCACGTAGTAGACGATCTGGGGAAGCAGACGTCCCCAGTTGATCGAGTTTGCCGAAGACAGGCGGAGGCTCCATCGCTCGTGCAGCTCGTCTGCGAAGCTTTCGTCGGAGAAGGCGGCCTTGACGGCGTTTTGACAGTCGTCGAAGTTGCCACGCACGCCGAAGACGCCAACGTTGTCGCCTCGCTGGGTCACCATCTGCTTGCGCTGCAGGTCAGACACCCCGTCGGCGGGGTAGAAGACGACGATGTTCGTGTGCGCGCGATCCGCGAATCCCTCGAGCGCGGCCTTTCCGGTGTCACCGGACGTGGCGACGAGGATGAGGTAGTCGTCTTCGGCAAGTCTGCGCGCGTGCAGCATCTCCACGGACTCGGAGAAGAAGAGGGGCATACACTGCAGCGCCATGTCCTTGAACGCGCTCGTCGGGCCATGCCACAGCTCAAGTACGTGCATGTCGGGGCGAGCTTCGATGACGGGCGCGATGCGCTCATTGTCCCATTGAGCCCCGTAGGCACGCCGCATGAGCGCGTCGACCCGTTCGCTCCCGACGTCCACGCCGAACCGCGAGAAGATCGCCGCAGCGCGACGCCAATAGGGAGCGTCTGCCAGGGCAAGGATCTCATTGAGGTTCAGTTCCGGGAGCGTTTCCGGGACGAACAGGCCCCCTCCGGGTGCGATGCCCTTGACGACAACATCGGAGAACCTCGGACCGGTAAGGTCGAGACCACGGGTGTCCTGGTAGCGAACGGTCGACTTCATGCGTGCATGGTAGCAGAGCAGGGCACGTTTCGCTCTCGGGCTTTCGGGCGGTCAGACCCTGACGACGAACGTCTCTCCCCATCGGTCCCCGAGGCGCTGCCTCAGAGGACTCGCGCTCACGAGAGCGAACCCCACGCCGCCCCAGAGAATGAGGTCCACGACACGCGCTGCGTTGCGTTTGAGCGCCTGGAGACAGGAGATGCGTCGGCCTTGCGAGTTCACGACCCGTATTCGGAAGATGAGTTTCCCGGGTGTGAAGCCCAAGGCCGCCTCGAACGCAAAGAAGTAGCCATACAGCAGCGCGAGGCTGATCGGAACGGTCATCACGAGCCAGAGCACCCCGGCACCGCTCGTAGTGGCGCCACCCGACAGCGCGGATGCCAGCATTCTTCCGACGTGATACGTGAGCGTCTGTCCAATGATCCAATCGAGTGCGAACGCGCCGGCGCGTCTGCCGAGGATGTCCACTCGGTCGGCTGTGATGGCTCCGACGCACGTCGGCGGGAGAGGTGGCGGCTCGTACGTCGGGACGGGAGCTGGAATCGAGTCGGTGTGTCCAGGCAGGGGAGGGAGGGGTCCGACCGCGTCGTGGAAGTCGCGAAGACAGGGCCCGGGATGCCCGTTCATGCACCCGCCATCGGGTGCAACCCAGACGTAGCCATGACATTCGGAACAGAATGCAGCCTTCGGCATAGCTCCCTCGTTCCCCCTATCCACGGGTGCCGAAGAAAGACTTCGTCTGGAAGGAGCGGATTCCTGCCGGCTGACGTGAACCGATCCACACGAGTAGCGTGAAGCTCACCGCGCAGCGCCAAGCATGTCGAGAACTGATCGTATGTCGTCTTCCAGACGTCGTGGTGGTGCTAATCTTGTGAACCAGACTCGTGCAGCTTCTGAAGGGGGCGCAGTTGAAGTACGTTGTGCTCATTCTCGACGGTGCCGCTGGGTGGCCGCTGTCGGAGCTTGGTGGTACGACGACGCTGGAGATCGCCAAGACTCCGAACCTCGACAGGATAGCCCGCCAGGGCATCTGCGGGCTCGCGCAAACCGTTCCCGAAGGCGCGGAACCCTCTTCGTCTGCCGCGTGCACCTCGATTCTCGGGTACGACCCGGTCGCCGACTACGTGGGTCGTGGGGCGATTGAGGCTGCAAGCATGGGCATCGACCTCGCTCCAAATGAGGTCGCGCTTCGGCTCAACCTCGTGACGATCCAGGCCGGGGCGATGCGGAGCTACGCCGCAGGTCACATCCCTACCGAAGAGGCGCGTGCGATAGTCGCCGATCTCTCCGACGCGCTCGATGACGCCACGTTTCGCCTGTATCCGGGAATCGCCTATCGACACATCCTGGTGGTCAAGGGTCACCCGGAACTACTTGAGCTGACCTACTCGCCCCCGCACGATATCAGCGACCGGCAGGTAGCCGAGCATCTGCCTTCAGGTGACGGTGCCGGACTGCTACTGGACTACATGCAGCGGGCGAGAGCGGTGCTGGACAACAACGGCGTCAATCGCTGCAGGGAGGCCGAAGGCAATCTGCTCGTGACCGACGTGTGGCCGTTCTGGCCGGGAGCCGCTCCGACCGGGATGGTGCCGTTCGCGCAAGCCCGCGGTGTCCGCGCGGCGATGACGTCCGGGGTGGATCTGCTCAACGGGCTCGCCGTGCTCGCAGGCATGGACCGTCTGGACATCGCCGGTGTCACCGACGGTCCTGACAACGACTACGCCGCGCAGGCGATCGGGGCGATTGCCGCGCTGGAGACTCATGACCTCGTCGTCGTGCACGTTGAGTCGCCGGATGAAGCGGGCCACGCCGGTGACGCTGCAGCGAAGATCGCCGCAATCGAGGCGATCGACCACGAGGTCCTCTCGCGCATGCTGGTCTGCGAGTATCCCGTGCGCATCCTGGCCATGCCGGATCATCCGACCCCGGTGGCCCTGAAGACGCACGTGGGGGAGGCTGTTCCTTTCGTTCTCAACGGTCCGGACGTGCAGGGCAACGGAGCACACGGCTACAGCGAGGCCTTCGCCGCCTCGACGGGGCTGGTGCTCGATCCCGGTCGCAAGGTCATGGACCTCTTGCTCGCGCAGTAGGGCGGCGCTAGATCTTTCCCGCCAGGATTCGTCCGAGTGACTCCGCCTTGTCGCGTTCCCAATCCTCTACGGATGGGTGCCGCCATGTGTCGGTGACGGCGAGTGAACCGATCGTGCGGATTCCGCCCGCCGACAGTGCAGAGCGCAGTTCCCGCACCGGCCCCGTGGTATAGCCGAAGAAGGTTGCGAGCGGCTCCGGCATCGCGCAGGCGGTGATGACGACAGCGCGCTTGACGAGACGCGCGCCCGG
>JAENZW010000028.1:7098-17319 GCA_016841065.1 Actinomycetota bacterium
TCGTCGAAGCACTTCGTCTTCAAGTCGTACCCCGACAGGTCTTCTGTCTCGAGGAATCCCAGGATTGCGTATTCAAGCGACACCCGGCGAGCCCTTCATCCATATATGATAAAACGAGTATAGGACAGAGCATATATCGGCGCAAGGGGTGTATAGGAGTCAAGACACGGTTGAGGGTTGCACGCAAATCGGCTGCTCAGAAGACCTGCTTGTGTCTCAAGTAGCGCTTGATGCCCCGCTCAGGCGTGCGAGCGGGGCATCAAGGCCACCAGTATTCGGCGGTGGGAATCTCGGACGGTGAAACCTACGGGATCGTTGCGAGAGCCTGCATGCGAACGCTTTCGGCGATGCTATTGGGCCCGCCAAAGAGGTAGATGTTCTTGGGGTGCCAGTTGTTGATGACTGCCAGGGTCTCAGCGGGAATAGAGTCGGTCTTCGTGAGAAGGAGCGGCCCACCGAAGTATCCGCCGATCGTCGCGCCGCCGGACAGTCCGTCTGGCAGCTTGGCGGCGAGGCCGAAGCTGTAGTCACCGAGCGCCATCTCGATTAGCGCGTTGTCGGCGATCTTGGCTGCGGTGGCGTAGCGGTTCCCGCCCGACCACCGATCGACGGTGATGGTGCCGCCATCACTGAGAGCCGTCTCGACGCCGGCCGACACGGTGTTCGGTCCGCCGCCGATGATGATTCGCGCCGGTGCCATGTCATCGATGACGCTCTGGGTCGCCGGGGGGATTGAACCAACGCTGACAAGAACAATCGGCGCGCCGTTGTTCCCGCTAATGGCAGAGAGTGCGAGCGCGTCGAAGAACTTCGTGGAGTCGGCGCCGTTTGCGATGAGCGGGATATTGGTCATGTCGCCGGGTCGTTCATCCTTCATGTGGCGTGCGATGGCCGCGGCCATGTCGTATCGGCTGCCAGTCGCCTGCACTCGGTGCTTGACGAGCTTTCCCGGGCCGACGTAGGCGGACAGCTCATTGAACCGCGCATCGGGCACCGATGTGGTCCCACCCACGATATGTATCGTGACGGGAGGCCCACTCTGGGCGACGATATCCTTGACGGCGACGAGAACCTCGTCAGGTGTCCTTGTGGCGCTGACCAGGAACAATGGGGCTGCGTCGCCGTCTGGGTTTGGGTACGCCCAGCAGAGCCCGGCCGCGGCGAGCGGGTCGGCAGCGGCCCTGTCATCCCCGGACGCGATCACGATGTCGTCGACGGAGTCCCAGCAGAGCACCGGATTTTCGTACTCGCGTATGCGGGCGATCTGCTCGGCTGTGCTGAAGCGGGACCGTCCCGAGACGCGGTGGGCAACCGGCCACAGGTCGATGTCCACGTCGTGCGTGCCGCCCAAGAACGCAAAGAGTGGCGTGCGACCGTCCATGTACCCCGCCTTCTCGACCCTCACGCGGTAGTCGCCGGCGGGCCATCCGACGAACGCATAGCCGCCGGTCGCATTCGTCGTCCCACTGGCGCGCAGGATCCATCCGGGGACGTACTCATACAGCAGCGTCGTGGCGCTCGCTACCGGCGCGCCGGTGTCGGCGTCGGTGACGGTGCCGCCGATCGAGCTGATGGCGGCGTGGGCGCTCACCGGCATGAGCAGGATGAGGGCCAGTGCAAGTAGTGCGTACGTTGCGTGGAATACTCCTGACGGTGGTCGCTTCATGATGGACGTCCTCTCCTGGGGCCTCAGAGCTTGAGCTTATCGTAGATGGCGAGCCGCACGGACTCCTTCACGCTATTCGGCCCGCCGAAGACGAAGCACGGGGTGTCGCACTACCCCGCATTCCCGCTGCCGCTAGTGCATCAGAATGTCGATCATCTTCTGGCGCGTACTCTCCGCAATGCTGTTGGGTCCGCCGAATGCGTAGCATGCCTGGTTCTGCGCATCGTGGGCTTCGAGCCACGCGGCGGTGTCTCCCGGGACTACCGTGCCTTTGGTCAGTACGAGCATCCCGGAGTACTTGCCGAGATAGGCCCCACCCGTCAGCGCGTCAGGGATCTTGGCGGCTGTTCCGATGGTGATGTAGCCGAGCCACGGGGTCGGCGACTCGGCGGCGGCCTCGTCCGCGATGTCGATAGCGGTCGCGTAGCGGTTCGCTCCCCACCAGCGCTCCACTGTCGGGACTAGCGCATCGATCTTGCCCAGGACGTCTCCGCTCACCGTGTTCGGTCCGCCGCCGACGATCACTCGCGACGGATTCAGAGACTGGATCGCCGACTTCGTCGCCGGAGGCAGGCTGTCCACCGAGACCAGCAGAATCGGGCTGCCGCGCCAGGCGGAGATTGTTGAGAGCGCCAGTGCGTCGAAGAACTTGTCGGGGTCGGCACCGTTGGCGACCAGGGTCTCCGCGGGGAACTGCTTGCTCTCGGAGAAGGCCTTGGACTTCATCCTCAAGGCGATGGCTGCAGCGAGGTCGTAGCGGCTCCCTGACGAAGCGATTCGATCGAAGGTGAGTGGTCCCTGTACGGTGTCTCCGGCCAACTCGTTGAGGCGAGCCTGCGGAATGGAGGTAGTCCCGCCAACCACGTGTATCGTGACGGCATTTGGGTACCGGGCCGCTCGGATCTCGTTGACGATCTGCTTGGCTTCAGACGGCACGTAGCGCGAGTTCACCAGGAGTAGAGGCCCTTCGTAGAGCCAGCAGAGACCCGCGGCGGCAAGTGGATCGGCGGCGGCGCGGTCTTCTCCCGAAGCGATGATGATGTCATCGGAATCCGACCAGTTCTTGCTGCCGTTCAGGTCCCAGGCCCGGCGAGTGATCGCAGCTGCGGTCGAGTACCTGTTGTCGTCCGCGACGCGCTGGACCAGGGGGCGGAGCGTGACGTCCTTTTTCGTGTTGGAGCCGTACCAGTCGGTCGGCACAGTGTTCTGCCGGTAGCGGGGGTGGTCGGCACGGAGGTAGTACTCGTAGGATGCGCTGAGTCCGTCAAAGTAGTAGTAGCCACTAGGGCTCGAGACCTTCGTTGCATCGACAACAGGGTTGCCGACCTGGTAGTGGTACAGCTCGACTGTCGCTCCTGAGATTCCCTCACCCGAGTCCGAATCCCGGATGTAGCCGCAGACATCGTAGGGACAGACGAAGACCGGAGCGAACGCCGGACTCGCGAAGGCGAACACGAGCGTGGCCACAACGACTGAGCAGACCAGCAGCCGTATCGTCCTCTTCATGGCGTCCAGACTCCTCGTATCGACTGGCCTAGTGGACAAGCGCAGTGATCATGTCTTGCCGCACGGACTCGGACAGGCTGTTGGGGCCGCCAAGCGCGAATGCGGCGAGATCGTTGTCGGCGTCCCATCTCTCGAGGAAGGACTCGGTCTCCGGAGTGAGGGTCGTCCCGTTGGTGATGACGAGCGGGCCGCGCAGACTACCTATGGTGGCTCCGCCGGCCAGCGCATCGGGCAGCTTCGCCGCCACGCCGATGCATCCGGGCTCGAGCATGCCCTCCGCCAGCGCTTCTTCGGCAATGTCGATAGCGGTCGTGTAGCGGTTCGTACCCCACCAGCGGTCAGCCCCGAACTGTGCGTCGAGGGTGTTGAACACCGTCTTCGAGACCGTGTTCGGTCCGCCGCCCACGATTACCTCATCAGGATTCAGGCTGCTGAGGGCAGTCTGCGTGGCGCCCGGTATCTCGTTCGCCTTCACGAGCAGGATGGGTACTCCGCGCGTCGCCGAGATGGGTGAGAGTGCCAGCGCATCGAAGAACTTGGACGGGTCGGCTCCATTGGCGACGAACGCTTCCGGTGGGAGGGGCTTGGCAGGCGTGACGGCGGCCACCGCCTTCATCCGCGCCGCTATCGCGGCTGCGAGGTCGTACCTGCTTCCTGATATCGCAATTCGGTCCTTGGTCAGCCCGCCGCCAACCGCATTGTTGAGCTCTGTGAAGCGGGCATCCGGCACCGATGTCGTGCCGCCTACGATGTGTATCGTCAGGGGGCCATTGCGCGCCTTCATTGTCGATACGATCTGTGTCACTTCCGACGGCACGTACCGAGAGTTGACCAGCAGGAGCGGCGCGTCGTAGGTCCAGCAGAGCCCTGCGGCAGCAAGTGGGTCTGCGGACGCCCTGTCTTCTCCCGACGCGATGACGACGTGAAGGCTGTCGGGTGCCGGAATTCCCCCGCCGATGTTGTTGTACCGGTAGGCGATGGCGACGGCGGAAGAGTAGCGGTTGGCGCCCCAGAGGCCCTCCACGCGTGGTCTCAGCGTCACGTCGTACCTAACGGGCGTGCCTTCGTAGCGCTGCGGGTAGACGAACGTCGATCGATATCGATCGTGGGAGAGCCTGAGCGCACGATCCGTCCCGGCGGTCAGGCCGGGAAACCCGTACCTGCCGGTCTTGCCGGTGATTGTCGAGTCTTCGAGGAGGTAACTGCTGCCCGCGTAGTAGTAGAGCTGGGCCGCGACACCTGCGATTGGGTCCCCGGACTGAGTATCGGTCACCCAGCCGTAGACGTCGTCGGTGGGCATCACCAAGGCCGAGGAGGTCGCAATCGGGCCGACCAGCGCGCCGACGAGCACCCCTGCCAAAATCGCTCCCCGGATCGCCGTCGAGACGCCTCTCATGCCGATCGCCCCCTATCGCGCCGCAAGCGGCGCCCGCGCTACTGGTGCTTCAGTTGATCGTAGATATCCAACCTCACGGCCTCGTCCACGCTGTTCGGCCCGCCGAAGATGTAGCAGGGCTCCTGCGAGTCCAGAGCCTGGATGAACGATGATGTCTCCGGCGGCACGGAGTCCTTCTTCACCAGCAGCAGCGGAGCGTCGTACAGACCCATGAACGTCCCTCCGGCAAGCGCATCTGGAAGCTTGGCCGCGACTCCCATCTCGTCCCAGTCGAGTCCGTGCAACGGACCGTTCATGGCGATGTCCTTGGCTGTGGCGTAGCGGTTCGGCCCCCACCAACGATCGGGCGGGACAACGTCCGCGTCCCAGCCGCCGAGCTTGGTCAGCACGCTCTCGGAGACAGTGTTCGGTCCACCGCCTACATATATGTGTTCGGGCGTGAACTGCTTGATGACGTTCTCGGTAGCCGAAGGAACCGAGTCAGCCGATACCAACACGATCGGGTAGCCCGCAGTGGCAGCGACCGGGGAGAGCGCGAGCGCATCGAAGAACTTGTCGGGATCAGCACCGTTCGCAACGAGGAACCGGTTCTTCCAAATGAGTCCGGGCTCCAAATCGGCACGAGCCTTCATCTCCCTGGCGATTGCAGCCGCCATGTCGTAGCGACTGCCGGTCGACAGTAGGCGGTGTACCTTGACCGACTCGCCCGTCTTGCTCTCAACGTAGGCGACGATCTCGTCGAGGCGTGCTTGCGGAACCGAGACGGGCCCGCCCACGACTTCGAGTTCGACACCGTTGTTCACATCTGCGATTTCGGCGATTGTCGTGAGTACTTCGCTGGGCGTGTACCTGGCGCTGACCAGGAAGATGGGAGCGCGGTACCACGCCCAAGAGAGGCCGGCAGCCGCAAGTGGGTCCGCTGCGGCCCGGTCGTCCCCGGAGGCGATGATGACGTGGTCGTTGCCGACCCACGCGTTCATGGGGTAGTTGTAGCCGCGCGCATTCGCGATCTCCGTAGCTGTGGAGAAGCGGTTCTGGCCCCAGATGCGATGCGCCATCGGCCACTGGCCGCGGTCGACCTGGTGTCGCTGAAGTCCCGAGTGCCAGACGTACGGGCTAAGCCCGGTCACGTAGTCCGTCTTCTCATACATCATGAAGTAGTTGCCATCGGCGTAGTTGCCGGTGAAGTCATACCTGCCCTGGGCATCGGTCACGCTCGTGCCGACAGTCGCCGGGTTGTGGAGAGTCACGGTCACTCCCGCGAGTGGCGCGCCAGTGTCCGCATCGGTAACAATCCCCTCGAATCCCTCCTGGAGGATGACGATGCCGTGTGCTGTCGCGGGCACGGCGAGCACTAGGGCCACCGAGAATACGGAAAGCACGACCATCCACACTTTCCAGTCGATTGGTCTCGAGCCAGTAGTCTCCTCGGCACATACGATCTCGGCCATGGATGCGCAACTCCCTTCGGCAGGAACGCGCCGACCCCCAAACCGCCGCAACAAACAGCGTCGGCCGAACGCGCATCGTTCGGTCACACCTATGAATGTACCGCGACGGCGGCGGGCGCGAAACCGAGCGGTAACGTGCCTAAGGCAGCATTAGGGCGTCGATGATCTTCTTCCTCACCGCGTCGGTGATGCTGAGCTTGCCGCCGAGGACCCAGCAGGCGTACGCATTGGCCATGTCGTGTCTCTCGAGGAATGCGGCCGTCTCCGGCGTCAGGGAGTCGCCGCGCGTCAGCACCAGCACTCCTCCTCGATTGCCGACCGCCGCTCCGCCCGCAAGCGCGTCGGGCAGCTTCGCTGCGATCGCGATCGTCCAGTAGTTCAGCCAGTGCTCCTGGTCAACCGCCTTCTCTGCGATGGCGATCGCGGTGGTATAGCGGCTCTGGCCGTACCAGCGTTGCATGTGGCCGCCGACACCATCGAGGATGCCCTGAAGCTGTCCGTATACCGTGTAGTTCACCGTGTTCGGTCCGCCGCCAACTATTGCGCGCGTGAACGCGAGGTCTCTCAATGCGCCTGCCGTAGCCGCAGGTATCGAATTCGCCTTCACGAGCAGAATCGGGCAGCCCTTTGCCGCGGAGATGGGCGACAGCGCCAGTGCGTCGAAGAACTTCGTCGGATCGGCGCCGTTGGCGACGAGTGCAGCGGGTGGTGTGTCCTTGGCGGGGTCGAGGTCTGCAATCAACATCACTCTGCGGGCTATTGCCGCGGCCAGGTCGAAGCGGTTTCCGACTGCCAGTATCCGCTCTTCGGTGAGCGTCCCGCTGACCGCCGCATCGAGCTCAGTGAAGCGCTTGTCGGGTACGGACACGGGGCCGCCGACAATCAGCACGTTCGTCGAGCCGTTTGCCGCCACTATCTCGTTGACTGCCTGCGCGACCTCGGAGGGCACGGACTTCGAGCTCACCAGGAACAGCGGGGCGTCGTATGCCCAGCACAGTCCCGCAGCGGCCAGGGGGTCGGCGGCGGCGCGGTCCTCCCCGGAAGCGATGATGACGTGCTCCACGTCCGGCCAGCTCTTGTCACCGCTGGGATCGAAGCCCCTGCGCGCGACCGCGACGGCCGTGGAGTACCGGGACTGCCCCGCCACGCGCTCAGCGAGGGGTGCCATCTGGACGTCCTTGCGAATCCGCGCTCCCGTGTACTGCAGGCCGTTCAGCCACTGTTCACGGTACCGTCCGTTGGGGTCGTAGACGCTCAAGTCGTGCTCACCCGGATCCATGCCATTGAAGGCATAGCGCCCCGTGCTACTCGTCGTGGTGTCGTCGAAGTAATTCGGATCCATTGGGTCGTACTGGTCGTACATGTAGAGGGTTACGTCGATGCCACTCAAGGCAGCGCCCGTCTCCGAGTCCGTGACGTAGCCATACCAGTCATCGAGGAGGATGAGCGCACCGGCATGAACGGGGACCATCGCCACCAGAATCGCGGCCAGCAACACCGTGGTCGCACCTCTCCTGCTGGCTTGGCACCGCGGGTTCTTCGCCCTCATGAGAACCCCCTCAAGGTCCTTGAATATGAATCCGTGCAAGTCCCCCGCGTCTCTATGGTATCGCCAACGCGTCGATCATGTCGGTCTGGACAGGGTCGGTGATACTGAGCTTGCCTCCGAGTACGTAGGTAGCTCCGGCGAGCGACGGGTGGGTAGAGACCGGCGGATACATGGACCAGTCTCCGAGGGCGGCGTTGTTGTGAGTGTCCCACTTCTCGAGGAACGCGGCGGTCGTTGACGTGAGCGCGTCGCCCTTCGTGAGCACGAGAACGCCGCCGAGTCGACCGACCGCAGACCCGCCCGCGAGCGCGTCGGGAAGTTTCGCTGCCACCCCGATGTGCAGGAAGTCGAGCCAGCCCTTCGCCTGCGCCTTCTCCGCGACGGTGGCGGCTGTCGTGTAGCGGTTCGAACCGTACCAGCGTACCGCCGTGCCGCCGACGTCATCGACGATGCCTTCGACCGTGTCCATGACGTCGGCGCTCACGGTGTTCGGTCCTCCGCCGATGATGGCGTAGTTGAAGCCCCCGTTCTTGATGGCGTTGCGGGTGGCTGTGGGTAGCGACGTCGCGCTCGTGAGCACGATCGGACATCCGTTGGCCGCCGAGATCGGAGAGAGCGCGAGCGCGTCGAAGAACTTGGCCGGGTCGGCACCGTTGGCCACGAGCACCGCGGGCGGCATGTCCTTCGCCGGGTTGGTGTCGGCGGTGTTCACGACGATCTGCGCAATCTTTGCGGCGAGGTCGTAGCGACTGCCGGTGGCCAGCACCCGGTGTTTCGTGAGCGTCCCGCTGACGGCGGCATCGAGCTCGGCGTAGCGCGCGTCCGGCACCGACACCGTTCCGCCGACGATGTGCACCGTGGTCGCCCCGTTCGCCGTCACGATCTCCTGGACGGCTTGCTTCACCTCTGAGGGGACCGATGTCGAGCTGACCAGAAACAGGGGAGCGTCGTAGGCCCAGCACAGTCCAGCCGCCGCGAGCGGGTCCGCGGCCGCGCGGTCCTCGCCGGAGGCGATGATCACGTCGGTCGCACCATCCCAACTCTTGTTGCCCCACGGGTCGTAGCCCTTGCGGGCGGCAGCGACTGCGGTGGAGTAGCGCGTCGAGCCGGCGACCCGTTCGGCCACGCGGCGTAGCGCCACGTCGCTTCGGGATGTACCGGGCTTGAAGTTGTAGCTGTACGTGATCGCACTCCGGTACCGTGTGCTCGTGACTCGGAAGCTGCGACAGTAGTCGTAGAAGTCGTCGGGCAGCCCGTTGAACGCGTACCGTCCGTTGCTGTTCGTGGTAGTCGCGGCGATGGTGTTGAAGCCGAAGTAGTCGTCGTACATCTTGAGTTCGACGGTCACGCCACTGAGCTTCGCGCCCGATTCGGCGTCGGTCACGTAGCCGTACATGTCGTCGAAGCTCGGGATGACGATGGCGCTCGCAGGCGCGGGCAGGATTGCGAGCATCAAGGCTGCCGAGAGTGCCGCAAGCAGCGCTCGCAGCGCTGGCCTGCGAATCGTCCGTGGCATCACGCGCCCCCCTTCGGCACGGCGGCGGCCGTGCGCGACGTTGACTACGACCAGAGTGTCATCATCGGTCGGATCACTGTGCGAGCAATCTTGCGAGGATCGTGAGCCTTACTGACTCGTTGACGCTGTTCGTTCCCCCGAGTACGAAGCACTCGTCGTTCGCCGAGAGGTTGTCGATGAACGCGGACGTCTCTGCAGGCAGAGAGTCCTGCTTGACGAGCAACAGCGGGGCCCAGAATCGACCCATGAGTACGCCGCCCGCAAGCGCATCGGGGAGCTTCGCCTGCCGAAGAACCGGTCCACGACCTTCCTCCCTATCCGGCGCGAGGAATCAAACCTCGCAGCGCCTATGGCAGCATCAACGCGTCTATCATTCCCTCTTGGACGGCCTCGGTAATGCTCAGCTTCCCCCCGAGCACATAGCATGCACCGTTGCCGTGGTTGTTCTGAGTGTCGTACTTCTCGAGGAATGCGGCGGTTTCGGGGGTCAATGAATCACCCCGCGTGAGCACGAGGACACCGCCGCGGCGCCCGAGGGTGGCACCTCCCGCGAGTGCATCGGGCAGCTTCGCGGCAACGCCGATGGTGTTGAGGTTGAGCCAGTGCTCCTGGTATACGGCCTTCTCGGCGATCGTTATGGCCGTCGTGTATCGGCTCTGGCCGTTCCAGCGCTGAATCTGTCCGCCCATGAGGCCCGAAAGCTCGCCGTAGACTGCGCTGCCGACCGTGTTGGGTCCGCCCCCGACGATCGCTCGCGGGTAGCCGATCGTCTGAATCGCGCTCTTCGTGGCGGGCGGCATCTTGTCAGCCGCCACGAGAAGAATCGGACACCCCTGCGCGCCGGATATGGGGGAGAGAGCGAGCGCGTCGAAGAACTTCGCCGGATCGGCCCCGTTGGCGATCAAGACGGCGGGCGGATCGGTCAGCGATGTGTCGCTCGCGACCAGCTGGTCGATCCTCTTTGCGATCGCCGCTGCAAGGTCGTATCGCCCGCCGGTCGCGAGCACGCGGTCCTTCACGACGGTGCCTGGCACGGCGGCCGCTATCCCGTTGAAACTGGCGTCGGGCACGGCCGTCGTGCCGCCGACGATATGGATGGTGAGCGGGTCGTGCACTTCGGCGATGTCACTGAGGGCG
>JAENZW010000246.1 GCA_016841065.1 Actinomycetota bacterium
TGATGCCCGCGAGCGCCGTCTCCCCTTCGGCACGCGTCACGGTCCCGGAAATCGCAGTGCCGCCGAGCGCGAGGCGCTGATCTGCCAGCGCGAGCCCCTGCGTCGACGAACTCACGACGACGCTGTCGGCATCCGCTCAGCCCGCGGCGTCCTCGTAGTAGCCCGCGATGTACGCGCCATCCGACGCGTCGCCATCGGTGAACTGCAGCTTGTAGGTCCCCGGCGCGAGCCCCCAGAACGCGTAGCCGTCTTCGGTCGTTGTGCTCGCCACCGTCGCACCGCTGCTCGCGTTGCGAACCGTCACGGTGATGTCGTCCAGACTCGCCGAAGACACGCTGTCGCGAACCCGACCGGTGATCGTCGGCGTGCGCGCGGCCAGGACCGCGTCGATGGCGGTCGTGACCGATCCGATGGTCGTCGAGACGAGCGTGGCGGTGCCGAGCGACGTCTTGTTGTCGTAGTACTCGGTCACGTAGTAGGGCGTGTCGGCCCCCGCTGACGTCGGCGCGAACGCATAGAACTCGATTGCGTAGCTGCCCGTCGCCAGGTCGTGCAGCAAGTACGTCCCGTCGGCCTCGGTGAGCGCCCAGTCGAGTTCGATGTAGCTCTCGATATACGGCCAGTAGGCGGTGACGAGAACCCCTTCGGCAGGCTCGCCACCGGGACCGGTGACGGTGCCGGTCAGGCTCGGGGTGCGCGGGAAGATCGAGGCGTTGGCAGTAGCGGACGTCGGCCCGACGAGCACGTAGTTGGCCGAAGCGGGCGTGGCCTTGTCGCTGTAGTACTCGCCGTAGTAGCCCTCGCGCCAGAACTCGACGCGGTAGAGGCTTGCGGGAAGGTCGGCGACCGAGTAGGTGCCGGCGGGGCCGGTCAGGGCTGTGCGGTACTCTACCCACTTCGCACTCGGGACCGAATAGCGCCAGAGGTAGACGTTGCAGTCCACGACAGGGTCGCTCGTGAGCTGGTCTGTGACGGTTCCGGAGACGGAGTAGCCGGTGGCGGCGTGCGCGGCGGCGGGGGCAAGAATGAGATTGGACAGGAGAATCAGGGAGGCGAGGGTGACAGCGCACGGAATATGGCTTCGAACGCGCATGTTCACATCCTAGATGCTGAGCAGGGTACCGAGCGTCTGAAGCACCGTGTGCACGCTCTCTTCCGGCAACGCGCACAGCGGCTCCGCGCCTCGCACCTGCCAGTCAAGGCTCTTCGCCTGGTCGGAGAGCACGACTCCCGTCACGGGCAGACCGTCAGGAATCGCTACTTCGAATGGATACCCCTTCGCATGACTCGTGATCGGACAGACGATAGCCAATCCGACCTTCCGGTTGTAGGAGCTCGGTGATACTACGAGCCCCGGCCGGCGACCGGTCTGCTCGTGCCCCACGCTCGGGCTCATGGCAATCCATACGACCTCGCCGCGCTCGGGTGCCCACGGCATGCTACCAGACCTCCTTGCCCTGGGGCGGTCCGGTATCAACCTCGGCATGCCGGTTCTCCTCGGTCACACCCTCGAGCAACTCATCCAGGCTGGGCGCCCAACTGGCCGAGGGTTCAAGAACGAGACCACCCTTCTCAAGACGCAGCTCGACCGGGGAATCATCCTTCAGCCCTACCTCTTCGGCAAAGATCTTGGGGATTCTCACAGCGAGGCTATTGCCCCAACGCTGCACTTTGGTTCTCATCCGCGCCTCCGAGGTCGGTATCTACAATGAGTATACACGCGTGAGACGCACCAGCAACCGTACGCCCACCCCGCCCCCGAAGCGCAGCGCGACCCCCGGGTCTCCCCGGGGGCCGCGTACATCTTCGGCAAAGCGCGTGTCCTACCGCAGCTTGCTTTGGATGTCGTTCTTGACCGAGTCCGTCACGCTGTTCGGCCCGCCGAACAGGTAGCAGTCGCTGACGCCATCGCCGTACGAGTCCAGCCACCACTCGGTGGACGGCGGCAGCTCGCCGGATTTCGTGAGCAGGAGCACGCCCTTGTGCAGGCAGATGATCGAGCCGCAGGCCAGCGCATCGGGCAGGTTGGCGGCCACGCCCGCGACCGCGTCAT
>JAENZW010000029.1 GCA_016841065.1 Actinomycetota bacterium
CAACGGTGGCGACGAGACCGGCCGCAAGCCGCACGATCCCGGATCGCACGTCCGTGATGATGGACATCGCCAGCAGCGCCAGGCCGAAGAACGCGCTCGTCCAGAAGAGCACGACGGAACCCGCCGGCGCATCGGTGTGACGGTTGGCCAACACGAGGTAGGGCGCGACTCCGAATGCCAGCCCACCAGCAGCGGCCGCAATGAGTGTCCTCGGCAGACCGAAGGAGCGAAGGTCGTCCCGACGTGGCATGCCGAACACGGCGACCAGCGCCAGCGCCGTGAGCACAGCAGCGGGGGCGGCGACAGCCGTGGCGACATGTTCTGCGACGGTGGCCGTCTGCAAGACGAACTGGCCGCCCGACGCGAGTAGCAGGATGAGCCAGCCGGCGACTGCGGCCACGAGGGTCGGGACTGAGGGCCTGCGCCATGCATCGACGGCAGACACAGTAGAGGAAGGGCCAGGCACTGCCTGGCCCTTCCCCGTGGCGTCAGTATCAGCCGCCTGCGGCACGAGATTGTCTACTTGTTGTGACAATTCTCGCACACACCGCGGTTGTTGAGACGCAGCAAAGCGTTGTCGCCTGTCGGCGGAATGCCGCCAGTACCGGAATCCGGCTGCGGGTCGGTAGAGTCCGCAACATCGGCGTAGCCGGTCATGACAGCGCTCGAACCGTGAGCGACGTGGCACGTCAGGCAGTCGATCCAGTCGGTGTCATCCTGCGTCGCCGCATCTGCCGTGTCGTCGTGCGCCAGCGGCAGCGGGTTGGTAGTGATGATCAGCGACCGTGCGCCCAGGTAGTTCGTGAGCGGCACGTTGACGGGGTGACGGTGGCGCACAGCCGCGCCCCAGCCGTCGAGCGAGTCGTAGCCCAGCGTTTCGCTGGCGACGTGCGAACCCCAGTCATCGAACGGATCTACACCGGTCGTGTAGACCGCACCGGTGAACTGCATGTAGTTGACATGGCACGCGGCGCACCAGCCGCCCATGCCCTTTTCGGGATCGTTCCCCGGGGCCTTGGCGTACATCGGCGTGGTGTAGTCCGGCGTGTAGGTCGAGACCTGCGACGCGCCCGGCTCGTGCAGCAGCCAGCCCATGGTCGGGTAGCCCGGCTCAGCCGAGATGACCCAGGGTAGCGGCTGCGGGTCCTGCTCGGTGTACGGAGCAGCGCTGTTGTAGCCACCGACCGTACGACCGGCAACGACGTCCTTGAGCAAGCGATAGTTGGAGCTACCGTGGACATCGTGGCAGGAGGAGCAGCTCATCACGATCTGCGGAGCAGAGTTGTCCGACAGATTGCCGAGAAGATCCGGAGTGATGCCGCCACCGTATGCAAACCACGACGAGCCCGTGTACATGTGCTGCGCCGTGAAGATACCGGAGTCGAAACCACCACCGTTGAGGTCTGCGAACTGGGTACCGTAGTCGGTACCTTCGTAGATACCGGTCTCAACGTTGGTGTCGGCACCGAGGCTGACAGCGTCGTGACAGGTGTAGCAGAACTCGTAGATCTCCGAAGCTGTCGAGTTGAGCAATGCGCTCCCCGTCGTCAGATCCGTCTTCAGCCACGTGATGCTGCTCGCGGCTGTGTGAGCCCGGTGGCATCCGGCGCATGCGTCAGTGTCCATGGTGTATCCACCGTGGACAGAGAAGTTGGCCATCGCCACGCCCGGCGTCAGGGCGACCACAAACGCGACGGCAAGCACGACAAGCAGTGTGTACTTACGCATTAAGATCACCCCTCCCCGTTCGTTGCGGACTCGCTTGCATTGATCTGCCGACGAGCGATAACCGCCAACAGACCGCCGGCCACGATGGTCGGCACGAGGGCCGCCTTCGAGACCGACTTGGTGAGCACGTCCGAAATCAGCGGCGTCACGTGATCCTCAACGAACGGATCAGCCTTCGGCGCTGCCAATACGAACTTCTTGCTCGCCCAGAATACTCCACCATCACCGACGTAGGAAATGTAGCCGCCGGTGGCGATGACGTTCATGATGTTGGTCCTCGTGTCCCACGTCATGGCCTTCGCAGGACATGTGTAGACACACGACGGCCAGTGAGCACGCTCGGGTATCACACCAATCTCACCCGGCGTTGAATTCGACGGCAGAGGGTTGCCGAAGGCGGCATCCAGCTGGTCGTCGGCGCCTGCGCGTCCGTAGCACATCGTGCACTTCCACGCATCCGGCGTCGTGAAGAGATCGCTCCCCACGCCGACCTTCGGATAACCGCCGCGCTGGCAGTCAGCCGTACATTGCCTGGTGCACGTCACACCGCTGGCATTGGTGGCGTCCGGCTGGCAGAGCGTCGGGTCGATCGAAACGGCACCGTTGGCCTGCTTCTTGAGCGCCTTGAACGGACACCGCTTGACACACGGCGGATCGGGACAGTGCCAGCAGCTGTATCGGATGAAGGGACCATTGTCGATACGCTTCTGTGACTTGATGATCACGCGCTGATCGGGAGCCGTCTTGTGCTCGCCGTAGTTGAGCGCTTTCATCTGCCACGTCCGCTTACAACTGATCACGCAACCGTTGCAGCGCATACACTTGTCTACGTCCTGGAAAATCGCCATTACGTTAGCCATCGTTCACCACCTCCTTATGCCAACTCGAGCTTGCACAGACAGGCCTTGTACTCAGGAATGGTCGTATTCGCATCTCCCGCATCGATGCAGAGATCGTTGGCGCGGGAGCCGGTGGATAGACCACGGTCACCCCAGTGCCACGGAATAGCGACCACACCCTGACCGACACGCTGGTTGCTCTGGAGTCCGACGCCCACGCGGGCCCTGAAGCCCTGTGCGAATCCTGCTGCGTCAGCCTTGCTGCGACCCTCTTGGTCGGTCGTGCTGTTGCTGCGTGCGGTAGAGATGTTCACCATATCGCCCGTCTTGATGCCAAGCGCCGCAGCGTCGAGAGAGTTGATCTCGACCCAGGGCTCCGGCTCGGCTTCGACGTTCCATGGGTTGTTGCGGGTGATCGGGCCGCCCTGGAAGTGCTCGACGCACCGAATGGTGGTGAGCACGAACGGGAATCCGGACGCCGCAACGTCACGGCCAGCGACTTGCGTGCTGTCGTGAACGCAGCTCCACTGGTCACGTATGCCAGTGGTGCCCGCCGGGTATCCGGCCCTCTTCATGGTGTTGCGACCCCACGTGGTAGCCAGATCCGCACGAGGCGTCTCGTAGGGCTCCATGTGGCCAGGGAAGCGACCGGTCAGCACGTGCGGAGCGACGTAGGCGCTGAGGCACGTGTCCGGCATGTCACCGAGCTGGTTGATCTTGCGATACCAACGCGAGTAGTTGATCGTGCTCGTGTTGGTGCTCACGAAGATGCGTGCCACCGAGTCGGGACTCATGAAGTAGTCGGTCTGATCTGACGGGATGTCAGCGTTGTTGTAGAACACGCGACGGTTGAAGATCCACGCGAATCCCCATCCGGGGAATGCGAGGGTACCGTTGGGATCGGCATTGTCGCGGCTCTTCGACCGGTTGAGGACCGACCAGGTCGTCTGACCAGGAGTGTGCACGTTCGTTGTGAGCGTGCTCGAGAACGCACCATCGTAGATCCACATCGCCCCGGTCGCGGCAGCGTTTGTACCGACGGTGTAGTCCGAGTTCCGGACGAAGCCACGCGGCATGCACATCTGACGATAGACGAGCTCGGCGACCGCCTCGGAACCCGTCACCGTGTTGGTGGCGAAAGTTCCTGTGGGCGCCGCGTTGTCACCGCGCCAGATGTCGACGCCCGTGAGAGAGACGTCGTCGAATGCGGTACCGCTAGCGTCCCAACCGTACTGGTTCGCGTAGAGATGCTCGTAGACGTTTGCGGCGGTGACGTTGCCTGAGGTGTCCCAGACAGCCTTGATGTGGTCGAAGCCGCCCTCATCGCTGAGAGCCTTGGCGAACCGCAGCATGAGCTCGAGGTCCGTCTTGCTGTTCCCAGCGGGCTTGCGGGCTTCTTCACGCCACTGCAGGACACGGCCCGAGTTGGTCACGCTACCGGCTTCCTCGACGTGGGAACACGACGGGATCAGGTAGGTGGTGCCAGTGGCCTTCCGCTTGGCAGCCGCAGTCTCGTTCTCGAACATGTCAACGACGACGAGCAAGTCAAGTGCCTCAAGCCCCTCGCGGACTGCAGACTGGTTCGGCTCGGTCACGGCAGGGTTCTGACCCCACACAACGCAAGCCTTGGTCACACGATTCCCGCTCCCATCCCAGTGGTTTCCGCTGGCATCCTGCACCATATTGCGGAACATCGTGATGTGATCGGTGCCGGCACCCTTCGGCCACAGCGCGAAGAGCGCGTCCATCTGAGATCTGGTGATATTCCCAGAACCGTCCGGCTCGCCGAAGAACTTCAGGTGCATGTTGTAGAACCCGATCTGCTGCAAGTAGTGAGCAGTGGGGTTGTACGCATCGTCGTACGAACCGTCCATCTTGGCCCGCACTCCGGTGCCCGACAGCGGATGACCAAAGAGCGTCTCCACATAGTCACCGAAGTTCTGAGTGATGCTCGGGTTGCCCGAATAGCCAGGGATCAGATGCTGTAGCAGTCCCATGTCGGTCGAACCCTGGACGTTGTGGATTCCGCGAAGCGCGTTGATGCCGCCGCCCGCGCGACCCATGTTGCCCATGAGAATCTGCAGCACGGTAAACGACTTCACGTTCTGCGAGCCGTACGTGTGCTGCGTCAGGCCCATGGCGTACAGCATCGTCGTCGCACGATAGCCACCGGACATGCCGACGGTCGGATCGTTGCCGACACTCGAACAACGGCTGTTGTCGATGTAGGCGTTGGCGACGTAGATGATGTCAGCCTCGGTGACACCACAGATGTCGGCGACGACGGCCGTCGTGTACGGCGCGACGTGTGCCTTCAAGCGGTTGTACACCGTGTTCGGATCGGCCGTCACAGAGGCGGCCTTCTTCGGGAAGTTGCTGATGATCGTGTTCAGCGGCTCGCCACCCACAGCGGGAGCGCCGGTAGCCTGAACGACCGTCTGACGATCGTAGTCGCTGCCGTCCGCCTTGAGGATGAATCGAGCGTCCGAGTACTTCGAGCACCCCGGTACCGCCGCCAAGTTGGCGTTGCCGGAACCGTCAACGTTCCCGCCGTCTGTCCAGGCATTGATACCGGACGTCTGGTTCAGGAAGTTGTAGAACGCGACGCGCTGCGGATCGCCCGCATCACGCGACTCCATCTCGGTGATGATGTAGTTCACAACACCGTTGATGAAGGCGATGTCCGTACCCGGGCGATGCCGGATGTAACGATCCGCCTGAAGCGCGGTGCGGGTCTTGCGCGGATCGATGACGATCAGCTTCGCACCCTGTGCGCGTGCCTTGTTGATGTGCGCCAGTGACGCTGGATGGTTCTCGACGGGGTTGGCTCCCATAACAACGAACAGGGATGCGTTGCCCATGTCGGTCCAGTTGTTCGTCATGGCACCTCGTCCAAATGCGGCCCCCAGACCGGCGACCGTGGACGAGTGTCAAATACGAGCCTGGTGTTCGGTGTCCGTCGTACCGAAGTTCGCAATGACCTTCCGGTACAGCCAGTTCGGCTCGTTGTTCAAGTGCGAACTGCCGAAGAACACCGTACCCTTGCTGTTATAGCCGTTGGCTAGCGAAATCGCGCCGTCAGCGTCACGTGCTCCGATGATGCCGTCGTGATTGCCAGAGGCGTCGCCATTGGCAATCTCAGCCATCGCGGTAGCTAGGCTGACCTTCCACCAGTCACCATCGCCGATGCGCTTGTACGCAATGCCATCGGTATAGGTGTCGTCGTACGCGAATGTGTCATTCACCGCATGCGTGCCCGCCCACGCGCCGATACGGCGTGGGTTCGTGACGAGCTGGAACGCACCGGCACCCTTCGCGCACAAGCCACCGTCGTTGAACGGTGACATGTGGTCGCCGTAGACGTCGAGCACGTTGCCGCTCGAGTCTACGTCTATGAGCTGTCCGCAGCTCGCTGAGCAGTACGGACAGGTCGTGTGGTAGGTAGCTGCGACAGCGGCGGCGACAGCCATCGACGGTGCTGCGAAGAACTCGGCTCCGGCCGTGCCGGCTCCGAGTGCCGCAGCGCCAGTCTTCAGGAAATCACGCCGACTGACGTTCAGCTTACCCTTCTTGTCCAATTCTCCCATGCTCATCCTTCCTTCGATCCACGGCCCCTGAGGCCGTGGAATCCCGATGCGAGTCTCCCCGCCGCGCGTGCCGCTCAATCACCTCCTCAGCCGCTGCACGCTTCCTCGGGACAGTGAGGCAAATAGAAAACGACCAAACCAGGCGTCACGTGACAGCATGGTTGGTCGCATCTCTCGTCTCAGTGTCCCTTACCCCGACGTTGTCCCGGGTGGACCTAAGAAACGCCGGCGGTCCACCGCGTCGCGAGTCTCCTTTCCAAGCACGGGAGGCGTCAGCGTTTCCCCTGGCACCCTATCGGCCCAACCGCCATGGCCAAGAGTGACTGTAGGCGGAGAGGCTCGGAGACGATTCGCACTATTCTGTTGTTCGCGGTCTATCCTACCTTGCGGAGCTGCCGGACCCCGCAAAAATGACCGCTTGTAACTGTTGTTACAAAGTCACTTCCATCACAATACTCCGCGCCGTATTCGGCGTCAAATCCATTCCGCGAGTTGCCCTATTCGAAGTCTATTCCCCGGGACCAGGAGTCTTCCCCTCGCGCTCCTTCTTCTCGAACTGCTCAATGAAGTGACGCGCGTCCAGTGCCTCAACACCGAGCTCATATGAAAGCGTCGCGATGCGCTCGTCTTCGGTACACAGCGTTCGCGCGCGCTTGGCCACGACGAGTAGCACTGCGTCCTCGTGGGAGATCTCGAGACGGTTCATCATGTCCCGGGCGTCCGATTCCGAGTGAGCCTGCTCCCGTACCAGCTTGCCCAGATCGATGCCCTCTTCGACGCGTCCATCGAACTTCGGCCACAGATGCTCTGGCGTGACCCACTTGAAGCGGCGCCGATCCATCTGGGGAACCTTCCCGAGTGCCACGAGCTCGTCAACAAAGTCGGGAGTGACTGCGAACACGCGGCGGCGAGCCAGCAGCAGTAGCGGCGGTATCAGCAGCAGCGGGGACAGGCACAACAGCCACTCGTTCAGCGTGTCGGGCGGCTGCGGGATGACTATCACTGGGGCCGGCCACTGCCACACCTGAACCTGGTGATTGTCCCGGTCCGTCACATAGATGCGCATATTGCGGTCGAGAGCGACGTCATTCGCATAGCGGAACTGCCCCGGTCCGGAGCCCGGTCCGCCGAAACTCGTGATCTTGCCCCCATCGAGCGTGTAGATGTCGATCATATGTCCGAGCGCATCGACGACGTACAGCCGTTGCTGATCGTCGATGACCAGGCCGCGCGGGATGCCGGCCGTTCGGATGAAGTACGAGAACTCCCCGTTGGAGTCGAATACCTGCACGCGACGGTTGTCGCTGTCACCGACGAACAGCCGACCGTCCTCGGCCATCACGACGCCGTTCGGGAAGTAGAACTGGCCGGGGAACTGCGACATCTGTTCCGCCTGACCGGTCTCCCCGAACCGTCTGATCTCCTTGCCGTCAGGAGAGAAGACGATGATGCGGTGGTTCTCGGTATCGCCCACGTCGGTGACATAGAGGTTGCCGTCGCCGTCGAACCCCATGCCGAGCGGGCTCCATGTCTTGCTCTCTTCACCTGCGAGAGTGATCTTGCGCAGGTAGTTGCCCGCCAGATCGAACACGAAGATCGCCCTGAGGCGACGATCGCTCACGAACAGCTCGTTCGCCTGGTTGATCGCGATGTGTGCCGGCCGCAGCAGCGTCGGGCTTTCAGCGTCCTGGATCGCAGAGAAGGACCGCTGGTAGCGTCCTTCGGTGTCAAAGACGCGTATGACGCCCGACTTCGTATCCGTCGCGAAGACATCGTCGTTCTGGGACACGGCCACGCCTACAGGCCTGGTCAATGCGTCGGCGCCTTGTGGCCCGGCAATTGAGAACACGTACTCCGGCGGGACGATCTCCTCCTCGGCTCCACCCAGCCTCGGAATCGGGAGGCGATTGTAGTTGAGGAAGTACCACGTGCCGTACAGCGCAGCCAGGAGCAGCAGGAGGAGGAGTGCGAGCAGGATCGCCTTGCGCCGATTCCTACGGCGAGGTTCGCTGCCGGGAGACCTGCCGAATGGAGCCTCTTCGAAGCCCTGGACGGGCTGGGGCGTCACTCCGTGTCCCTCGGTACCGTGATCGGCCACTACTCTGCCTCCTTCTGGAGCCGCGCAATGGCGGCGATAGCTTCCTCGTCCTTCGGCTCGATTTCCGTCAGCTTCTCCCAGGCACCTTTCGCCGACTGCGGCTCACCGGTCTTCTCGAACATCCGGGCCGCAATACGAATCGCCTCGGTCTCTGCCGGATCGAGTGCCGCAGAGATGCGCGCCTCGGAGAGCGCCGCCGCAAAGTCGCCGGCCTCTTCGGCTTGCTGCGCTTTGCTCAGGTGATCCTCTGGAGAACCGAGCTTCGCGAGTTCCTCGAAGGGTTCCTTCACGCCGGACGGCGCACCGTCTGCTGACAGGCGAAAGTACTCGGCCGCGCCAGCCGTATCGCCATCGGCGAGAAGAAGCAGCGCATACTCGTAGGTCGCATCGGGCATGCGCGGATCGAACATCAGTGTTATCTCGAGTTCCTCCCGGAACTTCACATCGAGGCCCATCTCACGGTATGCAACCGCAAGAAGGAAGTGCGTGTCCGACGCGTCACGTTTGAGCCGCAACGCCTCTTTGAGCGTGCGCGCCGCATCCTCGTACTCCTTGAGCTCCATGTACGTCGTTCCGAGGTAGAAGTACGCCTTCTCGAGACGTGCGTCCTGAGCGGCCATCGGGTTCACCGAGAGCACCTCGATGATCTTCAACCAGTAGCTCTCGGCCGTGCGCCAGTCGTCCTGCGCCATGGCGAGGTTGGCCAACCCCGCCAGTGCTCCCGGATCGTCAGGACTGAGCGTCAGCGCGGCCTGATACTGCTCGTAGGCGTCGCGCAGGCGGCCATCTGCCGAGAACGCGTCGGCGAGAAGAATGCGCACTCGCGCGTTGTTCGGATCCTGGCGAACGGCCTCGCTGAGATTGGCGACAGCCCTGGCCGACAATGAGCTGCTCCGCTCGCGAATCTCGAACGTGACAACCAACGCCGCAAGAGCGATCAGGGCCAGAACCAACCCGACAACCGACATCTTGATAGCCGAATCAAGCCACCGCGTGCGGCCGTTCGCCCGGGAAATCTCTTCGAAGGTCATGTCTGGCACGTGGTCATCCTCCGATACCGTATTGCTCGCCGAAAGCGTTACTGTCTCACAGGTTCAGGTCCTTGTGACAGCGATAGCACAACTCCTTACCCGGATACGGCGCTATGACCACGTTGCTCACGTCGAGATTGCCGTGGCAGTCATAGCACACGCGCAGGTCGTGTACCTGCGTGCTCATCGCGGGCTGCATGACGCTCGTCGCGGAGAACCCGATATGACAGTCCTCGCAAATGTAGGGCCGACCCTTCGATTCCTCGACTTTGAAGTGGACTGCGTGCTCTGCAAGCGGAATGTTCTTGATGGTCGTTGCGTCCTCTACGTCCATTTCTTCGTGACACTCGATGCAGTTCTCCTTGATGAGCTCTGACTGAACGAGACCCTGATGGTGGCAGTCCTGACAGTCGGAGCGATCCGCGTGGCAGACGGCGCAGTCGTCTGTCGGATACCCGTTCTCACCGTGCTTCACAAGCCACTCTGTCGGATGCGGCATAGGTGTGAGATGACAGAGCACGCAGTAGCTACTTGCGTGGCAGGTTGAACACGCCCCCCTTTGGCCGAGGTACTCCCGCCCGTGGTCGCGTTGCCACTCGGGGGCACGGTGGTTGGCGGG
This sequence comes from Actinomycetota bacterium, assembly GCA_016841065.1. GTDB lineage: Bacteria > Actinomycetota > Coriobacteriia > Anaerosomatales > JAENZW01 > JAENZW01. Next base: position 9,903 of record JAENZW010000029.1, read on the forward strand.
TATGATCGGCTGACTCAGTTGACCGTTGGCCATCTTCAGACCGCCGACGTGACACTCCGCGCAGAAGGCCGACGCGTGACACATCGTGCACTCTGTCATGCGCTCGTTCGCGTCGTCAGCGTGCTCTCCCACTGAGAATGCCAACGTGTGGTCTGCAGGCCTGAGTTCGAACTCCGGTGGGTGGCAGCTCTCACACTCCTGACCGGCGACCTCGCCCTGTGACGCATGCTGCAGACTGTGGCAGCGATAGCACGACACCATCGTCGGACGCTGGGTCATGTCGAGCGAGTGCGGAAACGTCTGATGGCACGCGTCACACCTGTAGTCGCGCATCAGATGCGCCTCGTGGGCAAAGATTAGACCCGGGTCACCCTCGGTGTCGATCCCGGGGTGGCAGAAGACACACGCGCCCATCTCAGGCGGCTGCTCGGGATCGATCTCGACGGCCGGAACGTCTATCGGTTTTGCGACGACGCGCATGTACACGGCTAGCACCGGTTCGATGTCGAGACCCTCTTCGGTATGACAGACGTCGCAGTCCTCGCGAGGCGAGTGGCACATCAGACACGGATTCGTTCCGGTCACCGCGATCGCCGCAGCATGGGGCTTCTTCGCCCAGTCCTTGACGTGACTCACCGGGCGAAGCTCGAAAGTCGGCGGATGGCAGCTCTCGCACTCGCCAGTTGCGAGCAGCCCCTGCGGACCGTGCTCGAGCCCGTGGCATAGGAAGCAGGAGCGCATCGTCGGCGTGTAGGTGTGGCCGGCCTGGTGTGCGGTCCGCTCATGACAGGCCACGCACGGAACGAGGAGATGCGCGCCGTGAGCGAAGTAGATGTTGGGGGTGTTCGTGTCACCAATCCGCGTGTGACACACCGTGCACTGTCCGGAAGACACGTCCGCCGTCAGATTGATGAGGCCCCTGTCCATGCGACCGGATACCGTCATCGGCACAGTGAAGAGAATCGCCAAGAGTCCGGCCGCGAGCAGGAGTGTCCGAGCTTGAGGTCTCATGAGGCAGACTATCCGAACAGTCCGCTGAAGAAGCCCTGGATGCGCTTCAGAACCCGATAGAGAAACACGCGCTCGCTTACATCCTGACTGCGGTGGACCAGCGAAGCGTAGGAGAGGAATGCTTCACTCGAATCCTCGTGGCATTGACCGCAGGTCTCCGGAAGGTGCCTGACGCTGACTCGGGAATCCGGATCCGACGAGGGAAGGATGTCGTGCCACCCGTGGCAATCCCAGCACGCCGGCGCATCGAGTGCCCCCCGCTTGTAGGCGGCGCCGTGGTAGTAGTCGCTGTAGCTGTCCCAGTAGTCCTCGTGGCAGCGCCCGCACACCTCCCACCCGCGTCGGTGGATCGCATTCTGTCCGTCGGAATCATCCGTGAACGACCCTATCGCGTGACTGCCGTGACAGTCCCCGCAGAGCGGCTGCACCCTATCGCTGTCGCGAGGCGCAGCCCCCGGCTTCACCTCAAGGCGGTGCGCTCCCCTGCCATACGAGATGAACTGGTCCTTGTGGCAGTTCTTGCACACCGACTTCGCTTCTGTCCGCCACTCGCGCGGCACATCGTCGTGTGGCGTCGTCGATGCGAAGCCCGCGTGGCAGCCGCCGCACTGCACGCCCGCGTGGGCGGATGCAGCAGAGTCCGCGGGGTCGATGTAGAAGGTGTACAGCTTGCCGTCGACTAGGCGCACCAGCCCCGGGTCCGAATGACACACGCCACAGCCAGCCTTGGCCGCAGTGGGAAGCGTGAAGTCCAGATCGTAGCCGGTGCCTGTCGCTGGCACGGAGTGCGTGGCAGCGACCGAAGCCGGCAGCGTCTGAGCGGCGGCTATCGAGGGCGAAGTTGCGAAGACCGCTGCCAGGGCGAGCGCTGCGGCCGAAGCGGCGATCGTGATGCGTCGGGCGGTCACCCGACCACCTCCGCCAGTCCCTCGAGGAGCAACGAGATATCATCGTGAGTGTTCCCAAAGCCTACCCCGAAACGAACCGCACCGGAAACCAGCGTCCCCAGACTGTCGTGCGCCCACGGCGCGCAGTGGAGGCCGGAGCGACACGCGATTCCATAGCGGCGATCCAGCTCGAACGCGATGCGATCACCCTCGATCGACTCGTGCACGAAACTCACAACGGGTGTTCGCTCCACACCAGAGCCCGGTCCCAGAACATGAACGTCACGTATCGCTTCGAGCCCATCCCGGAGCAGCCGCACAAGCCGCATCTCTTCGGCACGGATTTCTTGGCCCTTCGCCAGCAGGTAGGCGGCGGCGGCACCAAGACCGAGTGCACCGGGAACATTGTGAGTCCCCGCCTCGTAGCGATCGGGCCGCTCGGCAGGCATCGCCGCGATGGCCGAAGAACCGCCTCCCGTTCCCCCTTCCACCAGCGTGTCCACATCGAGGTCGGGAGAGAGATAGAGCAGACCGATTCCCTGCGGGCCGAGCATGCCCTTGTGCCCCGACACGGCGTAGGCATCGGCACCGAGCGCGGGGATGTCGACCTCCAGATGTCCAGCGGCCTGCGCTCCGTCGACGAGCATGATCGCGCCGTTCTCGTGGGCGATGTCGGCCATGTCGCCGACTGGCTGGATCGTGCCGCACACGTTCGATGCGTGCATGCACACGACAGCCCTCGTCGGCGCCGCGCGCACGGCGCGCTCGATGTCGTCGGGGTCCACATAGCCGGTCGCATCCGCCGGAACGACCACGAGCTCCACGCCCGCCACAGCGAGCTTGGAGAGCGGACGGGCGACGGCATTGTGCTCCATGCCCCCGGCGACGACGCGGTCACCCGGTCGCAGAACGCCCTTTAGCATGAGGTTGCAGCCGAAGGTGCATGACGGCGTGAAGATCAGATTCTCGGAGTCGGTCACACCAAGCAGGCGCGCGCAGGACTCACGAGCCTCGAATAGTGCGCGGGAGGTGTCCATCGCCATGCGATACGCGCCGCGGCCCGGGTTGCCACCGAAGCGAGTCAGCGCATCGTGGACCGCCGCCACGACTGCGTCAGGCTTCGGCCACGATGTAGCAGCGTGGTCGAGATACACCGTCGGCGGCAAACCGTTCGCAGCAGCGGAAGTCACTAGTGCCCGCCACCGCCCATCATCTCGACGGCGTGCTCGAGCTGATCCGCGACGAAGCCAAATGACTCGGTTGCGCCCTTCTCACTTCCGGGCAGGTTGATGACGAGCGTCGTACCACGCGCACCCGCGACGCCGCGCGAGAGCATAGCCCGACCGGTGATCTGGAGACTCCTGGCGCGTATCGCTTCCGCTATGCCGGGAGCCTCGCGATCGCAGACCGCGAGAGTGGCTTCGGGGGCCACGTCGCGGGGACCGAGGCCCGTCCCACCGCATGTGAGCACGACGTCGAGGGCATCGTCGTCTGCCCAGCCGCGCAGCGCAGACTCGATGCGGTCGCGCTCATCGGGGCAGATCGTGTAGGCCGTGATCTCCCAGCCCCGCGCCTCACAGAGTCGCCGAAGAGCCGCTCCTGCGGTGTCTTCCGCTTCTGTGCGCGTGTCTGAACACGTGAGCAGGCCGACGCGAAGCATCACCGCGCTCACTCCCCCTCGTCGCCCGACCGATCGCGCGCCGCCTCTTCGGCAGCCTTGGCCTCCTCGAACTCGCGAATCGCCTCTTCGGGCGTCCTGTCGCACGTACCATCCCCGAGTGATGCGACCTCCACCTTATCACCAGTATTGACCTCGCCCGCCTCGCGAACCACCGCGAAGATGCCCTCCCGGGGCATGACGCAGTCGCCAGCCTGGTAGTAGATTGCGCACTTGGTGTGACACACCTTGCCGATCTGACTCACCTCGAGCAATGTCGGCCCGACGCGCAGTCTCGTCCCGATCGGCATGGCAAGGAGGTCGATTCCCTGCGTGGTGATATTCTCCGCGAAGTCACCGGCCCCTACTTCCAGGCCCGCCGCACGCATCTTGTCGATCGACTCGATGGCCAGCAGACTCACCTGCCGGTGCCAGTCTCCGGCATGCGCGTCACCTTCGAAACCACGGTCGAGAACGAGCGTCCCGCGTTCGCCGGGGGTCTTGCGCACCGTCTTGCGTTCGGACAGGTTGATCGAGACCACGGTGCCGGTCTTTACTGCTGTTTCTGCACTCACTTCGACTCCTTCCCGCGGACCCACGTACCGGAAGCGCCGCCCTCTTTGCGGAGGACGCCCAGGTCGGTGATGGTCATCCCGCGGTCCACTGCCTTGCACATGTCATAGAGCGCGAGCGCCGCGGTCGAAGCCGCGGTGAGCGCTTCCATCTCAACGCCGGTCTTGCCGTCCGTCTCGACGGCCGCCGTGATGAGCACGCCGGTGCGCTGGCCACGCTCCGTGGCTAGATCGACGGTAGCGTGCGTAATCGAGAGCGGGTGGCACAGTGGGATGAGGTCGGGCGTGCGCTTCGCACCCATGATGCCCGCGATGCGGGCAACGGCGAACACGTCACCCTTGGGAGCGTCTCCCGCCTCGATCATGTCGAGCGTCGCGGGCTGCATCTCCACGAACGCGCTGGCCTCTGCGCGCCGACGGGTCACCTGCTTGTCGCCGACATCAACCATGCGCGCTGCGCCAGCCGCATCGATGTGGGTGAGCTCTCCCCGTTCGCGCAGTTCATCTGTTCTCGGCATTACGGTCAGCCCCCTATCTGCGACATGCGTCGAAGAGTTCCGATGCGCATGTCGTGACTCTCGGGTTTGGAGGCGAGAGCCGCGCGAATGACCGCGCGGATCGCTTCCTTGTCTCCAGCGTCGAGCACCTTGCGCACGTCAAGCTCGTCGTCGCAGAAGAGACACGTGCGCAGGCGTCCGTCCGCTGTCAGTCTCAGACGATTGCATTCGCCGCAGAAGTGATGCGAAAGCGGGGAGATGACACCCAGTGTTCCGGCCGCGTCCGGGAAGCGGTAGTAGTGGGCCGGGCCCCAACCACCGGGAGCGTCATCGCGCGCGACGGCCGCGAGTTCGCCGAGACCCGCGGCCTTGCCTGCCGCAGCCAGAGTCTCGAGAGTCTCGTCGCTCGGGACGTGGTCGTCGCGTGTCCAGTGATGACCGGTCGAATCACCCGCGCACCCGCCACCTTCTTCGGCATCCTCGCCCACCGGCATGTACTCGATGAAACGCACGTGGAGTGGACGGTCCATCGCCATCTTCGCGAAGTCCAGCACCTTCTGGTTCAGGGATCGCACGACGACGACGTTCAGCTTCACGGGGTCGAATCCGGCCTCGAAGGCAGCGTCTATCCCCGCCAGCGCATCTGACAGCATGCCTCCCCGCGTGATGCGTGAGAATACGTCGGCGTCGAGGGAATCCAGCGAGACATTCACCCGGGTAAGCCCTGCCTCGACGAGTGCCTGCGCGTAAATGGGCAGCAGCGTTCCGTTGGTGGTCAGCGCAATCGACTCGATACCCGTGATAGCGCGGAGGCGGCGAACGTGATCGACGATTCCTTTGCGGACCAGCGGTTCGCCACCAGTAAGGCGAATCTTGCTGATGCCCTCCTCGACCGCGACCTCGGCGAAACGCTCGATCTGCTCGAAGGAGAGGATTCGGTCGGGCGACTTCCACTCTACGCCCTTCTCGGGCATGCAGTAGACACATCGTAGGTTGCAGCGATCGGTAACGCTCACGCGCAGATAGTCGATCCTGCGCCCGAAGCTGTCGGTGGCCATCAGGCATCGCCTCCCGCAGACGGGGCCGCGTTGTGCTGCCCCGTGAGGAACTCCCGCTCGACGAAGTCCGCCACTGCTTCGGCATCTTCGAGGCCGAAGACCGGGACGCCATCGGGCACGAGACCCGGGTTGTCGGTCACGAGCGCAACGAGGCGTTCGTCGGTACAGATCGGCTCCGGAGAGCGCGCGAGACGCGAGACTTCTATGCACACCCGTGCTGCGTGCTTGAAACCCTCGGTTATGAGGATGTCCACGTCGCGTGCGTACTGGGCGATCTCGTCGAGCGTCAGCTCCTGCTCGACGTTGCGAATCACGCTGAACTTGGTGGGCGACGACACCATCGAGACCTCCGCGCCCGCACGCGCGTGACGCCACGAATCCTTGCCGGGGACGTCGATGTCGAAGTCGTGGACGTGGTGCTTCACGGTTCCGACGCGCCACCCACGCGAGACGAGAACGCCGATGAGCTTCTCGACGAACGTCGTCTTGCCGGAGTCGCCCTTGCCCACGACTGACACGATAGGAGGCGCGCTGTCGGTGCGCCGGTTCACGCTCGCCCGATCCCTGCCGGGCAACCTAGAAGCAACCGAGGTCGCAGTTGTGAACCTTGACGTCCGCAAGGTCTGCAGCCGCGCCGGCGACCTTGTAGGAAATCCCGGTGTCTTCGGCAAGCTTTCGAAGCACTGGACACGTGACGCGTCCATCGATGGCCTTCGCCAGGATGGCGTCGGTCAGCTCCGGGGTGACCTGCTCGGCCCATCGCGGGTCGATGGTCTTCTCGCCTGAATCGCTCATGATGGTGCTCCTTCTTCCATGTCGAGTCTCATGCATTCCACTTCGCTACCAGCAACGAAGAGGCCATCGCCCTCTGGTAGCACAAGCAGGCAGTTGCCCTTGTGCGCCGCCGTCAGCAATGCCGAGGACTGGCTTCCTGCAAGCGAGACCGAGAAGCCGTCTTCGGCAGACTCGAGTCTGGCACGGAGGAAGTAGCGGCGGTCCTGCTTCTTCTTGACGTCATGCAACAGTGTCGCGGTCACGCGAGGCCGATCCAGCGACCCGAACCCCTGCATGAGCCGCAGTGCCGGCCGGACGAAGATCTCGAAGCCGACATAGGTGCTCGTAGGATTCCCGGGTAGGCCGAAGAACGGCACACCGCGTATCGAGCCCATCGTCTGGGGGTTGCCCGGGCGCATCGCGACCTTGCAGAACACGAGCTCGCCGATCTCCTCGAGAACCGGCTTCACGTAGTCGAAGTCGCCGACGGACACGCCTCCGCTCGTGACGATGAAGTCGGTCTCGGAAGCAGCGCGCTCGAACGCCTCGCGTGTCATGTGCGGCTCGTCGGGCACGATCGGGAACCGCACGGGGATGCCCCCCGCAGCGAGCACCTGCGCGGCGATCGAGTAGCTGTTCGAGTTGCGAATCTTGCCCCGGCCCGGAGTCTCGGCGACCTCCACGAGTTCGCTGCCGGTTGAGATCACGGCGACCCGGGGCCTACGGTAGACGGCGACGTCCGCGTGGCCAGTGACTGCAAGCAGCCCGATGCCGGCGGGTCCGATGAGCTCGCCGGCGGCAAGCACCGGCTCGCCCGCGCGCACCTCTTCGGCACGTCGGCGGATGTGGT
>JAENZW010000030.1 GCA_016841065.1 Actinomycetota bacterium
TTCTTCGGCGGAGGGCGCTCTGAGGAGCGCGGCAGCCAGACGCCTGGGCATCGACGTGGGACGAATCGCCTCGATACGCCTGATCAGGCGCTCTGTTGACGCCCGTCGCAAGAGCAACGTCCATTTTGTGGTATCGCTCGGTGTGACGCTCGATGACGCGGTCGAAGAGAACGAGGTGGCCGTGGTGCGCCGTGTAGGGGACAGCGATGTGTTCATCGCCGCCACCGAGCCGCTGCCTGCGGTTGCGAGTCTCTCAGCCGCTCCCAGGGTGCGTCCCGTCGTCGTTGGCACCGGTCCGGCGGGGCTCTTCGCGGCACTTGTTCTGGCACGTTCAGGTGCGCGGCCGCTCGTGCTCGATCGCGGAGCGGCGGTGGGCGCACGCGTCCGTGCGGTAGACGCCTTCATCCGCAACGGCGTGCTCGACCCGGAGTCGAACGTTCAGTTTGGCGAAGGTGGTGCGGGGACCTTCTCCGACGGCAAGCTCAGCACCAACACGCACGACCCCCGATGCCGCAGCGTTCTGGCGACACTTGTCGGTGCGGGTGCAGCCGAGGAGATACTCTGGCAGGCGAAACCGCACATCGGCACCGACAGACTCAGGGAGGTCGTGAGGAGACTGCGGGAGGAGATCGAGTCGCTCGGCGGCGAAGTGCGCTTCAAGACGCGGCTTTGCGACCTCGTCATTGACTCAGACGACGTGCTCATCGGCGTCGTGACACAGAGTGATCGCGGGCGCGAGGAGTTCGCGGCGGAGACGCTCATCCTGGCGACAGGCCACAGCGCACGCGACACCTTCGAGATGCTGCACCTGCGTGGTGCACGTCTCGCGCAGAAACCGTTTTCGATCGGGCTTCGGATTGAGCACCATCAGCTGATGGTGGATCGCGCCCAGTACGGCACCGCGGCGGGTCATCCCGCGCTCGGTGCGGCAGAGTACAGGCTCTCGTGCCATCTGCCCTCCGGTCGCGGGGTGTACACGTTCTGTATGTGTCCCGGCGGCTGGGTGGTTGCGGCGACGAGCGAGGTCTGTGGCGTCGTCACGAATGGTATGAGCCGATTCGCACGCGATGGCGCAAACGCGAATGCGGCCTTTCTGGTCAGCGTCTTGCCCGGGGACTTCGAAGACGAACACCCGTTGGCGGGTGTGCTGTTCCAGCGACGCTGGGAGCACGCAGCGTTCGATCTCGGCGGAAGGGACTTCCGCGCTCCTGCCCAGCTCATGGGTGACTTCTTGCAGGGAGTCGCTTCCTCGGCCGCAGGCGATGTGCAGCCAACGTATCCGCTCGGAGTCGAGTACGCTGACCTCGGGCTGTGCCTGCCGGACTTCGTCGTCTCATCGTTGCGCGAGGCAGCGCCGATGTTGGATCGTCGCATGCGCGGATTCGCGACAGCGGACGCTCTTCTCACGGGTGTGGAGACGCGCTCATCTTCTCCGGTGCGCGTGGTGCGAGATGACACCTTGCAGTCGAATCTACGGGGAATCTATCCCTGTGGGGAGGGCGCCGGCTACGCGGGCGGCATCATGTCTGCCGCGGTGGACGGAATGCGGTGTGCAGAGGCTGCTCTCGCAAGCTACGGATCAAACGGCCCGTAGGCGATTCCCCCTACTGAGCGAGCCATGCAGCGGCTTGTTCGATGTCCGTGAACACACATGTGGAGATTCCACCGGTGTTCGCGATGGACTGCCCACGACGCTGAGGATCGAACTGTGCTTCGCCGCAAACGAACGCAAGTCTGAGTATCCGTCCGGGTGCCAGGAGGTTGGCTTGCTCGACTAGATAGGCAGGTCCTCCGGTCCGGTCCCCTTGCGGGACGCTTCCAGTAACTCCGGTGGCATCGATCAGGACTCTCGGTCTGTCGTAGATGAGCACGGCGTCTATCACGGTGCGGACTGTCTGCTCATAGGCTCCCGGAGTGAACCTGCCCGAGCTTCTTACGATGATGTAGTCGGGGTGAATGTCGACGGTGATCTCGATGCCCATTCTGGCGTCATCTCGTCGTGGTAGGTGTGTAGGGCTTCATGACCTGTCCGCAGTGTATTCGCTCCAGGCGGACACACTCAAGTGTCGTGGTGAACGGTGCACCTGTTGACCCGCATCGGCGGCGACAACGCTATAGTTGACCCGACGGGTTGGGGAGTGGACCGGGGAGGTGTGAATGTCTGCCGAAGTCACCGTGCGCTGGCTCGATGACGGTCAAGTGCGCGCCGGCGGGATCGAGTCGCTCGAAGCCGCGGTCGCAGCTGAATCCGCGTGGGTTGATGTCCTCGCGCCCGACCAGGGCACCATGGCGAAGATCGCATCGGTGTTCGGACTGCATCCACTAGCGGTGGAGGACACGCTTCACTTCCCTCAGCGACCCAAGATCGACGCCTATGACGGCACACTGTTCCTCATCTGGATAGCGCCGACCGAGGTCATCGACGATGACGTTCGCATGCAAGAAATCGATGCGTTCATGACGCGACAGGCGCTCGTCACCGTGCACCGTGAACCCTGCCCGTCGATCGACCGTGTTGCCGAAGAACCCCAGCTCTACATGACGCGGGGAACCGACTGGACACTTCACGCGATCATCGATCGCCTCACGGATTCGGCATTCCCGCTCGTGGACGCTATTGGTGGCAGGCTCGAGGACATCGAGGACGTCATGCTTGAGGAGGCGAGCCACGAGCATCTCGAGGAGCTGCATCGCCTCAGACGTGTGCTGCTCACGGTGCATCGGGCGATGGGTCCGGAGCGCGACGTGCTGCGCGAGCTAGCCCGACAGCGCGATCTCGTGAGCGAAGAGGCGTATCACTACTTCACGGACGTCGGCGATCATCTCGCGCGGGTAGAGGATGCGCTGGACACGTACCGGGAGGTCGCGTCTTCGGCCATGGACATCTACCTGTCCTCGGTGTCCAACCGGACGAACGCGATCATGAAACAGCTGACCGTCGTCGCTACCATCTTCATGCCGCTGACTCTGATCTCGGGTATATATGGCATGAACTTCCGCTATCTGCCCGAACTCCAGTGGCGCTATGGCTATTTTGGCGTGCTCGTCGGCATGTCCGGCATCGTGGCCGTGATGCTGCTGTTCTTCAAGAGGAGGGGCTGGTGGTAGAGGAACCGGGTGCCCAGAGCCCTCGAACGGAGTCCGGGGAGCACCTTCATGACGTGTGGACCGTGGCGAACATCATCACGGTCCTGCGGCTCATGCTCGTGCCGTTCTTCTTCGCGGTAATGGTCTCGCCGGACCATTCGGACGAACTCGCCTTCGTTCTCTTCGCCGCGGCAGCGTCGACAGACTGGTTGGATGGACAGATCGCTCGCCGGACCGGTACGGTCACCGCCATCGGCAAAGCGATCGATCCGCTGGTGGACAGGCTACTCATCGCCAGCGGTGTCGTCGGCCTGTATATGGTCGATCGCCTGCCGGCATGGGTGATGGTTCTCTTGGTCGTCCGCGACATCTACCTGCTCTACGGTGCGTGGCGCCTGGAGCGGTACCATCTGCGAATGCCGGTCACGTTCCTCGGCAAGCTCACCACGTTCGTGCTGCTGGGCGGTTTCTCCGCGATGATCCTGAACTGGCCGCGGGTGACCTGGGGGCCGCTGGATGGGACGCTCGGTCTGTACGTGGTGTACGTAGGCGTTGCGCTCTCCATGACCACAGCGGTGCAGTACACGGCGAAGGCTCGCGGTATGGTGGCTGCTGCCATCGCACAGGACAGTCAACTGTAGGACTTGCTCGCGGGGCCAGAGCACGAGAAGGGGGTGTCAGCCATACAAGCAGTCATCATGGCAGGCGGGGAGGGCACCCGTCTTCGGCCACTCACGAGTCTGCGTCCCAAGCCGATGGTGCCGATCTTCAATCAGCCGATCATGCAGCACATCCTCGGCCTGGTGAAGCATCACGGTATCACCGATGCGGTGGCGACACTCGCCTTCATGCCGCAGGTCATCGAGGACTACTTCGGAGACGGCGACGAGCTCGGCGTGCGACTCTCGTATGCGCTCGAGGAGACTCCGCTGGGCACCGCAGGTTCGGTGAAGAATGCCATGCCACTGCTTGCTGACGACACGTTCGTCGTGATCTCAGGTGACGCACTGACGGACATCGACCTCACCGAGGTCATCGCCTTCCACAAGAAGCGCAAGGCTCACGTGACCATCGCCCTGAAGCGGGTTCCCGACCCGCTGGAGTTCGGCGTCGTCATAACCGACGAGGAGGGTCGCATCGAGCGGTTCCTCGAGAAGCCCTCGTGGGGACAGGTGTTCTCCGACACCATCAACACAGGCATCTACGTTCTGGAACCTGAGATATTCGAGCACGTGCCCGACAAGAAACCGTTCGACTTCTCTTCGGAGCTGTTCCCACTTCTCATGGAGAAGGGATACAACCTGTATGGCTGTGTCGTCGATGGATACTGGTGCGACGTCGGGAGCTTCGAATCGTACATGACCGCTCACCGGGAGGTGCTCGACGGGGAGGCCATGATCCATATCCCCGGGGTGCAGGCTCACGAGCGGGTTTGGGTTGGAGACGGCGCCGAGATCGATCCAGATGCGACTATCGTGGGACCGGCCGTCATCGGGGCGAACGTCACCATTCGAGCGGGAGCGCACATCGGCGAGTATGTCGTGCTCGGCGACAACTGTGTGATCGGCAACGACGCGTCTGTCACCCATTCGGTCATCTGGAGTGACACATTCGTCGGTAAGAACTCGACGGTCAACGGCGCGGCTCTGTGCAGACGCGTGGACGTCCGAGCGGGAGCTCGCATCGACGCCGGGGCAGTCATCGGGGACGAGTCCATGATCGGCCATGGGGCCCAAATCGGGACTGGCGTGCAGATCTACGCGTACAAGCGCGTCGAACCCGCGGCCGTCGTCAACGAATCGATAATCTGGGAGAACGTCGGTAGCCGAAGCCTGTTCGGCGACTATGGGATCGCGGGACTGGTCGGTGTCGATATCACGCCGGAACTGGCACTCAAGGCCGCCCAGGCGTTTGGATCGATGCTGCCGAAAGGCTCTCACACGATCGTCAGCAGGGATTCGAGCCGTGCGGGCCGGATGGTGAAGCGAGCGATGGTGGCCGGCTTGAACTCGTCGGGATGCAACGTGCGGGATCTGCGGGTCGCGTCTTCGGCGATCAACCGATTCACCACCCGCGACACGCGCTGCACTGGCGGAGTCCACGTATGCCAGTCATCGCGGGACAGGCAGTCGCTGGAGATTCACTTCTACGACAAGACGGGGCTCGACATCGCGCCGTGGGAAGAGAAGAAGCTCGAGAGGTCGTTCTTCCGGGGTGAGTTCCGTCGCGCATTTCTCGCAGAGATCGGCGACATCATCTATCCGCCGAGGGCGATTGAGTACTACTCGGCAGGACTGAGCCACGCGCTCGAGAGACGTCTGAACGAGGGGCGCTGGCTGAAGGTTGTCGCGGATCTGAACTTCGGCGTGGCTTCACTGGTGTTGCCACAGGTTTCGACAGCCTGGAGACTCGATCTGATCTCGCTACATCCCTTCCTGGACGCCGAACGCACGGTCGTTTCCGAAGAGTGGGCCGGGAGCTTCATCGATGAGTTGCGGCACACGATAGACATGTTCCAGGCAGATGTCGGTGTGAGATTCGATGCGTTGGGCGAGCGAATCACCTTCATCACACCGAGCGGACGTGTTCTCGATGGCGAGGTCGCCCTGCTGGCCATGACCGATCTGTGGTGTCGGACGGACCGCAGCGGCTTGCCGGTCGCGGTCCCCCTGACCGCCACGTGGGCCGTAGAGTCTGTGGCCGAGCGCTCGGGGCACACCGTGCTTCGGCCCGGCCGATCCGGAAGGGCTCTTGCGGCTGCGACGCTCGCAGGTGCCGTTGGCTTCGCCGGCAACACAAGCGGCGGATACATGTTCGCGGACTTCCTCGCCGCATTCGACTCGGTCATGAGTCTCGGCATGCTCTGCTGCATGCTCGCCGAGGTAGGGGAGTCGCTCGACGACGTAGTGGATGGTCTGCCGGACTTCCACAAACGTCAGGCGAGTGTGTTCTGCCCCGTGCATCGCAAGGGCGCGGTCATGCGGTCGGTCACGAAGGCGAGCGCTCAGCATACCGTCGACCTCACCGAGGGCGTGCGTGTGACGTTCGATGACGGGTGGGTTCTGGTGCTGCCGCATTCGAGCGATCCCTCGGTGACGCTCTACGCCGAAGGGTCAGATTCCGAGAGGGCTGACGGGCTGCTCTCAGAGTGGCGGGCTATCGTCGAGGCGGCCGTTGCGGACGGGGAATCAACCGCTCGATGACTTCGGATGCCGACACCTGACCTCACCGCTCTCACCTGCTATAATGCATCGTCCCACGGCACCGGAGATTCGCCCGCCATGAACGATCGCATCTATCGTCCCGCCCTGGTCGTCGTAGTCGTAGTACTCGGCTTCCTGGTGGCGGTCTCATTCAACACTACAAGCAGGCTCGTGACAGCGCGACCTCAGCGCGTCAGCGACCTGGTTTCGGTCGTCCGGGATATGGAGTCGCAGCGCGCTGAACTGCAGGATCGCTACAGCGAGTTGCGTGAGAAGATGGACACGTTGGAGCGGAATGCTGCCGAAGACTCGGGCGTCCGATCCTCCTTCACGCAGGAACTCGAGCGCGTTCGCCAGTCTGCAGGGCTGTCCGCTGTTGTGGGCCCGGGAGTGAAGATTGTCCTTGCCGACGCACACGAGGTGGATCCGGACAACGATCCAAACGACTACCTCATCCATGACAGCGACCTGACGGCGGTCGTGAACGCTCTGTTCGCAGGCGGTGCGGAAGCAATCGATGTCAATGGCGAGCGCCTTGTGTCAACAACGCCCATTCGGTGTGCCGGAACCACCATACTTGTGAACTCCGCGCGACTCGGCAGCCCCTACACGATCAGCGCCATCGGGGATTCGGGAGCGCTCGAGTCCTTCGCGCTCAGCGACCCGGTCGCGTCGCTGGTGTTCGGCCCGTACAAGACGCAGTACGGACTCGAGGCTTCGATCTCGCGCGTCGACGAGCTGCGCGTTGCGGCCTACCGGGGGAGTATGCGTCCTCGGTTCGCCTCTGCGACACCGGGAGGTGAGAGCTGATGCTCGTGCTCGCCCTGGCCCTCGCTCTGGGCGTGACTTTGGGACTGTTGACGAGCATCACCGTGCCCGTCGCACTCCTCACCTATCTCGGGGTGGCCGTGCTCGCTGCTATCGATTCGTGCCTGGGCGGCATGCGGGCGGCGCTCGAGCAGACGTTCGACGACAAGGCATTTGTGTTCGGCTTCTTCACCAACACGCTCATGGCGGCATTCATCGTCTTCATCGGGGACCGTATCGGCGTTCGCGAGCTGTATCTGGCGGCGGTCGTCGCCTTCGGCATGCGCGTGTTCGACAATCTCGGGCAAGTGCGCCGGGGTCTATTCCAGCGGTGGGGATGGGAGCGATGAGCCCCAATCGCAAGCCGAAAGACACGCTCGTTCACCTCCGCGAGGAGTCGGTGCGGCGCATCGTCGAGTCCGAGAAGGCCGTAGAACGCAGCTTCCACGAAGGCCGCCTTCTGGCGAGCCTCGCGGTCGGGTTGCTCCTGGTAGGGTTCTTGCTCATCGCACAGTGGCGGGGCAACCAGACGCTTACGCGTGAGTTGGACCGCCAGTCCGACCAGGATCTGGCCGTGATGATCCAGGACATGACAACTGAAAACGCAGGACTGCGCGACGAAGTGATGCGCCTGCAGGTGCGAATCATCGACGCCGAGAGAAGCACCAAGGACACATCTGACGTGCTCAACGAGGCTGCCGAGGAACTTCACGCTCTGAAGCTGACCGCTGGATTCGAGGCAGCCGAGGGCCCGGGATGCCGGGTGCGTATCGAGGACCCCGAGCACGTTCTACTGGCTCAGGACTTCGTCGCACTGGTACACGAGCTGCGCGGCGGCGGCGCGGAAGCCATCGCGGTGAACGGTCGTCGTGTGACAGCGACGACCGGCTTTTCCGAGGGCGACGGATGGGTCTTCATGGGTGGTACCGCCCTGAACAGCGGTTACCTGGTAGAGGCGATCGGAGATCCTGCCTCCCTCGATCAGGCGCTCACGATGCCCGGTGGGTTGCAGTCACGGTTTGCCACGTTCCCCGGAGTGACGACCGAGATACGACGCGCGGAGACGGTGAGCGTAGCCGCAGCGGTGGACGCGGGCATGGTCTATGGCCGTCCCGTGGAAGGAGAATGACAGGCCCGTGACGGACCTGACAGAAGAGACTGCCGAAGAGACGCCTACGCCGCGTGTCGACTACGCGGCGCGACGGGCCGAGCTTAGGTCCGATCGCCGCCGTGGCAAGAGCCTCGGCAGATGGTGGAAGTGGTTTGTTGACCGTCCGGGATGGCAACGGGCGGCGATCGGCCTACCTGTTGGGGTTGTTCTTCTGGTCGTGATCCTGCTCTTCGTTGAGGTCGCCTTCACGATGGGCCGAGTCCATCCTGGCGTCGACGTGGCTGGCGTGAACATCGGCGGCAAGACCCCGCAGGCTGCGAGAGAGACACTCGACCGGGAGATCGGCCTTCGAATGAGCCGGCCCGTCGCAGCCGTCTTCGAAGATCAGAGCTGGAGCATCGAAGCGAGTACCGTCGCGGGTGCGCCCGATACCGACGCGATGGTTGAGGCTGCCATGGCCGTCGGTCGCACGGGATCGCTGGGCACGCGAATCAGCGATCGGGCTGGCGCGTGGTTCGGCGGGGCGAGTGTGCAGCCGGTCGTGGTCGCAGACCCTGAGCTCCTGGCATCCGTCGTGTCGGTCATCGAGGACAAGGTCGGTCGCGATCCGGTGGATGCATCCGTGGTCATCGAAGACACTTCGGCACGCGTCGAGCCGGCAGAATTGGGTGTGGCAGTCCGTCACGACGACCTGATCGCGGGCATTCTGGCTGCGTTCGCCTCGGACGAGCGGGAGGTTCCCGTCGGTGTGGAGTTCGTGCCGGTGCAAGTTACCGACGAGGAAGCCGAGACAGCACGTTTGACTGCCGAGACAATGATGTCGGAGCCGGTCAAGGTCACCTATGAGAAACGGTCCTGGGAGTTTCCGCGCGAGGACATTGCCGGATGGATAGCGTTCCGGGTCATTCCGACCACCGAAGCGACCGGGTACGCGGCTTCCGCCACTGGGTCAGCGACGCCGGCCGCAGCGTCTTCGGCAGAGGCCACCGGCCCACCGGAGTCCGTCGAGATGATCCTCGAGGCGTACATCTCTGCGGAAGAAGCGTCGGCCACCATCACAGAGAAGGTCGGAGAGGCGGGTCGCGAAGCGCAGGATGCGAGCTTCCGCGTCAGCGCGGGCACCGTGACGATTGTCCCATCCCAGGATGGAGTCGGGCCCGACATTGAGTCTCTCGCGAAGGAACTCACGCGCGTGCTTTCGGGCGATGACAACCGCAGTGTGGAGCTGCGCACCCGCCGCGTCGAGCCTGAGATCACGACCGACGATGCCAAGGCGATGGGCATCAAGGAGCGGCTGTCCACGTACACGACGACCTACGTATCCTCGAACAAGCCGCGAGTGAACAACATCCATACGCTTGCGGCTGCTCTGGACGGAACACTCATTCCTCCGGGCGGCGTTTTCTCCTTCAACGAGACCATCGGTCCCCGTACTGCGGCGAAGGGCTATCAGGAAGCACCAGCCATCGTCAACGGCAAGCTGGTTCCGCAGCTCGGCGGTGGGATCTGCCAGGTCGGAACGACCATCTTCAACGCGGTCTTCGAGTCAGGACTACCTGTAGTCGAGCGCAAGAACCACTCGTTCTACATCTCGCACTACCCGAAGGGTAGGGATGCGACGGTCTCGTGGGGCGGTCCGGACTTCAAGTTCAAGAACGACACCGAACAGTGGGTACTTGTGGCTACGGGAGTGTCCAGTTCGTCGCTTACGATCAGCATCTACGGGACGGATCCCGGCTACGACGTTCTCGCGCAGGTCGGCAACTGGACGAACGTCAAGCCGCATCCGGTCGAGGAGGTCAAGGACGACACGATGCCCGAGGGGAGCCGTGTCGTGGAGGACGGCGGCGTAGACGGTCGTACTATAGTTGTCACACGAATCGTGACCAAGGACGGTTCTGAAGTGCGTCGGGATACGTTCAACTCGGTGTACCGGCCGAAGGCTGAAGTCGTGCGCGTCGGTACCAAGAAGGCATCGAAGCCGACGACTCAGACCGCAACACCTTAGGAGTCGCATCGGGGCGCGACGCCGCCACGTGGAGAGGGGTGAGGGGATGTTCCAGCCCGAGTACGAGGCCATGTCCCGCGACGACCTTGCGTCGCTGCAGTTGGAACGCCTGAGAGACGTCTTGCGACGCGTGTACGACAACGTGCCGCTGTATCGCAAGAAGTTCGACGACGCGGGCGTGTCGCCGGATGTCACCTCACTCGAAGACTTCGCGTCGTTCCCGTTCACCGTGAAGGACGACATGCGCTCTGCGTATCCCTACGGGATGTTCGCTGCGCCGCTGCGAGATATCGTGCGCGTTCACTCGTCGTCCGGGACCACAGGGCAAATCACCGTCGTCGGCTACACCCAGGTGGACATCGACAACTGGGCCGACCTCATGGCTAGGACTATCGCCTGCGCGGGCGGCACGCCGGACGACGTCGTTCAGGTCACGTACGGGTACGGGCTGTTCACGGGTGGCCTCGGCGTTCACTACGGTTCCGAACGCCTGGGCGCGATCACGATTCCCATCTCCGGGGGCAACACAAAGCGCCAAGTCCAGGTGATGAAGGACTTCGGCACGACGATCCTTGCGTGTACGCCCTCCTACGCTCTTCTCATCGCCGAAACGGCGCAAGACATGGGTATGGACGTCCGGGACCTGCCGTTGAAGGCCGGCATCTTCGGCGCAGAGCCCTGGAGTGACAACATGCGCCGCCAGATCGAGGAGCTAATGGGGCTGACCGCGATCGACATCTACGGCCTGTCCGAAGTACTCGGTCCGGGTGTGGCGTCGGAGTGCCTGGAGCAGAATGGGCTGCACGTGAACGAGGATCACTTCCTCATCGAGATCATCGACCCGGAGACGCTCCAACCGGTGCCGGACGGGGAACCGGGAGAGGTCGTGTTCACGACGCTGACGAAGCAAGGCATTCCGGTGATCCGCTACCGTACGCGAGACGTCTCACGAATCATTCCGGGGGTATGCCCGTGTGGGCGCACCTTCCGCAAGATGGAGCGCGTGACCGGACGTACCGACGACATGCTCATCATCCGGGGAGTGAACGTCTTCCCGAGTCAGATAGAACAGGTTCTTGCTGGTGTCACGGGCGTCGCGCCGCACTATCAGGTCGTGCTGTCGAAGCGCGGGTCGATGGACCACGTGGAGGTTCATGTGGAGGTCGCTCCGGACACCGACTTCGATGAGGTTCGCGAGCTGGAGACTCTGCGCCGAAGGGTCGGCGCAGAGATCGCATCTGCGCTTGCGGTGAATATCGATGTGAAGCTCGTGGAACCGAAGTCCATTGCCCGCAGCGAGGGCAAGGCAAAGCGTGTTATCGATCTAAGAGACGAGCAGGGGGGAGTGTAGGGCCATGGTGGAGCAGGTATCCGTCTTTCTTGAGAACAAGCCGGGTCATCTGGCACAGATGGCGCGCACACTCGCCGATGCCGATATCAACATGCGTGCCCTGATGGTCGCCGACACCCAGGATTTCGGGGTCGCGCGAGTGATTTGCGACCGCCCGCGCGCCGCCAAGGCCCACTTGGAGGGTGAGGGGTTCGGCGTATCGATCACCAGCGTCGTGGCTGTCGAGATGCCGGACCGGCCCGGGGGTCTGGCTGATGTGCTGGAGACGCTCGGTGCGCAAGGGGTCAACGTCGAATACGCGTACGCATTCGTAGAGCCGGGAGCGGAGGCGGCCGTCGACATCTTCAAGGTCGATGACGACCGCGCCGCCGCTGTTCTCGAGGCGGCAGGCTTGAGGGTGTACGTTCCGGAGGATCTCTACGAACTCGACAGTCCGGTCTGAGGTTCGACGACTGGCAAAGTTGACGCAAGCTGCTGAGTCAGCTCGGCGATCCGGTCGAACTGTGGTGGGGCAGACAGTGCCTGCACCGTGAGAGATTCGTCCTTCGCACCCACGAGATCGATGAGTCCTGCGTGCAGGCGCTCGGCGACTATCGCCCCGCCGTCGGCGTTCGTGTGAGGCAGCAGAATCGCGAAACGTCCGTCGTCGAGGCGCCCTGCTTCGTCCACCAGCCGGATATCATTTCGGACGTGTGAGGCAATGCTGCGGACGATTGCGCGCCGCTTCGAGGCGCGCAGCTCGGCAGTGAGCCGGGGATCGAGCGTGATCAAGATGACTGTACACGGGGTCTCATACCGGGTGTGCTGCCCACACGCAGTCTGGAGTGCGCGAACCATGCCTCGCTGGTTGTAGATTCGGCTGTCCTCGTCAATCGAGTTCGAGGCTTCAAGCCCACTGAAGATGTACTTGATCCGAGCGCACAATTCTCCGCCGACGATGCCCACCAGCCCGAATGTGAACACCCGGATCAGCAGCAAAGTCGCGATGTCGCCGGTCAGTCCCTCCGCTTGCAGAACCACGGGAATGCGCAGCAGGATGTAGGCGAGCGAAGCGATTGTCGCCGCAGCGAAGCCGCCGTTCCGCCCCCAGTGGACTGCCGCGAACAGGACTCCCAGGAGCATCAGCTGTGCAATCACTTCCTGGACGATGGGGGCACCCGTGGAAGAGATGAACGCGCTGCCGAAGATGGCGGCAGTCCCTACCGTGAGGACGAGCAACTCAAACCGCCTATACCGCATTGGCCCTCCCGTTGTCGTTCTCGTCGCTCCTACGGGTGATTCGGACAGCTAATCGCATGAGAAACAGCGTCGTATTGCAGGTTGACGCCGTCGCCGTTGGGGCACTTGATGTTCTCATCGTAGTTGTTGACGAAGGAACGAAGATTATCGATGGCTGCCGGGTCTTCGTTCTGCTGTGCGGCGTAGACGAACACTGCATCCTGAAAGAGGCGCTGATTGTGCTGGCAGGTCACTCCTCGGGCGTTGGAGGTGGCCACCACGTAGGAGGTGATCGCAATCATCACGAGGATTGCGAGAATCGCGACGACGATCATGATTTCGACCATCGTGTATCCGTCGTCGCGACGATTCTTCCGAAGTGTCATCGTCCCTCTGCCTGAGTAGGTGTCGTATGATGCACACGGCCCTTTCATTGTGACATATCGGGTGTTTGCGACGCAGACCAAATCCCTTCTCACGTGCGCTTTCCTTGCGGCGGCCCTGACCATCGGTCTTGTGGGCTCGCCGGCATTCGCGCGTACCTTCGATGATGACACCGTGGGCGACGTGACGGCGGCAGAACTGCCGAAGAGCGATGTTCCCGACACGGAGATGGCCGCGGGTGTTCTGTGCGCGTCCGATGGGCGGCTGCTTTGGACACGAAGCCCCCGTGAGAAGCGGGCGATGGCGTCAACGACGAAGATCATGACCGCGATCGTGGTTCTAGAGAATGCCAAACTGGACGATGTCGTGAAGGTCTCGAAGGAGGCCGCTTCCACCAGCGAGTCTGCTGCGGAGATTCAGGCGGGCAAGCGCTACACGGTTGAGACACTGCTCGAGGCGCTGCTGGTGAAGTCGGGCAACGACGCCGCAGTTGCGCTTGCGGAGCACGTCGGCGGGAGCAAGACCGAGTTCGCAGCGAAGATGAACGACAAGGCGAAGGAGTTGGGACTGGAGAATACGTTCTACGCCAATCCCCACGGACTGGACGAGAGCAGCCACTACACGTGCGCCGAGGATCTCGCCACTGTCGCGCGCTACGCAATGAAGCTCGAGACCTTTCGGCGGATCGTTGGGCTGGAAAGCGTGAAGATCCGCCCGGAGAACGGAGGAAGCGCCCGAACCCTGGAGAACTCCAACGACCTCATCGGGTCCTTCGAGGGCGCAACGGGAATCAAGACTGGATGGACGAACGACGCGGGCTACTGCCTGGTTGCGTCAGCGAAGCGGGGAGAGATCGAGCTATTCGCTGTTGTACTCGGTACGGAGACGGAATCCGTACGATTTCGTGAGGCCAAGAAGCTGCTGGAATGGGGTTTCAGCAACTACCGGCAGGAGGAGCTCACGGTGACGGGGGCTCGGGTTGCAGAGGTGCGCGTCTCGGACTACCTGGATGTCGCGGTGGCTGCGGCGGTCGCCGAGACGGTCACGGTTCCGGTCTTCGGCCTCGACGGCGGGATCGAATCGCGCCTCACCCTCGTGGACTCGGTGCGAGCACCGGTGAGCAAAGGCGACCAACTGGGTACGTTGAACTTCATCCAAGGTGGCCGACTGGTTGCTCAAGTCCCCGTTGTCGCTGCGGAGGAGGTTGAAGCGCCCGGCATGCTCGAGAAGGCATGGATCTGGGTGGTTCGCGGTTGGCGGCGAATGACCGGGGACATAGGCCTCGGCGGAATACCCGAGGTGGCGATTCAGTGAGCATCGCGAGAACGAGGAACGCGTGAACGACAGTCTCAAGCACACGCCGCTACACGAGGAACACGTGGCTCTTGGCGCCAGGATGGTGCCTTTTGCCGGGTACGAGATGCCGGTCCAGTATGCCGGCATCATCGAGGAGCATCAGGCCGTTCGCTCTTCGGCTGGTGTGTTCGATGTCTGCCACATGGGTGAGTTCCGCGTGTTCGGATTCGGGGCCTATGACTTCCTGCAGTCGCTCCTGACCAACGATCTGGACAAGATACGCGACGTAGGCGAGGCGCAGTACACGCTTCTGTGCGACGAAGATGGTGGGATCGTCGATGACCTGATCGTGTATCACAGTGGGGATCTCGAGTACCTCATCGTCGTGAACGCCGCGAATCGGCAGACGGATTGGGATCTTCTGTCCACCAGGTGCACTGCGGACGTAGAGATGGTGGACGAATCCGACCGTACGGGGCTGATCGCGCTTCAGGGGCCACGGGCGATTTCGGTGCTTCGCGAGTTGGCGGGAGCGGCTTTCGAGCTTCCGGCGCGCTTCGCGATCGTGGAGGCACGACTCGACACGATCCCTGTGCTCGTTGCTCGGACCGGATACACCGGCGAGGACGGCGTCGAGCTGTTCTGCCATGTTGGCCGCGCTGCGGATTTGTGGCGTGCGCTGCTGAGCTTCCCCGAGGTCACGCCATGTGGACTCGGAGCCCGGGACACCCTGCGCTTGGAGATGGGCTACCGGCTCCACGGTCTGGACATCGACCGCGGCGTCGACCCGCTATCCGCCGGCCTCGGCTGGGCCGTATCACTGTCGAAAGGTGACTTCCTCGGTCGTGAGGCAATCGCACGGATTGCCCAGAAAGGACCTGACCGACGCCTTGTGGGCATACAACTCAAGGACGGCATTGCTCGGCCAGGCTATTCCTTGTTGCACGCAGGGAACGAGGTGGGTAAGGTGGCAAGCGGCACGTACTCTCCGACGCTCAAAGTCGGCATCGCGACTGGCTACGTGCCTGCCGCCCTTGCGGCTCCAGGCACGGAACTTGAGGTTGTGGTACGGAAGAAGACCGTCACGGCAACGGTGGAGAAGCTGCCGTTCGTCACTGACACGTCGTTGTCGGCCGCGCAGGCCTGAAAGGAGCGTCGCGAACTATGTACCCCAGCGACTTGAAGTACGACAAGGAGCACGAGTGGGTTCGCCTGGAAGGTGACGTTGTGACCATCGGCATCACGCACTTCGCCCAGGATCAGCTCGGTGAGGTCGTCTATGTAGACCTGCCGTCAGAGGGCGACGACGCGACCGCGGGCGAGACGTTCGGCGAGATCGAGTCCGTCAAGTCAGTGTCGGAACTCTACTCGCCGGTCACCGGCGAGATAGTCGCCGTGAACTCCGGCCTGGAAGACGCCCCTGAAGCGGTCAACGAGGATCCGTACGGTGAGGGCTGGATGATCAAGGTCAAGCTGAGCGACCCGACCGAGGTTGACGTGCTTCTGTCGTCCGAGGACTACGAAGCCTTCGTGACCAGTGAAGCCTAGCGGCTTCTGACCCCGATGCGCTACATACCGATTACGTGCGAACAGCGCGAGGCGATGCTTCGCGCTGTCGGCGTCTCCGGGGCAGATGAGCTGTTCGCAGACGTTCCGCGCGAGGCCCTTCTCGGCCGTCCCCTGGAGCTGCCGGAGGGCATGTCGGAGATCGAGCTTGCTCGCCACCTGCGCGACATGGCCTTCGAGAACTCACCGGCGAGTTCGCTTGTGAGTTTCGCCGGCGCCGGCTGCTACGAGCATCACATTCCGAGCGTCGTTGGACACGTATTGTGCAAGCCCGAGTTCTTCACGGCGTACACGCCGTATCAGCCAGAGGTCTCACAAGGCACGCTCCAGGCGATCTGGGAGTACCAGACGATGGTCTGCGAGCTAACCGGCATGGATGTCGCGAATGCGAGCATGTACGACGGTGCCACGGCTCTCGTCGAGGCCGCGCTCATGGCAGCGCGCATCACTCGCCGCAGCCGCATTGTCGTTTCGGGAAGCGTTCACCCCGAATGGCGTTCGACGCTTGCGACGTACGCGGCGTCGGGTGTCATTGAGGTCGTTGAAGTCGAGCACGCTGACGGCGTCTGCGACTTCGCCGCGATCGACGACATGCTCGACGAGGATGTTGCTGCAGTGCTGCTTGCGAGTCCGAACTTCTTCGGCAATCTCGAAGACGTTGGACGGGCTGCAGAGATGGCGCACGAGGCGGGCGCGCTTCTCGTCGCGGCGACGAACCCGATCTTGCTCGGAATCATGGAGCCGCCCGGATCCTACGGTGCGGACATCGTCGTAGCGGAGGGACAGCCACTTGGTGGCGCGATGTCGTTCGGCGGTCCTGGCCTGGGGGTGTTCGCCTGCCGAAAGCAGCACATCAGGCAGATGCCAGGACGGCTCGTCGGAAGAAGTGTCGATGCGGATGGCAACGACGCATACGTTCTGACGTTGTCCACGCGCGAGCAGCACATCCGTCGCGAGAAGGCTACGAGCAACATCTGCAGCAATCACGCGCTCAACGCACTTGCAGCCGGCGCGTACCTGGCGGCGGTCGGCGTGGAGGGCCTTGCGGGCATCGCACGC
>JAENZW010000031.1 GCA_016841065.1 Actinomycetota bacterium
GTCTGCCACGACTCGACCGACGAGACCGTCATCACGGCGATCGACACGAGTGACAAGGAATGCAGCACGTGCCACGGAGGCGCGGACCACGAGGCACTTCACCAGGTGACAGTCCCCGAGGGTTGCGCCGGGTGCCACGGGGGCACGAGCCTCACCGGGATTCATGAGGAGCCCGGATGCGGCGTCTGCCACGACTCGACCGACGAGACCGTCATCACGGCGATCGACACGAGTGACAGGGAATGCAGCACGTGCCACAGCCTACAGACGCATCCAAGCCTGGCCGACAACGCGCATACCGGCACGATGACGAGCGGTCCGATGAACGTGTTCGACTACCACGAGGGCTACAGCCCTCTTGTGTGGGATATCCCCTGCTCCATGTGTCACGGCACGACCGAGCTGCTACCCATACACGGGAACGACTGTGCCGCGTGCCACAACGGCTCGAAGCCCGCAGACTCGTTCACAACGTGGAACAAGTCGTGTCAACAGGGCGCATGTCATCCGACGATCGTCCACCCCTCGGCTGATGATGCACACAACAACTTCGACTGCGAAGACGCCTGTCACGAATCCGACTGGGACGTGTACTACGAGAGCTGCGACTGGTGTCACGGCTCCATCGAGACGCTCGCTCCCTATACGAGTTCCGACCTGAAGGCCGCCTATGTCGGCTCGGCTACGATCCATTTCAGCACCCCGGGTGCGACCACCACGTACTACCGGCTCGATGGGGGCACGCTGACAGCAGCCAAGAGCCTATTCGTCGCAGGGCCGACGAGCGGCACCGACGCTCACACCATCGAGTACTGGTCCGTCAGCGGTGCAGGCGTCGAGCAGGTGCCCCACCGGACGGCGTCCTTCACTGTCGCGGCAGACACTACGGCCCCGACCACGACATCCAACGCCGTCGCCGCGTTCGTCGGCCCGGCGACCATCACGCTGTCCGTCACAGACGACAACAGCTCACCTGTGCAGGGGACGTACTGGAAGCTCAACGGTGGGGCCCGGCAATCGGGCACCACCATCTCAATCGCACAACCCGCGAGCGGAACACTCGCGTACAGCCTTGAGTTCTGGTCCGTGGATGCGTCCAACAACGAGGAGCTCCCCCACAAACTCACGAACTTCACGGTGACCGCGGATCGCTTGCCCCCGGTCACCACCTCGAGCGCGCCCGCGTACGACCGGACGACCACGAGCTTGCGCGTCAACTTCACGGCTGTTGATCCCGCGCCAGCCACCGGTGTTGCGGCCACCTACTATCGTCTAAACAACGGCCCCCAGTACGCGAGAGACTGGGTTTACCTCTCCGGCCAGGGCACCTTCACCCTCAGGTACTGGTCGGTGGACAATGTGGGCAACCGGGAAGCGGACAACATACAGATCGTGGTCAAGGACTGGACAGCTCCGGTGACCGCGTCCGATGCGCAGGCGACGTATGTCGGAAGCGCGTCGATCCACTTCACGGCGACTGACGCACTTGCGGGCGTCGCGACCACGTACTACATCCTCGACGACGAGCCGCAGGCGGCGGGGACCAGCGCAACAGCTACTGTGAACGGGACACATACACTTAAGTTCTGGTCGGTGGACAAGGCCGGCAACGCCGAAGCGCAGAAGACGGTGACGTTCACTGTGACCGGAGGCGAGGCGGACACGACGCCACCGGTCACGACGTCCAATGCGCAATCGTCATACCTCGGACCTGCCACGATTCTGCTCGCCGCGAGCGACGGCAGCGGTAGCGGAGTGGCGACTACGTTCTATCGACTCGACGGCGGCGCGCAGCAGACTGGAACCACGGTCATCGTGCCGGAGCCTCCGAGCGGCACGGTGTCGCACACCCTCGTCTTCTGGTCGGTCGACATCGCAGGGAACGTCGAATCAGAGAACTCCGCGAGCTTCACATCGACGCCCGCTGGAACCGCGACGCTCGCATTCATCTGGCATCCGGAGGACTGGGCCGAGGCGCACCTTCGCGTCAAGAACGCGGCGGGGGTCGTCATAATCGATACGTGGGTGAGCGGCTACGGCACCGACCTTGATCTCTACGTGACCGTTCCGGCCCGCCAGGACTACTACATGGAGTGCCTCTACTACTACGACGACTACAACTGGGACGAAGGTGGTCCCTACGGGACGTGGACCAGCCAGACCAGCATCAACCCGGACGGCATCCTGTCAGGGAACGAGACAGTCATCTGGTACTACTAGACCGTCCGCGCCCGAGCGATCGTCGCTGGTCTGGTCAACGCATCGGAGGCGCCGCGGTGTACCCGACGCGACCGCGCTCCTCACGGTCGATTCCCAATTGCGTACGCGCCTGACCGGTGGCCCGACGATCCGGGCCGAATTCGCGTCGCCCGTGACCTCCCCGGAGTTTGAGTTCTGACACTGGGGGCAGGTAGACCAAGTCCACGTTTTCGCGCGTCGAAGGAAGGTGACAGCAGTGAACGCAGACATGGAACATCGGGCAGAGCGACTGGCGGTCCTCTTCCCCGAGCCCACGTATCGTGTGGAACTCATCGCCAACGAGACGATGATCTGGGTCCACAACCAGCGTTCGGGGGCGATAGCGGAGATCGGCGAGACTGACTTCGAACTCGAGCCCGAGGGCGAGGAAGAACTGGATTACCTGCGTAGAACGCTCGCGTAGGAGCCGGAACTGCTTGCTCGGGTTCGCGCGGCACGCCTGGGAGGCACGCGTGCCGGCCGAATCCGGGTATACTTGGTCAGTACGGCGCCCCCACGTGGATCCAGGCGCCCCCTCTCCCCTCGGAAGTGATGGTTCTCATGGAGAACGACGATCTCGTTCGCCTTGGCGTAGCATGCCCGGATAGCACCGCGGTCATCTATTGCGAAGCGAACTTCGGCGACATCGACGGCAAGACGGCGAATGGCCTGGTTCGCCATTCCGACAAGTACAGAGTCCTCTCGGTCATCGACAGCGAAAAGACGGGCCTGGACGCCGGCGATGTGCTCGACGACGCGCCGAACGGAATCCCCATCTGTGCCAACCTCGCGGATGCGATCGCTGTGGCGGGCAAGGTTCCTGAATTCTTCATCTTCGGGATTGCACCCACGAGCGGCCTGCTCTCGACATCCGAGCGCCGCGTGGTACTGGATGCCATGGAGCGCGGGATGAACGTTGTGAGCGGACTCCATGAGTTCCTGGGCGACGACCCTGATCTCGCGGCGGCTGCGGCCGCACATGGCGTGACGATCCTGGATGTGCGGCGCCCTCGCGGCAAGAAGGATCTTCGGACGTTCAGCGGGCGCATCGCTGCGGTCACCTGCCCGCGCATCGCCGTGCTTGGCACCGACTGCGCGATCGGCAAGCGCACGACCGCGACGATCCTGGTGCGGCAACTCAAGGAACGAGGCATAAAGGCGGTGCTGGTCGGCACCGGGCAGACCAGTCTCATTCAGGGTGCGGCCTACGGGGTGGCCCTCGACGCTACCCCTTCTCAGTTCTGCGCAGGTGAGATGGAAGCGACGGTGGTAGAGGCATTCGAACGCGAGCATCCCGATGTGATCATCATCGAGGGCCAGGGAGCGCTGAGCCATCCCGCCTACCTGACATCGGGCTTCATCCTGCGCGGTAGCCAACCTCAGGGAGTCATCCTGCAGCACGCTCCAGCACGCCGGAAGCGCTGCGACTTTCCGGACATGCGCATGCCGACGCCTGCGCGCGAGATCAACCTCATCGAAACCTTCTCAGACACGCATGTCATCGGTCTTACCATCAACCACGAGCACATGACTGGCGCTGAGGTCACCGCAGCGATCACGCTATACGAACTCCAGCTCGGCATCCCGACGACGGATGCGCTCACGAGATCTCCTGATCGACTGGTCGACATGGTGGTGCGCGCGTTCCCCGAGCTCGAACCGCTGCCCGAGCCAAATCGCGACATGATTTCGGCGAGCCTGTAGGCATACACGGGCCGAAGACGGCACACGCCCACTCCTGACGGCCAGCCCCTGCGACTACGCAGCGTGCTGCTCGCCGGGCAGCTGCGAGCGAAGGAAGTCGTACGCGTTGGCGAACGCGAACTTCTCGGCCAGCTCTTGCCCGTAGCTAGCGCCGACCGCGTCGAACAACGCAACGAGCGATGACGGGTTCGCCAGCTCGCCCATAGCGGTCACACCCCAGTCGCTGCCGATCGAAAGAGCGTTCTCGCCCGCGAGAGAGACGATCCTGTCGATGTGTCGGAGAGCTTCATCGACGGACCCCCGACCCAGGAAGTCCGGATCGAATGCCAGGCCGACCAGCCCGCCATGGTCCCCGAGCGACCGCAACTGCTCGTCGGTCAGGCCCCTCGGATGGTCCCCGATCGCTCGGCAGAATGAGTGCGTCACGAGTACCGGCGGCGAGTACAAGCCAAGTACCTCGTGGAACCCGGCATCGTTCAGATGGGCCAGGTCGAGCAAGAGCGGACTGTCTTCGAGCGCGCGAACGAGCTGCCTACCGGCTCGCTTGAGGGGAGCTGCTCCGTCGTCGTAGCAGCTGAACCCGTAGTCGGTCTCGTAGTTCCAGGTCAGCGACAAGCTGCGCAGAGAGCGCTCGGCCCACAGCCAATCCAGCGTGTCGGGTTCGATGCCCGGAAGGTGAAACCCTTCGGAGTGTGGAAGGATCCCCGTTCGCTGATCCTCCAGGTCCAGATCCTCGGCGGTGGTCACAAGGCGCAACGAGGAACTGTGGGACCCGAGCAACTCGTCGTGGGCATCAAGCTGGCTCAGCAGGGAACTATCCGAATCGCGCGGATAAAGGGATGACCAGATCGCTGTGGCATGAGACGAGCCGGACAGGTAGCTCGAGCCGTAGACCGGGAACCCGCCCTCCAGCGTCTCTACACCGGACAACATGTCCTGGTGCAGGTCGATGAACCCGTTCTTGGGACACACGTTGTGACCGTGCAACGCATGCACCTGCGCAGTCTCTCGTCCTTCAGCTCGGCTTCGTGCTGTACGCGATGCGATCGGGTCCGGAATCGAGTACCACGCACCAAGAGTAGTCCCGCGGCGATGTCGATGGAAGACCGTCTTGAAATCGTCTTGCCCCGCGAGCACGTCCTAGCAAGAAAGGTTCCAGCTTCTCCGCAGGAGACGGCCGACCCAGACCTCACGTCTGTGAAGGTCGCTGCATGTCCCGAGTATACGCGAGCGACCGTGAGGGCAGCTTCGAAAGCCTACTGCGCTTGGCTGGCCAGCTAGGCCGGAGGGTCGAGGCAGTCTGGGTACTGCAATTCGCACATCTGCGCCCACGCACTTTCGGCGAGATGCTCACGAACCATCAGTCGCTCGATCATGACATCGGTCTTGCGGATCCTCTGGCTCATCTTCTTGAGCAGGAGGAACGCGACCTCCGGATGGTTCGCAATCTCCGCCTCCAGCTCCCCTCGGGAGATCTGTCTCAACTCCACGGGCCCGACCGCGGTCGCAGTAGCCGACCTGGTCCCTGAGTCGAACAACGCCATCTCGCCGAAGAAGGCGCCGGGACCGATCACCGCGAGCGTGGTCACGATCTCTTCGGATTCACGGATGTTCGTCCGCGTAAGCTGAACGCGACCCGATTCGATGACGTACATGACTCGTCCGGTTTGGTTCTCGCTGAAGATGATGGCCCCGTCTTTCCACCCCTTCATACGTCCGACATCCTCGAACATCGTATTACCCCCTCTTGCCGTCTCTGCAGCCCCAACTCCGCCATTCTAGAAACCGCGTGCGACGGTCGCGAGGACGAAGAACAGCAGCATCAAGATGGCGATGCCTACATTGAGGCCAATGTCACGAACGTAGCGCTGGATTGCCAGTCGGGTACTTGCGACACGTCGGGAGTCCACGCGGTCCTCGATCATCCACGGGACGCGCTCCTGGATGGCGGCCTCGATGAGTCCCGTCGCTGTGTTCGCAATCCACCTGGCCGCATTCTCAAGCCTGGTAAGACCTCCGGCCCGATAGGCCGACATGACTTCCTCGTTCGGAAGCACCTGGCCGATGCGGTGACCGAGCTGGGCCGCCGCTTGCGATCCGGCCTCGTAGGCTAGTGCGACTTCCTCCCTCGGAAGGGTTTGGCCGACGCGATGGCCGAGCCGGGCGGTCGCTTGCGATACCTTCCACGATGGAATCGACTCGCGCAGCAGCAGATCGAATCTCTCCCGGGCCATGATGACGTTCATCTCATGAGCGAGTTCCCGCGTGATGCTCTGGCCAGCCATGCGGCGTGGCGCCAGTCGGAGGGCGACGTCTGCAACAAGCGGCCGGAGCTCCACCACCCGGGCCATGCTTTCCTCTAGAGCCATCCTGAGAGGTTCAATCCGACCGGTCCGCGCCAGTTCGGCCACAACCGCGATGCGCTCGTCAGACAGTCTGGTGGCCATGTACATCGCCAGGTCACGTACGGCATGCGCGTTCCGCTCTATTTCGTGCGCCTCCGTGTCCCCCGATGTCTCCGCGGCAGCGATGGCCGCATCTACCGCGTGGCGCACCGTTCCGTGTCGCTCGCGCTCGATGATGACGTATGCCGTGTCGATGAACTGCTGGTGGCGGAGTCCGGGAGCGCCGGTGCCGAGGGTCACGATGAAGCGACGCCAAGTTCGCCGGATTCGGATACTGCCTCGGGCGGCCTGTCTGAACGTTCTTGCCAGCAACCTCGAAACGAATGCCACGTATGCCTCGTACCCTCGGTTCGCCACCGAGCAGAAGGCCAGGAAGGCCCGCGCAGTGCGTCGGTACCAGTAATCGACGCTGAACCATGCGGGGAAGTGGGCATGGAAAAGCCCGTAGCGAACGCCGACCACGACTATCGTCGGCCCGAGGATGAAGGGGATGACGAGGGACGACAGGTTTGCACTCGTGAACGGCACGAACTCGTCGATGATGGCAGTGTGCAGACCCCACATGTGCAGACCCGGGACGACGACGCCGTGCAGGACGAAATTCGGCGCCAGGCCGAGAACCGTGATCGGGACGGCGAGAGCCGTCATCGCCACAAGCATACGGGGAGGAGCGTCCTTGATTCCCGGGAACTCCTGCTTGGGCTTGCCGAGGAACACGAAGACGATAAGCTTGATGAAGGACGCAGCGGTACCGCCACAGGTGACGACGAAGATCTTCTCGGCCACGGACAATGCGGTGGCCTGCTGCGCCCACGAGGCCAGGTGCGTGGTGTGCGCGAGGTGGGCCGCGTGCTCCACTGCCTCCACAAGCCCATGGTGGATGAGGGTCTTGCTCACGAAGCCGTTGAACAACGGCACACCCGTGATGCCGAAGGCCGCGATGAGCGTGAACAGGAACGTCAGCGGCATCTTCTTCCATAGGCCGCCTAACTTGTACATGTTGAGTTCGTGCGTTCGGAAATACACGGCTCCCACGCCGAGGAACAGGCACGCCTTGAATAGGGCGTGGTTCAAGATGTGGTAGAGCGCGCCCGCGTACCCCATGGCTCCGTGCGCGCCCAGATACCCGGCCACGCCGATCCCGGTGATGATGAAGCCCATCTG
Source organism: Actinomycetota bacterium (assembly GCA_016841065.1). Lineage (GTDB taxonomy): Bacteria > Actinomycetota > Coriobacteriia > Anaerosomatales > JAENZW01 > JAENZW01. The sequence goes on from JAENZW010000031.1 coordinate 7,512, forward strand.
GCTCACGCTATGGTAAGCAAGCATGCGCTTGGCGTTCTCCTGAAGCAGCGCCAGGACGACGCCGATGAACATCGTGGCTATGCCAATCCATATGACCGCGAATCCGAGTTGTGTGGTGAAGTGCCACAGTTCTTCGACGACCTCTTCCATGATCGGCGGTCTGAACAGCGCCGTGACCACGCGGAAGATGCCGTACGCCCCCGCCTTGATCATGATGCCCGACAGCAGTGCACTCGCCGGCGAGGGCGCGACCGGGTGGGCGTCGGGAAGCCAGATGTGGACGGGTACGATGCCGGCCTTGACGCCGAACCCCAGGATCATCAGGGTCGCCGCCGCCCACGCGAGGGCTGTCTGGCCCTCGGCAATAGGCACTGAACCAAGGCTGCCGTTCGAGCCCAGTCCGAAGACGATGAAGATACCTGCTACCAGCGAAAACCCGCCCATTACGGTCATCCACAAGTACTTCGTGGACGCCTTGAGGGCCTCGGGCGTCTCCGTATGGACGACGAGCCAGTAGGCGAGAAGACCGAGGGCCTCGAAGAACAGGTATAGGGAAATGAGGTCCCCCGCGAGCACAACACCCATGTTGGCGCCGAGCACGGCGAGTGTGTACGTGAAGTACCGGTTGCGCTTCTGTTCGTGCTGCATGTACGAGCCCGCGTACAGGGTCGAGGCAAACCACACGAACGACGTGAACAGCGCGAAGAACATGCCGAAGGAATCGACACTGAAGGTGATCTCGCCGACCAGCAGCGGTATCTCGCACCCGATGACGTGGTATTCGGCAATCGCAGGGATGAGAGCAACGGTGCCGAGGAACGTGAGTGCCGTAACTACGACCGCGTACCAATCCCGGAGCGACTCGGAACGCCTCCCGAGCGGCCGCACGAGGAGTGACGCCACGAACGGGAGCAGCACGATCACTGCCGGGAGTACGCTATACGTGACGTGACCTTCCATCTAGGCCATGCCCTCCTTGTTCTACGGCAGCGTTTCAGCGGCGAGTTTCGCGAGAGACAGGGGGAGCCCCGACGCCGAGGCACAAATGCCGAGCACGACGGTGAGCGCCGTGCCCGCGAGCAGGGGTCCGAGCATCGTCCATGGCGCCTCGGCAGTGCTTCCCTTCGCCAACAGGTCGCGCACGACCGGCGAGGGCTCCTTGAAGTAGGCGGCGTAGATGATCGGGAGCAGGTACACAGCCGCGAGCAGCGCTCCGCCCAGGAGCACGACAAGGTACAGGGGCTTCCCGGCATCGAGGACGCCGAGACCCAGGTACCACTTGCTGGTGAATCCGGAAAGCGGCGGCGTGCCGATCATCGAGAGCGACGTGAGCGTGAACACGGCCATGGTGATCGGATGTCTCTTCGCGATACCTGCCATCTCGCTCACCTTGTGGACGCCGGCCCGCTTGATGAAGACACCCGCGCAGAAGAACAAGGTGCCCTTCATGAAGGCGTGATTGGCGATATGCACGAAGGAGCCAGTCATGGATGAGACGCTTAGAAGCGACGCACCGAAGATCACGTAGCCCATTTGGCTGATCGTCGAGAACGCGAGTCGTCGCTTCAGGTTGTCCTGAGGGATAGCGAGTATGGCAGCGACGATGACGGTCACTGCGGCGATTGCGCTGAGGGGCACGGCGACTCCGAGCTCCTTGAGCAACGGGATCCCGAATACGTTGAACAGAACTCGGAGGATGCCGAAGCTGCCCGCAGCGACCATGATGCCGGACAGAACCGCGGAAAACGGAGCGGGGGCGGCAGGGTGGGCGTCGGGCACCCACCCGTGCAGTGGTATGAGCGCAGCTTTGACTCCGAAGCCGACTATGAAGCACCAGAAGACCGCGAGCAGAGCCGTTCGGCTGAGGTCGGCGTTGAAGAAGGCGGTGCTTCCGAACTCCTGCGCACCGGCCATGGAGTATGTCGCCATGATGGCCAGTAGAACGAGACCGCCTCCGATGATGATGTAGGTGATGTACTTGGTGCCGGCGGCCATCGCCTCGGGTGTCTCTTCGTGCACCACCAGCGGGTACGTCAGTATGGAGAACAGCTCGTAGAAGACGAGGAACGACAGCAGGTTGCCAGCGAGCGCGACCCCCAGAGTCCAGGCGAGAGCCAGCATGAGGAACGTGAAGTAGCGGTTCGTGCTGTGTTCATCGGCCATGTAGCCGAAGGAATACACCACGGCCAGAAGCCACAGGACCACCGCTGTGATGGCGAACATCGCGCCGAGTGCGTCGACGCGCATGCTCAGCGAGATCGTCGGTGTCATCTGGAACAGGCGGACTCCGTAGATCTCGCCCCTGAGCACACCCGGGATCAGCAGCGCGACAAGGCCTGCGGCCAGAGCGACAACGAGGGTGAGCCCGATAGCGCGGGCACGCTCCGAGACTCTTGAGAGCGGAACCACCAAGCCAGCACCGAATATCGGCAAGAGCACTACTACCGGGAGTGCTGTGGAGTAACTCAAGTGCTCATCACCCCGATCACTCCTCTCACGATCCGAAGAAGAACTCGACGGCCGTGCGCGCCAGGGACAATGGCATCCCCGGAACCTCGGCAAGACTACCAAGCAAGATCACATAGATCGCGCAGACAATGGTGGGCACAAGGAGCGTCCAGTGGGCTTCCTTCACGTGGGGGCGCACACCCGGCGACACCTTGAAGAATGCCATGTAGATCACGGGCAGCCAGTAGGCTGCGTTGAGCACCGAGCTCGTGATCAGCACGACGACGAATATCCAATGGCCCGTCTCCATCGCGCCCAGCGATAGATACCATTTGGTGATGAACCCTGCTGTCAGAGGTATTCCGATGAATCCGAGCGCCGCGACGGTGAACGCTCCCATCGTGTACGGCATCTCGTATCCGATGCCGGCGAGCTCGTCGATGTTCGTGCGCCCGGTGGTCCGCTGTATCGCGCCGGCGACGAAGAACATGGTGATCTTCTGGAACGCCTGATTGGCGATGTGGACAATGGCGCCTAGCGCGGCAAGCGGCGTCAGCAGTGCCGCCCCGAGCACGATGTAGGAGAGCTGACTGATCGTCGAGTAGGCAAGGCGCCGCTTGAAGTTGTTCTGGGTCAGCGCGATCACCGACGCCACAACGATCGTGAAGGAGGCGACAGCGGCAAGCCAGATCGCGATCCCCAGATCCTGAAGCAGTTCCACGCCGAAGACGCAGAAGGTGATTCTCAGGATGCCGAAAGCGCCGGCTTTCACGACGGCGACCGCGTGCAGAAGTGCGCTGACGGGTGCTGGCGCCACCATAGCCGAGGGAAGCCAGCCATGCAGTGGCATTATCGCGGCTTTGACGCCGAAGCCTATGACGAACGCCACGAACAGCAGCGTCAGTCCCTGCCTACCGGCCGACATGTCCAAGATGCCGGTCTGACTGAGTGTGAGTGTGCCCGCCCACTGGAAGGTCACGGCAGTGCCGAGCAGTACGAACACACCACCGACAAGCGTGTACACGAGGTACTTGCGGCCGGCCTTCATAGCCTCCGGAGTCTCCTCATGGACTACGAGAGGATACGTGCAGATGGTGAGCATCTCGTAGAAGAGGAACAGGGTGAGCAGGTTCTCGGCGAAAGCGATTCCAATGGTGGTCGACACACAGAGCGCGAAGAAGCCAAAGAACCGCGCGCGTTCGTGTTCGCTCTCCATGTAGCCGATTGCATAGACAGTAGTGATCAGCCACAGGCTCGAAGAAACGAGCGCGAAGAACATGCCGAGTGCATCGACTCTGAACGCCAGACCTATGCCGGGGGTGAACTCGATAAGCGCGAACTTGTAGATCACGCCATCGAGAACGCCGGGCAGCATCGAGTACACGACACCCAGGTTGACGATTGCGGCGGCGATGCTCCAGAAGCGTCTCCACCAGGCCCTCTCACCGGAGAAGAAGACCAGAAAACCGCACATGAGCGAGACCACAGGGGCAAGCAGCGGCCGAATGTCTACGACTTCCATATCAACCCCCGATAGGCGCCAACATGTTGGTCACGGCAGGCTCGATGAAGCTGAGCGGTATCCTGCCGAAGATCCCCATCAGCAAGCACAGCATGGCCAGAACCACGATCGGGATCAGCATCGTGACGGGAGCCTCGCCCACATCGAGGATCTCGGGGTGGGCGGGGGGCATGAAGTAGAACGCGTTCAGCATGCGGATGTAGTACACGAAGATGAACAGAGCGCCGAACAGCAGCGTGACAGCAAAGAACAGGCGTCCGGCCTCGATGGCCCCGAGCGCTATGTACCACTTGCACAGAAAGCCGGCGGTAGGTGGGATGCCGACGATCGAAATCGCCCCAATGGCAATCGCCGCGGACGTGATTGGCATCGCCTTTCCGACTCCGCGCAGGTCTTCGAGGTTTCGGTAACCGGTCTGATGGATGAGCGCACCTGCGCCGAGGAATAGCGTCGCCTTGATGAGCGCGTGGTTGAAGATGTGCACCGACGCGCCGATGATGCCGTACTTCGAAGCGAGTCCGAGGCCCATGAAGATGTAGCCGATGTTCGAGATCGTCGAATACGCGAGCATCATCTTGATGTCTTCCTGGACCATTGCGAACAACGCGCCCAGAACGATCGAGATCGCACCGAGCCACATCAGGGTCGTGTTCAGCGCAGAGAGGTCGAATATCTGGGCCTTGTAGAGAATCTGGTACATCCTCAACATGCCGAGCACGCCGATCTTGACCACGAGACCCGACAGGATCGCGCTCACAGGGCTCGGGGCGATCGAGTGGGCGTCGGGCAGCCAGATGTGAAGAGGGAGCAGTGCCGCTTTGACTGAGAATCCCAACGTGAGTGCGCCCACTGCCACCGCCACGGGAAACGGCTCGACGTCTCGGAGCCTCATCGCCAGGTCGGTCATGTTCAGCGTGCCGGTCAGCGCGTACATGAAACCTACGGCGAGTAGTATCGAGAGCGACGAAATGGCACCCATGACCAGGTACTTGAATGCGGCCAGTTCCGCGATTCGCTCACCCGTGATCGCTACGAGCGCGTAGCCGGAAAGCGAGAGAATCTCGAGGAACACGAAGAGGTTGAAGATGTCGCCGGTGACGGCGAAGCCATTCATGCCTCCTAGGCAGAGCAGCACGAGCGCGAAGTAGTACGGGATCCTTCGCTCGGGAAGGGCGTGTTTCGCGTATGCCAGCGAGAACATGAGTGAGAGCCAGCCGATGAGGCAGATCACTCCGATTGAGGCGCTGAACTCGTCGAAGCGCAGCTCGATGCCAAGCGGTGGTCTCCAGCCCCCCATGTAGTAGGAGAACGGACCCTGCGTCGACACCCGATACATCAGTACGCCAGCCGCCAATGTCACGATGCTGAAGACGAACAGCGCCCAATACCCGGCGATCTGGGGCCGGCGTCTCGCGAGGATGGGTGTGAGAGCGGCGCCGATCAGAGGGGTGATGATGAGCACTACGGGCCACTGGCCGCCGCCCATCGTCACTCCACCCCCCACAGGTCATCGGACTCGATGGTCCCGTACTGCCGGTAGATGCGGATGATGAGGCTCAAGGCAAGTGCGCTCGTGCTCAGCGCAACCACGATCCCCGTAAGGATGAGACCCTGGGGAAGCGGATTCGCGAAGGGCGGTTTCGCCCCGGCGCCCATGATTGGGGCATCGCCGTCGGTCACGATACCAGCCGACATGACGAAGGCGAACACGGCCGTCTCCATGATGTTGAGCCCCATGAGCTTCTTGATGAGGTTGCCCTTCACCATGATCGCGTACAGCCCGATAAGGAACAGGATCACCGACGCGACATAGTCGATGTTCGTCCACAAGGCCCTCATCCGTCGCTCCCCTCCATGGCCCAGAAGATGGATGCGACGATCGCGGCGCCTCCGACTCCGATGCCAATCTCGACAAGGGTCAGGAAGGGGACTCTGAGGAACAGATACTCCCCCTCGATGGGATACGAGAGGTATTCGCCGAAGAGCAGCATGCCCGTCACGCCGACCACGGCGAACATGAGCACGGCTGCAGGCTGCAGCCACCGACGAACACCCTCCGGCAACAGTCGCTGCGTACGTTCGCTTCCCATGACAAGACTTGCGGCGATCAGAAGCGCGCCGATAATTGTGCCCCCCTGGAAACCACCGCCGGGTGTCGAGTGGCCGTTGATTATCTGGTAGACAGAGAAGACCACGATGAACGGCGCAAGCGTACGGACAATGAACAGGGTCACGGGGCTGACGGGAACCGCGCTCTCAGGCTGTCGCACCTTCTCGGCAGGACGCGGAATGAGGAGCACCCCGAACACAGCCATAAGGGCAGTGAAGATAACAGTGACCTCACCACCGGTGTCGAAGCCCCTGTAGTTGAGGATGACCGCGGTCACTATGTTCTCGCACCCGGTCTCCTCCGGACCCTCTTCGAGGTAGTGCGGGACGACATACGTGTAGGTGGGGTTGTCCTCCGAGCCGACCGGCGGAAGCAGCGAGACGGCATACAGAAGGGGCACGGATGCCAGAATCAGAAGCGCCAGAGTGAGCGCACGCCTCATCGCTCTCGCCTCGATGTCCTGGCGACGGCAACAAGAAACAGCACTGTCGTCACGCCGGCACCGACGGCCGCTTCCGTGAGGGCCACGTCAGGCGAGCCCCTGAGCTGCCACACCAGGCACAGGATCAGGCTGTAGGTCGAGAAGATGATGGATGCGGCTAGGAGGTCCTTCGTACGGATGACCGCCAGAGCGCACGCGATGAGAAGACCGTAGAGAACCAGATCGAATGCGCGGCTCATCAGCCAACACCGCCCTTGTCCGGACTGCGGGTCCAGGGGACGAGTCCCGTCCGGAAGGCCGCGCGGGCCAGAGCATGGCCCGCCGTGGGACTCGTAAGAAGCACGAACGCAGCAATCGCCAGAATCTTCAAGGAATCGAATTCGAGACCCGTGTACACGGCCAGACCGACCAGGATCGATCCGGCCCCGACCGTGTCGCACTTGGTCGCCGCGTGCGTCCTCGAGTAGAAGTCGGGCAGGCGCAGGATGCCAATCGTGCCCACGAGGAAGAAGAACGCTCCGACGCAGACAAACAACACGGTGATCGCCAAGACGACGGGGTGATTGCTCATTGCTGCCACTCCTCGTGGAGGCGACCCGTCTCGAGGAACCTCGAGGCGGCAAGGGTCACCACGAGATTCAGAAGGGCGTAGACGAAGGCAACGTCCATGAACAGACCGCGGGCGAAGATGAAGGACAACAACACGAGTACCACGAGCGTCTTCGTACCGACGATGTTGACGGCCAGCAGCCGATCGACGACCGTGGGCCCGCGGTATGCCCGGTATAGGCAAATGAATGCGTTCACGAGCAAGAAGGTCGCGATCGCCCAGAAGAGGATGTCCATCTCACTCCCCCTCGAAGACGCGGGCAATCATGTGGTCGAGCTTGCGGGAGGCAATGTCCTCGGCGAACTCACCGCTGAGGCAGTGTATGAAGAACACCGAGTCATCGACATCGACCGTAAGAGTGCCCGGCGTGAGAGTGATGGAATTCGCCAACGCGATCTCCGAGACGGGCCTCTTGAACGCGGACTTGTGCTCGATAATTGCCGGGTCTATGGGCAGCCGGGGATCCAACACCTTCTCTGCGACGTAGATGGCGGCCCAGACGATCTCTTTGACCAGGAACCCGACGTAGACGATGAAGCGTCCTACCTGCCGCAAGGTGAGGATAGGGGCGTCATCCTTGGTCCACAGCAGCCGGGCAGCAATCCAGGCCACGATCGTAGACAGCACGAGACCGGTAGCCAGCACGCTCGGATCCAACGAGCCCGAGAGGACGATCCAGAAGCCGAAGAGGACTATGCTGAGCTGCACGATAGCCATCACGCCTCACCCGCTTGCGAACCTTCGGCCGGTGACGCGGGTGTCGCGTGGCCGCTCTCGGACGCTCGAAGTCCGGACTCGGCGAGCGCGAGCAGTTCCTCGGCATCAAGGGCCGAATCGGGACACGTGCTGGCCCCAATCCTCACCGTATGCATGGTTACGGGCTCGAGTTCATCTCCTTCGAACTCGGTCTTCTCGACGAGTTCACTCAAGCGCCTGGCGACGGTCGCCGCGTCGGACTGCGGGCAGTGCGGGCAAATCAGTCCGAATGTCCCCTCATGGCGGTACGCGAGCACGTCGGTGTTGCGGACAGCGATCTTCATGACTTCGGCCATGTGCTCCAGGAGCAAGTCGCCTCGTCGTGTCCCGAATGTCTCCTTGAACTCTTTGAAATCCTCAAGCTCGATGAGAAGCAGCGTTATCTCGCCGCCGTAGCGTGACCTGCGTCGGATCTCCTCTTCGAGCCGTGTTGTGAAGTAGGTCGAGGAGTAGAGTCCGGTCAGAGGGTCGAAGACCGAGATCCTCTCCAGCTCCATTGAGCGTAGCTCCTGTCTCTGGGTGAGCACGCCAACGATCATCGCCGAGATGAAGAAGGCGCCGACGCCGACAGCGGCTTCCGCGACCCCGGCATCGGTCACAGAAACGTTCGCATCAAGGACGTTGAATCCGACGATGGCTCCGACTGTCGCCGTCATGAGAATCGCGCCGGGCGCGTGGAATGTGAGTGCGGCGACGAAGATCGGGACGCAGTAGAACGGCCAGAGCAAGTGGAATTCGCCGCTCAACTCGATCAGGAGTGCGACGAAGACTGTCGCCAAAGCGATGAACAGAACCCGATGCAAACGGATCCGCGAACCCATCAGCGCCTCCCCCGGGGTGCCGTATAGCAACTCGCCGGGGGGCCTTCACGATGCTGCTAATTATACCCGCCTGAAACACCTGTGCGATTAATCGTGATTTATTCACGAAGGCGTGGCTGAGCCCTCGATTACTGGTCAGGGCATAGATTTGCGAGCCAGAGACCCTCAGACAAGAGGGTGTTCTGCGCTCCCCTATGTGATATCAGGGCAGTCCGGAACGCGAGGCTTTGACGCTCCTACCGCTTCACCGGTCGCCCTCCTCGCGTTTCGTCGGCGAGTCGGATGCTACATAATGGACGCAGGCCGCCTCGCATCGGGAGCGCGCCTGGCGGTGCAGCTGTTGAAGCACTGGAACCCGGACCTACGGAGTCCGTATGACCGTTCGTATCGTTGCCGTCGATGATGAAGAGTCGCTGCTCAAGGTCGTGACCTACGCCCTCGAGCAGGAAGGCTTCGAGGTGCACACGGCCGGCGACGCCACCGGCGGCGCGTTCCTCTTCAACGAAGTGAAGCCCGACCTGCTCATTCTCGACGTCATGCTGCCGGGAAAGAGCGGCCTCGATCTCGCACGCGACATCCGACAGGAGTCCGACGTGCCGATCATCATGCTCTCCGCACGCGGCGACGAGGTCGATCGCATCCTGGGCCTCGAGTTCGGCGCCGACGACTACGTCACCAAGCCGTTCTCGCCGCGCGAGCTCGTGAGCCGCGTCAGGGCGATACTCCGCCGGGTGGGCCAGGGCTCGGGCGAACGCGCCCGCATCAC
>JAENZW010000032.1 GCA_016841065.1 Actinomycetota bacterium
CGAACAACAACTATGGCGCGGCAGGGGTGCTCAAGGCGTACGCGGGGTATCCGATAGAGAAGCCGCTGTTCGCGATCGTGCCGCACGGGGTGTACCTCTCCTCAGATCAGAGCGCGCCGCCGCAGGAGAAGGAAGCTGAGCTGCCCGTCGTATTGAGCTTCCCGGAGTTCCTGGATCGGGCGTACAAGCGGGGATCGCGCAAGATCGTGATTCCGGCGGCGGCACCGTTCTTGTATGCGCTCGCTCGCGTTGGCGGTTTGCCGCAGTTCCCCGAGCGCAAGGGGATGATATTCTTCCCGAAGCACTCGACGGCAGCGGTGCGCCTTGAGTCTCCGCTCGAGGAGATTGCGGACCGACTGCTCGAACTGCCCGAGGAGTATCAGCCGGTGACCGCATGTATCCACTGGTTTGACTACTCGATCGGGCTTCACAAGCCCTTCGAGGAGCGGGGGATGCGCATCGTCACGGCCGGGCACCTGCACGACGACGTCTTCATGTACCGGCTGATACACCTCCTGGCAGCTCACAAGTACGCGGGCAGCAATGGTCTCGCATCGAACACCTTCTACGCACTGACCTCGGGAATTCCCTACTGGATCATGCCGAGCTCCATCAAGGTCAGTGTCGCGCCTGGCTTCGAGGTCGCCAATTCCTCCGAGAAGCAGGGGAGGGAGAAGGGCCGGGTTGCCGCGCTCTTCGAAGGACTCCCGACGGAAATAACCGAAGAGCAGCTGGAACTCACGGACTTCTATCTCGGAGCTGAGCGGTTCAAGACTCCCGGGGGCCTGCTGACGGACCTGCTCTTCGCGGAACGACAGGCGCGTGAGCAAGGGAGCATCAGGCGAGGGTGAACGCCGCTTCGCCCGCGCTACCCGACTCACTGGTACGATACGTATGTTGACCCCGAACTCGGAGCTCACATCCATGCTCAATGGTGCATCCATTCTCGTGACTGGCGGGACAGGCTCGTTCGGCAAGAAGTTCGTCGAGACTGTTCTGACCCGATACCCCGACGTGAAGCGCGTTGTCGTCTTCTCGCGTGACGAACTCAAGCAGTTCGAGATGGCGCAGGTCTTCCCGAAGGATCGACATCCGAACCTCAGGTTCTTCATCGGCGACGTGCGGGACGAGAAGCGGTTGTGGCGGGCCATGGAGGGCATCGACATCGTCGTCCATGCTGCCGCCCTCAAACATGTTCCCGTGTGCGAGTACAACCCGTTCGAGGCGATCAAGACCAACGTCTTGGGGGCGCAGAACGTTATCGAGGCGGCGATTGACCGGGGCGTGAAGCGTGTCGTGGCGCTGTCGACCGACAAGGCCGCGGCGCCCATCAACCTCTACGGCGCGACGAAACTCGCGAGCGACAAGCTGTTCACCGCGGCAAACAACTTCCGAGGGCAGCACGACATCCGATTCGGTGTTGTGCGGTACGGAAATGTCATGGGCTCGCGCGGGAGTGTGATCCCGTTCTTCCTCGAGCAGAGGCACACCGGCAAGCTGCCGATCACCGACGAGCGCATGACACGATTCAACATCTCGCTCGAAGAAGGCGTGGACCTCGTGCTGTTCGCTCTTGAGAACATGTGGGGCGGCGAGATATTCGTGCCCAAGATCCCGAGCTACAAGATCACCGACGTGGCCGAGGCAGTGTGCCCCACTTGCACTCGCGAAGTCGTCGGCATCCGCCCGGGTGAGAAGCTGCACGAGGAGATGATTACGGAGACGGATGCGCTCTCGACGGTGGAGTTCGACAAGTACTTTGTGATTCTGCCGTCCACGCGCCCATGGCACGTCGAGCGTTTCAGCGAGGAGTTCAGTGGCAGAATGTGCGAGCCGGGGTTCCGCTACTCCAGCGGCACGAACACCGACTGGCTCAGCGTCGACCAGCTGCGAGAGTTGATTCGCCTGCACGTGGATCCCGATTTCGCGCTGTAGCCCGACGCGTGCAGTTGGCAGGAGCCTCACCCATGAAGACCAGGTTCATCGCAGAAGTCTCCAGCAATCACAACCACGACCTGGACCGATCGCTCGCCTTCATTGACGCGGCGGCATCCGCCGGGTGCGATGCCGTGAAGTTTCAGCTGTTCCGGGTCGCCGAGTTGTTCGCACCCGAGGTTCTGTCGAGGAGTCAGGCGCATCGGGATCGCGTCGCATGGGAACTGCCACTCGAGTTTCTCCCCGCGCTAGTCGAGCGATGTCGGCAGACAGGCATCGAGTTCTCGTGTACGCCGTTCTACATGGACGCTGTCGAGCAGCTGCTCCCCTACGTGGACTTCTACAAGATAGCCTCCTACGAGCTGCTGTGGGATGAGCTGCTGCGCGAGTGTGCGCACACGGGCAAGCCGATAGTGGTCTCCACGGGAATGGCGACTCTCGACGAGGTCGGTCATGCGGTGGAGGTCATGCGCGACGCGGGTGGGGAAGACGTGAGCCTGCTTCACTGTGTGTCAAGCTATCCGGCTCCCGCCGCAGAGTGCAATCTCGCGGCAATCGAGACGATGCGGCGGGCCTTCAGTTGTCCGGTCGGGTGGTCGGATCACAGCGTGGATGCCGGGGTGGTCACACGGGCGGTATTCACCTGGGGTGCGGAGATTGTTGAGTTCCATTTTGACCTGGAGGGCGCGGGGGCAGAGTACGCCTCCGGTCATTGCTGGTTGCCAGATGAGATAGCTGCGCTCATTGCCAATGTGCGCAGCGGCATTCTGGCAGACGGCTCCGGAACGAAGGAACCGTCCGAAGACGAAAGTCGCGAGCGCAACTGGCGGGCGGACCCGGTTGACGGCCTTAGACCGATGAGAAGCATTCGCGACACCTGGGATGAGTGACGTGCGCCGGGTCGCGATCATACAGGCGCGAATGAGCTCGAGCCGCTTTCCGGGCAAGTCTCTACGGCTCCTGGCCGGTCAACCGGTGATCTGGCATGTTCTTCACCGGCTTGCTCTGTGCAATTCGATAGACGAAGTCGTGCTCGCGACGTCGACCGATGCGACTGACGACCCCCTTGCTGTCTACGCCGAAGAACAGGGCGTGCGCGTCGTGCGCGGCCCGCTCGACAACGTTCTCCAGCGCTACGTGATGGCTGCCGAGGAATCCGAAGCGGACGTCATAGTCCGTGTCACGGGTGACGCGCCGCTCGTGGACCCGGGAACCATTGACCGCATGGTAGACGCTCTTGTCGAGCAAGACGGGGACTACTGCGCCATCGATCCCGAACACAGGACCATCCACGACGGCTTCGAGCCATTCACGGCGTCCGCCTTGCTGCGCGTTGTGGAGTTGGCCGGAGATGATCCGGCGAACGTCGAGCACGTCACGCCAATGATGAAACGACGTCCGGACCTGTTTCGTATCGTGTGTTTGCCGAGTGATCCGGACGTGCGTATCGAGGACGTTCGGACATCCGTGGATACGCCAGCCGATCTCGAGTTTCTGGCGGAGCTCTACCGAAGGTCCGGTGCCGACGCGGGCGACATCGACGTCCGACAGGTTGTCAGCCTGGTCCGCGAGCACCCGGAGTTGCCGGACATCAACGCTCATGTGCACCAGAAGACCGCGTTCGAGCGCACGAGAATGGTGCTGTTCAGGTGCGATGGCGGCTCAGTGACCGGCATGGGCCACGTCAGAAGGTGTCTGTCACTTGCGGCGGAGTTCGCGGAGCGTCATGGCTGGGGCGTGCGGTTCGCACTTGAAGGGGACGAGATTGCTGCCGAGCAGGTGCGCCGCCGCGGGTATGGCGTTGAGTTCGTAGGTCCTGATCTAGAGGTCGTGGAGATGGCCTACAGGCTGCGGCCGGACGCCGTCATCATGGACACGCGATCGGCGATCTCTCGCGAAGACGTTGTCGCGCTAAGGGAGCAGGGTTCCGTATGCGCTGTGGTCGATGACGCGAGCGACCGACGGTTCGAAGTTGACATGGCGTTCTACCCTCCTGTTCCGCAGGCGCTTTCGCTGACGTGGGATGGAGCGCACGGGGACGCACATATCGGGTGGGAGTGGGTCGTGCTTGGCCGAGAGTTCGCGTCGTGCCCTCCTCGGGTCGAGCCGGCCACAGCCAACGTTCTGGTCACGATGGGCGGTGCCGATCCCGCAGGGACCACAAAGCAGGTGGCGAGCGCGCTCGCGGGTATGTCAGGCGACTTCGGAATCACGGTGGTCGTCGGCCCGGCTGCCGGCGACGCGGAGATCGTCGACGGCAGCGCCTCGCAGCTGCGGACTCGGGTACTGCGTGACGTCGCTGACATGTGTGGCGTCATGTCCGACGCCACAGTCGCGGTGGCGTCCTTCGGGGTGACCGCCTACGAGCTGGCGTGTGCGGGTGTGCCCGCAGTCTTGCTGTCGGCAACTGACGATCACGCGCTTTCCGCTTCGGCATTCCACGAGGCGGGCGTGGCGATCAGTATCGGACTCGTCGATCATGCGTCGGATGCCGCAGTGGCCCAGGCAGTTCGCTCACTTCTGGATGATCCGGTGAAGCGTGCTTTAATGTCCGAGAACGCGCAGCGCCTCGTCGATGCGCGAGGAGCCGGACGCATCGCAGATCTCGTCGTCACGTGTGCGTGCGCCGAGTGACCGCTGCGCCGCACGGAGAACAGACACCTGGAAGGTGCACAACGTGAGTAAGTACGTCATTGCAGGCGCGAGCGTGTATGGACTGGACAATCTGAGCGACGATGCGATGTTCAAGGTCTTCTGCGACGGGTTGCACGCGTACGACGAAGACGCGCACCTGACGCTTCTCGCGCGCCATCCCTCCGCAAGCCTTGACTCGTCGTTCGGGGTGCATTCGATTCCGAACCTCGATCACCAGACAAAGGAAGCCAGCCTCGGCCGCTGGTACATGGGGCTCAACTCCGGAGATGACACCGACCATCTTGCGGCCATCTGGCGCGAAATCGCGGAGGCGGACCTTCTCGTGATAGGCGGCGAGCCATTCATCGACATCAGTCTCGGCGTATATCGTGGTCCGGCTCCATATGCTTCGCTTCTCATGACGCTCGCCAAGTTCCACGGCACCCCGGTCATGGTCAACGGAATCCATATGGGGCGCTCTCTCACGACAGATGCTGGCAAGGAGCTCACACGCTACTGCGTCTCGAATGCGGATCTGGTGACCATACGTGAGGAGCAGACGAGGCCCATCCTCCGTGAGATGGGTATCACGAGCACTGACCATGTGATCACGCTCGCAGATGCGGCATACGGGCTCGACCCCGCCCCCGATGAGTCGCGCGGGCGGGAGATCCTCTCCGCTGAGGGCATCGAGTTGCAGTCTGACCGCCTCTTCGGCATCACGTTCCGTCACATGTATTGGCGATGGGACGAGGAAACGTGGGCACGGTACTCCACTGCGGTTGCCGACATCTGCGATCACCTGATCGACACGTACGACGCTGATGTATTGTTCGTGCCGCACAACACATACACGTCCGGGCTGAAGTACGAGAATGACCTGCCCGCGCACAGTGATATCATTGCCCGGATACGCAACCAGGGCCGGGCGCATCAGATTCAGACGAGGCTTGACGTCGACGACACGCTCGCACTCTTCCCCCTGTTCGAGATGACGTTTTCGAACAGGCGACACACGTTGATCTTCGCCGCGCTTCACGGTCGTGTTGGACTTGGCGTCGGCGAGGAACTCCACGTGAAGGTTACGATGGAGGAGCTCGGCGTCGGCGGCGATCTCTTCGTGGATATCGAGGACTTCGACGCGGAAACGGTCAAAGAGAACCTGGACTCTGTCTGGGCGAACCGGGAGCGCATTCGAGCGGAGCAGGATAGACGACTGCCGGCGCTGCGGGCGCGCGCTTTGCGTCACGCGGAGTTGGCGACCGAGCTGGCAAGGTCCGGATCCTAGGTCGCCGGGGATGGCAAACGGAAGTGAGAGGTCTACCTGATGAAACGCATCGTCATCGCGGGAACCAGCGTATACGGCATCGAGAATCTCGGGGACGAGGCGCTGCTCACGGTCCTCGTTCGGGAGTTGCACGAGCAGATCCCGGATGTCGAGATCACATGGCTGGCCCGGCATCCGGACCAGGAACTCGCCGACCTCTACGGCATCGAGAAGGTCGCGAAGAACCTCGACCATGACTCGAAGGAGCAGAGTGTCGGCCGCTGGTACTTGGGCTTGAACCCCGGTGACAGCGGGGACAACCTGCGGACAATGCGCGAGGCGATGGAAGCCTGCGACCTTCTCATTATTGGCGGAGACCCGTTCAACGAGATTTCGCTCGGCGTCTACAAGGGCCTTGCGCCTCAGGCTGCTCTCCTTACTACCCTGGCGAAGTTCATGCAGAAGCCGGTTCTGCTGTACTCGATTCACATGGGTCGCCCACTCGAGACCGAGTTGGGACGCGAGCTTACGAAGTACTGCGTCACGAACGCCACCAAGGTCACACTGCGCGAGGAGTTCTCGCGCGACGTTCTGGAGGAGATGGGCATCGCGACCGACAACACCGTCGTGCTCGCCGACACGGCGTGGGGTCTCAATCCCGTCGAGGGTACCGAGCGCGGGCTCGCGATTCTTGCCGAAGAAGGCATCGAGCCCAAGTCCGACAAACTCATCGGCTTCAACTTCAGGCATCAGTACTGGATGTGGTCTGACGAGGAATGGGATCGCTACTGCCAGCTGCTGGCGGATGCCATGGATCGCGTGATCGAGAGCACGGACGCCAATGTCCTCTTCATTCCGAACTGCACATATGAAGTTGATGCGGAGTTCCACAAGTATCAGGACGACAGGCCCACGCATGCGGACATAGTTGCGCGCATGCGGCACAAAGATCGGGCGCACGAGATTGTGAAGAAGCACGACATCTTCGAGACGCTCTCGCTCTTTCCCCTGCTGGACATGCATTTCTCGAACCGGCGTCACTCGCTGGTCTTCGGAGCGGTGCACGGAGTGCCACCGGTCGCGTGTGGCGGGGAGTGGCATGTCAAGCCAGCCATGGTCGAGATCGGACTTGGCGACTGGTTCATCCCCATCGAGGAGCTTGACGCCGAGCGACTAACGGATGTGATGCTCAAGACGTGGGACGCTCGCGAGCGTATCCGAGGCGAGATTCTGGAGGCGCTGTCGCGTCTACGGTCAGGTGCCTTGGCGCACGCTGTGGTTGCGGCAGAGATCATGGGACGATAGCGATTTCGAGAAGGGGCCAGCGACTTGGTTGATCGCAAACCCAGGGCAGTGGTTTTCGGGGCGAGCGCATCGGGCGTGGCGTTCCTCGAGAGGCATCGAGACATGTACGAGGTCCTCGCCGTCGCCGACAACGATTCCGAGAAGCATGCGACGGAGTTCTGTGGCACGTGGGTGATTCCACCTCACGAGCTGGGCGGCATCGACTACGACGTGGTTGTGGTCGCCAGCATCTTCTTCCGGAACATCCAGAGGCAACTCGTTGGCGATTTGGGCGTGCCCGTGGAAGCTATCGACGACGTGAGTCTTCGACTGGGGGCGGTCCTGAGGGCTGCGCGTCGTTCGCTGCCCGAAGACTACCAGGCCGAACTGCTTCTCGCACTAGGTTCCACAACCGCGGAACACAGTCACATTCAGGATGTGTCGGCGCGGCTAGCCGAGTCGACGAGACGGCTGGAGACGACTTCCCTGGATGTGGAGACATGGCTTGCGATGCGGTATTCGCTGATGATTCACGGGTTCATTGAGGCGTCTGAGGCCGCGCGCATGCATGCAAGGGACGCAGCGCTCTTGCTTGTGAGCAATGGAGACGGAGCCGAGGACCCAGGTGTGCTGCTCACAGCGATTCGAGCGAGTCTCGACGGCGGAGATATCTCTGCTGCGCGCCGTTTTCGCGCGAAGCTCTCCGACCCTGGCTCACACGCGAGCGACCTTGTCGCCATCGATAGCTACCTTGAGATGAGCGAACGCGGCTCCTTTACGCCCCGCGCTGGGACGGAAGCTGTGGACGACGAAGGCGACAGGCGGTTCAGGAATCTGTTGGCAGGTCGTTCTGTGGCGATCGTGGGTCCCGCGCCATGCCCAGAAGGACTGGGTCGCGAGATCGACACGTTCGACGTCATCGTTCGAGTGAGCTACTGGGGTGCGAGTCATTTGCCATCACAGGATGCAGCCGGCAGTCGCACCGACGTCTCCTACTACAACGAGCAACACGGAGCCCGAGCGGTTCAAGATGCGCACATAGGCGTCTTGTCCGACCTGCGCCTCGCCGTATTCAAAGACCCCTCACAGGTTGCGCGGTTCTCCCCATCGCGTGCCGCATTTCTACCCGGCCCATGCCTCTTCGATGGACACCCGAACATGATCCCGATCATGCTGTTCGACATGCTTCACTTCAATCCCAGCAGAATCAAGGTGTTTGGCACCAATTTCTTCCTCTCGGACAGGGCGAGTCGCTACGACAAGTCGTACGTTGGCATATCCTCGCATTCAGCAAGCGGGCGCCTATTCGCCCTTGCTCGTCATGATCTGTGTTCGCAGGTCAACTTCGTGCGAAACCTCGTGAAGGCGGGGGCGGTCGAGATAGATGAGATCGGAGCTCGCGTGCTCGACATGTCGAATCGTGACTACATGGCGGCGATGGAACGGGTCGACTGGCGCCTGCCTACCCACGGGTCTGCGACACAGTCTGGCGGGACGCAGGGCTAGGCCACGCGCCGTAGGCAGGTCGCGGTCCCGGTGCGGGGGGGTCCTAGCGGCGCCAGTCGCGATTTGGCACGCGCATGACACCCAGACTGGCGGCACTCTCAAGGTCTTCCGGGTCTGGGAAGTCAGTCTGCGACAGAACTGGTTTGAGAGCCGCAAGAGTCAGGGGCATCACGCTTTCCGACAGATGGACCCGGTCGCTCTTGAAGAGTGCGTAGTCAATCTGACCCCGGTCGTCCTGTAGCTTGTCGATCACTGAGACCAGGCTGATGTCGCGGCTGCATTTCGCCGCCAACTGCTCGTTGAACATTCGGGTGACCTCATTGCGCTGCTCCTGGGTTCCGAAGTACGGGAACTCATGCGGTGCTGCCGTCCCATCAGGTGCCGAGGGGACGGCGTTCCAGACGAGCACCTTGAATCCACGGGAGCGAACGCTCTCCAGTGTCGAGACGTAGCGTTCGACCGTGTCTGCTACGACGTCGGGCACCGGGCGTCGCTGTCTTTCTGCCTGGCGAAGCAGATGGAACCTGCAGTCTATTTCCCCCAACGCGAACAGGACAATGCTGCCGGACGGGATTAGCCTTTCAAGCGCGAGTTCGAGCTGTTCGCGCCCTCGCGTGGTCGTGTTGTACTCACTCAGATTGTGTGCCAGGACGGGGCCGAGCCAGTATGAACGGAACAACACATGCTGCTCGCGTCCGCTCTCGGTCGGCGCGTACAAGGTGCGTTTGAGCTCCGCGAAGAACCGGCAGTGGCTGTCTCCAATGCAGTGAATCACCCTGCGCTTGTCGGACGCGAGTTGGTCAAGGTCCTTGGATGCTATTAGTGGATCGAGTTGAAGGGCGATTGCCTGGATTTGGCTGGCGCTCTTGCGCTGGGCGTGTTGCAGAAGAGCCTTCGCCAGATTCCAGTACGCAAGAGCGGAGCGCGGCTGCAAGACAGTGGCCCTTTGAAACCATTCGATGGCTTCGGGATCTCCAAGCTCACCGGCGGAGGCGCCCAGTTCAAGGAGCGCAGTCGCGGACCTTGGATTCAGCGCAACGGCCTGCCTGAGTGCGTCGATCGACTCGGTCAGCCGGCCTGCGGTCCGCAATTCGATTCCGGCAGTCAGGAAGTCCTGCGC
Organism: Actinomycetota bacterium; assembly: GCA_016841065.1. Taxonomy (GTDB): domain Bacteria; phylum Actinomycetota; class Coriobacteriia; order Anaerosomatales; family JAENZW01; genus JAENZW01. The sequence continues at coordinate 9,747 of JAENZW010000032.1, forward strand.
TGAGGGTTGACTCAAGGATTGTCTCCATCCGGGTCTCTGCACCGTACCACGTGGACAGCATGTCCGATCATGTGCTGCACGGCCGGCACGGTGCGAAGACATTGCGCCTAGGCACATCATGATACCAAGGCCAACGGTCGAGCACGTCGTAATCTGACTGTCCCTTGCGGCGATGCGGCTTGGATACGTGTCAACATGCGATAACATCCTCCATGATGCTGTCTGGCCAGCACCACGTGTTGGAAGACGAAAGGACGCACCTAGCATGAAGACGATCGGAATCATCCCGGCACGCATGGCATCGTCGCGCTTCCCAGGGAAGCCGCTCGCACCCATTGGCGGCATTCCCATGGTCGGCCACTGCTACTATCGCGCTCGAATGTGCTCGCTTCTCGACGACGTCTACGTTGCCACGTGTGACACGGAGATCGTGGACTACATAGAGAGTATCGGTGGTCAGGCCATCATGACCGCCGACACGCACGAAAGGGCCACCGATCGATGCGCGGAGGCTATGGAGAAGATCGAGGCGATGACCGGCGAGTCCGTCGGCATCGTCGTGATGATCCAGGGCGATGAGCCGATGATTCGGCCCGAGGACATCGAAGCCGCGGTCCGCCCCATGCTTGAGAATGAAGCCATCAAGGTGGTGAATCTGATGGCGCCCATCGCGACCAGGGAGGAGCATGACGACCCCAATGAGGTGAAGGTAGTCGTCGACAGGAGCGACAACGCACTCTACTTCTCCCGGGAACCCATTCCTTCGTGGAAGAAGGGCGCCACGGATGTGGAGATGCTCAAGCAGGTGTGCGTGATTCCGTTCCGGCGTGACTTCCTGCTCCTGTTCAACGAACTTGAGCCGACTCCGCTGGAGATTGCAGAATCTGTGGACATGCTTCGCGTCCTCGAGCACGGCTACGACGTCAAGATGGTTCGTTTCACAGGTGAGACGTACAGCGTGGACACGACGGAAGATCTGGAGCGGGTCGCCGAGGCGATGATTGGGGATGACCTTGTCCCGGAATACAGTTCGGATGGTGAAGTGGTAGGCGCATGAAGGAATCCGACATCAGGAGCCGCGAGGCCTACGATCGGTATCTTGAGTTACTTGCCCGGGACGTGGAGGAGCTTCTCGACCCGGCCACGTTTGTCGAGGTTGCGTGTCCCGTCTGTGGTGACGAGCGGCGGCGTCACGAGTTCGACAAGGGGCACTTCGGCATCGTCACGTGCTTGAGGTGCGGGACGCTGTATGCAACTCCTCGCCCGCGGCTAGAGGATCTGGGTGCGTTCTACGGAGATGCTCCGTCGACGAGCTACTGGGTGAACGAGTTCTTCATGCCGGTACTTGAGGCACGTCGCGCCAAGATCTTTCGACCGAGAGCCGAGTATGTTGCCGAACGACTACCTGACTTGAGTTCGGGCAGAGTAGCGGACGTCGGAGCTGGGCTCGGTCTGTTCTTGGAGGAACTGGGCAAGCTCTGGGCGAATGCGACCATGGTCGCGATCGAGCCATCGACGGAGCAAGTTGCGATCTGCGCCGAGAAGGGACTCGACGTCATTCCGTGTGTCCTTGAGGAGCTTCCCGAGGGTTCGGGTCCCTTTGACCTCGTCACCGCGTTCGAGCTGTTCGAGCACCTGTATGATCCGCGCGATTTCGTCGAGCGGATTGCAGGGATCCTGCGGCCTGGTGGCTACTTCCTCATGACGACACTGAGTGGAACGGGATTCGATATCCAGGTTCTGTGGGAGCGTGCTCGTCCGATCATGCCGCCAGCCCACCTGAACTTCGCCAACCCGGATGCGATGCGGATCATCTTGGCGGATGTCGGGCTTGAGATCGTTGAGATCGACACGCCGGGTGCCCTGGACTGGGACATCGTCGAGGGCGCGGCACTCGCGGATGGTCATGATGTAGGGCGATTCTTCCGGTGGCTTGCTGACCACGGGTCGGCCGAGGCGAAGCAGGGCCTGCAGGCGTGGATCAAGGGAAACGCACTCAGCTCTCACATGCGGGTGCTTGCACGCAAGCCGCTCTAGAGTCCTGCGAGCGTCAGTCGGTTGTTTCTGTGCTAGGCGAATTCAGTTGCGGGCGGTGAAACATGTCGTCGAGACACTCGAGCAGACCCTGCCCGATGTCGACGTAGCACGTCGATACGAGCTTGTCGCCGATTGAAGGGCTGTACGAGTACGGCGTGTAGGTGTAGTGAGCGGGATTCTGCTCGCCCCCGAACTCAGTCGCCACGTCGTCTCCCAGAATCTCACAAATCACATTGATCATGTCCCGGAGCTTCGTTGGGTTGTGGCCGGTGATGATGATATGTCTGTTGCGGTACTCGTCATCGAGGATCTCAACCGCGAGTCTGGCAGCGTCTCTGACGTGGATGTACTCCCTGATCTCGTCCCCGGTCCCGTCACACTCGATTCGGCGATCCTTGACGCCCTGTTCCAGGTACCGGCGGATGCTGTTGCCATCGGTGGATCGCGGTCCGTATAGGGTGCCGAAACGCAGGATCGTGTAGTCGAGGTCGTGATGCCGCTGATACTCCTCGATATAGGCCTCAGACGCCTGCTTGCTGCATCGGTAGAACCCGCCCTTCTGGCTGTATACGTAGATGGTGCTCGCGTACACGAACCGTCGGACGTCGGCGCACCGGGCGGCCTCCAGTATGTTGATGTTGCCGATGACATTGAGCCGTGCGGTTTCGGTGGGTCTGGTTCTCGCGTCATCGAGATCGGCTATTCCCGCGAAGTTGTACACGCAGTCGTGTCCGGCGACCGCACTCTGCACCGCCGTCGCGTCTAGGATGTCGCCAACCACCATTGTCTGCCCATCGCGCAGGTAGTCTGACGGGCGGATATCGAAGATGGTCACCGAGTGTCCGGCCGCAACGAGGGCATCGGCCACGTGGCTGCCCAGGAAGCCGGAACCACCGAACACGATTGTCCTCACTGATATTCCTTTCGTTCGGTCACAATGCCTCGAGGCAACCGCTCAACATGGTGAGATCGGCGATCCTAACCGGCCATTCGGAGAGCTTGCCGTCAGTTCCCGTGCAGCGCGCCACGAAGACGAGGCCCGTCGCTTTCGCCGCACGGAGGTCCGACTCGGCGTCGCCAACGAATGCCACATGCGCGGCATCGAGGTCGTGTCGTCGGAGGATGTCCCGCACGATCTCCTCTTTCCTTCGGGGTGTTCCATGCACTTCTGAGAAGTAATCCGCAATGCCGCGTTCTCGGACAATGTACTCGAGTTCCTCCTGTGGTGTACCCGACGCTATGAAGAGCGGGAGTTGCTGGCCGTGTGTCTCGATGTACTCCCGCGCGCCTGCCACGAACGGTGCGGCCAGGATACCCTCGAGCACCAGGTCGCTGAATCTCTGTCCGAGGTGCTGGGAATGGGCCGGAACCAGTTCCTCGCCGATGATCGTGTTGTAGATGTGCTCGAACTTCCTGTACCGGGAGACGCCCTCTTCACGGAGATGGTACTCGACGATCTCGTCGACATGCTGCGGATGCTCGTTCTCGAACAGCTGTCTGAAGGCCTGCGTCTTGATGTCTGCGGACTCGAGTATGACCCCGTCGAAGTCGAAGACGATAGCGTTCGGTTCCATATGCCGCCAATCGACGATCGCAGCGATGCAGCGCTGGCAAGGAGCCTGCACATGCGTGCTCAGGGCCAGGCCTGTACATGGTACTACGCCCGCCTCGCGAGCCGGGTCGCGCGCGTGTTATCGAACGTCGATGGCGAACACCGTGCATGGCGCGCTGTCGATCCCCTCGACGAGCAGAGGTGCGACCAAGACGTGAAACGGTCCTTCGAGATCGGATGGAATCGACATGTCCTCTACAAGACGCAGTGGGGTCCCTTCGGTGGTCGGATCGAGGAGAATGCGGTGGGTCTCGCGCCCCGCGTCGCGGTCGGTGAAGGACGAGACGGAGATCCAATCAAGGCCGATCGCGCGCAACGCATGCCTTCGTCTCAGCTCTTCGGCCGTTTCCGGATGGATTCCAGGGTTGACCGTGGCGTACTCAATATCCGCCCGTCTGCCAGACCATCCGGATCGCAGGAGAAGAAGGTCGGTGTCATCCCGGAGTTCGCTCACGGCATCCGGCTGCAACAGCTGCGCCGGATCGAGCGTCACGTCGATGATTTGCGGCTTCAGGAACAACCATTCCCCGGGCGCGAAATCGATAGCAGAGCGTCCGCGCTCGAAAAAGTGGGCGGGGCAGTCCACGTGAGTCCCGACGTGGTTTCCGAGTGTCATGCGGTAGCTGTTGGCCGAGGCTCCATTCGCGATGCTGGAGACGGATTCGAGTCGGGCGGGGTTGGGCAGTCCCCCATACGTGGGTGTCGCCGAGTTCAGCGGATGAGAGAGCAGAGCGACCTTCATGTCCGAAGGACACCGAGCAGATTCTGGACGGCGTCGATCTCCATCTGTTGGCGACACTCTGAGGCGTAGGACCCGATGTGCGGCGTGAGGACGACGTTCTCGCACTCGAGCAACCGACCGCGGTACGGCTCATCTGCGAAGACGTCGATAGCGGCACCCGCCAGGTGTCCGCTCTCAAGGGCGTCGGCAAGGGCGGTCTCGTCCACGAGTTCGCCTCGAGAAGCGTTGACCAGCCATGTTCCCGGTCGCATCATAGCGAGCGCGCCTTCGCCAATCATCGGGCCACACGCGTCACCCGGGGCGGTGCAGTGAACCGAGAGGATGTCGGCCCACCCCAGCAGCGCCTCGAAGGGCATGCGGGAGTAGGGGACGTCGCCGTCTTCGGGGCGTACGTCGCAGTAGGCCACGTCGCAGCCGAGCAATCCAAGCTTGGCCGCCACGCGGCCTCCGATTCTGCCCAGGCCGACGATTCCGACGCGCTTGCCGCTCAAGAGATTCCCCATCCGCTTCTTCCACACGCCGGCACGCATGTCCCGGTCTGTTGCGCTGAGATGTCGGAGCATGTCGAACATCACTCCGATGGTCAGCTCCACGACGGCGTCCGTCGGGCCGTCCGGCGTGTTGCGCACCTCGATTCCAAGAGAAGCAGCAGCGTCGCGATCGATGTTGTCGACGCCGGTTCCGATGCGAGAGATCACTCGCAAGCCCGGAAGCGCCGTCAAGGTCTTCTCGTCATAGCGTTCGGTTCCCGCCAGGATCCCCACGCAGTTGGAGCACAGCCGCAGTGTCTCCTCGGGGTCAAGTTTGCGCCCCAATTCGTTGGGTGCGATTTCGATCCGCGCTTCTTCTAGAAGCCTGAGAGGCTCCGGGTTGCCCGCTGCGAAGGACGTTGTGGTTATCGCGACCCTCATTTCGGGACCCTCCCGGAATCCTGGCCTGCCGCCCTTGCCGTCGCGAGGAGATGACGAGCTGCGGTTCCGAGAAGGAGGGTGTCGAGACTGAGGCCCACGAACGTGTAACCTCGACTCACGCGCTGCCGGACGAGAGCTTCTTCGGGAGGCACGACATGGTAGCCGGAGGGCATTCCGGCGCGGACACACGCCTGCTCGTACTTCTCCACGGCCTCAACGACCGACGGGTGATCGAGTTCTCCGGGGATGCCAAGCGATCCCGAGAGATCGTAGGGTCCAATGATCGACCCGGTCAGTCCTGGTGTCGCGAGGATGTCGTCGATAGCGTTGATTGCGTCGATGTGTTCTATCTGCGCGATGACGACGATGTTCTTCTGAAGCCCCTCGCGATAGCCTTCAAAGTCGAAACCGTATTTCTGGGCACGCGCAAGACCGACGCCGCGCATGCCAGCGAGGGGATAGCGGCTGGCAGCCACTGCCCGCTCCGCGTCGTCTCGGCTGTTGACCATCGGGACGATGATGCCGTGGGCACCGGCGTCCAGTACGCGCTTGATTTGCACTGGGTCGTTGGCTCCAACCCTTACGAGTGGAGAGCACGGGGTCGCCCGCATCGACTGCATGAGGATCTGAGCTTCGGCGAGGGTGATCGCGCTGTGCTCCATGTCTATGGCCAGCCAGTCGAATCCCGCGTCAGCCAGAAGCTCACTGATGACCGGGTGGCCGACAGTGACCCAACACCCGAGGAGCAGGTCCTGCTGAGACATGCGTTTGCTGAGATCGCTCACGTCTACGCTCCTTGGGGCGGTGGCTATGGCCAATGCATGGACGAGTTTATCGCATCCTGGGCGTCAGTATTGCAGAGTCGGAACGGTACCCCGCCATCATCGTGGACGCTGGGGTAGCATAGTGGCGGTGGATTCTCGTCCAGACCTCCGTCAGGACGATTCGGGCCTTCGATTGGAGAGAGATGGCAGGTCTTGCGATAGTTACCGGCTCGAGCCGAGGGATCGGCCGCTCGATCGCGTTGCGCCTGGCAGCCGATGGGCACGACATCGCGGTCACCTACCGGACGCGATCCGACGAAGCTGACGCGGTCGTAGCAGAGGTCCGCTCTACGGGAGTGCGGGCGGAGGCCTTTCAGCTGGACCTTGCGTCGCGCGATAGCATCACAGGGGTCTTCGGCCAGGCAACAGACTCCCTCGGCCCCCTTCGAGTGCTCGTCAACAATGCCGGCATCCTTCAGCAGAAGCCGTTCGAATCGCTGTCGGCCGATGAGGTCCGCACGATGCTGCAGATCAACCTCGAGGGAACCCTGTTCTGTTGCCAGGAGGCTCTGCCGCGTCTGCAGGCGGAGGGCTCGGGCAGCATCGTGAACGTCGCGTCGTCGGGCGGACAGGTCGGCGGGACGCTTGCCGTCCACTACGCAGCCAGCAAGGCCGGCGTGATCGGCCTGACGCGATCAGTCGCCCGGCTGGGCGCACCCGATATCCGTGTGAACTGCGTGTCGCCCGGCCTCATCGACACCGAGATGACCGCTGGTGAGATCGCCTCCGAGGATGGCAAGCGAAAGATCGTCGATATCCCCCTGCAGCGGCCGGGCATCGCCGAAGAAGTGGCTGCTGCGGTGGCGTTTCTCGCCTCGGATGCGGCGTCCTACATCACGGGTCAGACCCTGAACGTCAACGGCGGGCTCTACATGGGCTAGCAAGGAGTGTCACGTGACTGGAGCAGACTACATCGCCGAAACCATCGCGGGCCGCGGGCTGCGCGAGGTCTTTGTGTATCCGGGAGGCACCATCGCTCCCATTCTCGATGCGTTGCGACTCAACGGGGTCGAGAACTTCGTGTCGCGGCACGAGCAAGGCGCTGCATAC
>JAENZW010000247.1 GCA_016841065.1 Actinomycetota bacterium
TGTGCGGCGGGCTGACGCACCTGATCCAGGCTGGCTTCGAGACTCTCGTCGAGGCAGGCTACCAGCCCGAGATCGCGTACTTCGAGTGCATGCACGAGGTCAAGCTCATCGTCGACCTGATGTATGAGGGCGGCATGGCGAAGATGTTCGACTCCATCAGCAACACCGCCGAGTACGGCGCCTATGTCACAGGCCCGCGGATCGTCACCGACGATACCCGCGAGGAGATGGCTAGCGTGCTGTGGGATATCCAGTCCGGCGCGTTCGCGAGGGACTGGATCTTGGAGAACCGCGGCGGATCGCCGCACTTCAAGGCGATGCGGCGCATCACGGCCGAGCACTACGTCGAAGAAGTCGGCGGAGAGCTTCGCGAGATGTTCGCGTGGCTGAAGACGAAGTAGCGGCCCGACGCGGACGGAGTCCGCGCGTCCCGCTACGCGGCGCATCGAGCGGACGCATTGCGCCGCTCATGCGCCGGGGCAAGACACACATGGTCGTGCGATCGAAAGGGCGAAAGTCGAAATGAAGAAGAAGTACCTGATGACACCGGGACCCACGCCGGTCCCCGCTGAGGTGCTCCTCACCCAGGCCGCACCGATGATCCACCATCGCACGCCTGACTTCTCGGCGGTCTTCATGGAGGCCATCGAAGGCCTGAAGTACGTCTTCCAGACGGAGAAGGCGGATGCTCTGCTGTTCGCGGCGTCGGGAACCGGCGCGATGGAGTCCGCGATCGCGAACTGCTTCTGCGCCGGGGACACCGTCATCGTGTGCCGCAACGGCAAGTTCGGCGACCGGATGAAGCAGATCAGCGAGGTCTACGGGCTCAACGTCATCGACTTGGCCTACGAGTGGACGCAGGTCGTGAACCCGGCCGATATAGCCGCCGCGCTCAAGGAGAATCCGGGCGCGCGGGGCGTCATCGTCACGCAGTCGGAGACGAGCAGCGGCGTCCTCAACGACGTGCAGGCTGTCGGCGCGATCGTGCGTGAGTACCCCGAGTGCGTGCTGATCGTCGACTCGATCACGGGCATCGGTGCTGTCGAGTGCAAGACCGACGAGTGGGGCCTCGACATCGTCATGACCGGCTCGCAGAAGGGCCTCATGCTTCCGCCGGGCCTGGCTGCGCTCACCGTCTCCGAGAAGGCATGGCGCGCCTACGAGCGCTCGACCCTGCCGAAGTACTACTTCGACTGGATGAAGTACAAGAAGAACATCGAGAAGCAGACGACCCCGTTCACGCCGGCCGTCTCGCTCATCTTGGGCCTGCAGGTTGCGCTCAAGATGATCCGCGAGGAGGGTCTCGAGAACACCATCGCGCGCCACTCCATGCTGGCCGAAGCCACCCGTCGCGGATGCGAGGCGCTGGGCTTGAAGCTCTTCGCGCCACCCGAAGGCCGCGGGTCGGCCGTTACCCCGGTCTGGGTCCCGGAGGGCGTGGACGGCAAGGCGATCGTGAAGATCATGAAGGACAAGTACGGCGTGACGATCGCCGGTGGTCAGGACGACTATGCGGGTCGCATTTTCCGTGTTGGGCACCTGGGCTACTTCGGCGAGTTCGACATCATCACGACGCTTGCGGCGCTGGAAATGACGCTCGCAGGGCTGGGCTATCAGTTCGAGCGCGGCGCGGGCATCAAGGCCGCCGAAGCCGTGTTCATGGGGGAGTAAGGGAGAGACGATGAAGGTACTGATCGCAGAGAAGATTGCCGCCTCCGGTATCGAGAAGCTCAAGGCCGAGTTCGATGTCGAGGTCAAGCTCGACCTGACTCCCGAGCAGCTCGTCGCCGAGATTCCCGGCTACGACGCGCTCATCGTGCGTTCGGCCACCAAGGCCACGCGCGAGGTCATCGAGGCCGGCAGAGACCTGAAGATCATCGGTCGTGCCGGCGTGGGCGTGGACAACGTCGACGTCCAGGCCGCCACCGCGCGCGGCATCATCGTGTGCCACGCCCCGACGTCCAACGTCGTCTCGGCCGCCGAGCACACCGTCGCGCTGCTCCTGGCGCAGGCGCGC
>JAENZW010000248.1 GCA_016841065.1 Actinomycetota bacterium
CGCGCTCTCGAACCTCGCGCACGAGCACGGCCTGTTGCTGCATGTAGACGGCGCACGCATCGCGAACGCCGCGTGCGCGCAGGGCGTGTCGCTGCGCGAGATCACGTCCGGCGCGGGCGTCGACATGCTGTCCTTCGGTGGCACCAAGAACGGGATGCTGGCCGGCGAGGCGGTCGTGCTCTTCGGCGATGCGCGAGCCGACGCGCTGCCGTACGTGCGCAAGCAGTCCGCACAGCTCGCGAGCAAGATGCGCTTCATCTCCGCGCAGTTCGTCGCGATGCTCGAAGGCGATCTGTGGCGCGATCTGGCGACGCACGCCAACGTGATGGCCGCGCAGCTCGCAACGGGACTCCTGGAGATTCCCGGCGTAGGAGTCACCCAGCGAGTGGGTGCCAACGAGATCTTCGCGATCCTGCCGCATGATGCTATCGCGCCGCTGCAGGAGCAGTTTCACTTCTACGCGTGGGACGAATCGCGCGATGAGGTGCGCTTCGTAGCCTCGTGGGACACGACTGCCGAAGACGTCGAGGCGCTGCTCGCAGCGCTCCGGGAGCTCGCCGGGTAGAAGCAGCTACTTCGCGTGTATGCGATAGACGGCGCCGCGGAAGTCCACGACGTACAGCTCACCGTCGTCGTCCTGCCCGAAGCTCGAGATCGAGAAATCGGTTCCCGATAGCTTGCGGTTCTCGAAGCCGGTGTCCGTGCTCTGCAGGCCCCAGATCGTGCCGCCCTCGAAGTCGCCGTACAGATATGTGCCGTACAGCCCCGGTTCGCCCTCGCCACGGTAGATGTAGCCACCGGTGACCGACTGTCCGGCGTCGTGATCGTACTCGACGACGGGCATGATATACGGCGCGGTGTTCGCCGGCGCCTGGGTGTCCGGCGGGTAGGTGTGCGTGGCCTCGTAGACGTTCCAGCCATAGTTCTCGCCCCCGGCGCTGTGCCACGGCTGGAAGTCGATCTCCTCCCAGATGTTCTGGCCGACATCGCCGATCCACAGGTCACCGGTTTCGCGGTCGAACGAGAAGCGCCAGGGGTTGCGCAGGCCGTATGCCCAAATCTCCTCGAGCCGCGCCGGGCCCCCATCGACGACGAACGGATTGTCCGGCGGTATCGCGTATGAGTCGCCCGCGACCGCGGGGTCGACGTCGATTCGAAGCAGTTTACCCAGCAGCACACCCAGGTCCTGCCCGTTGCCCTGCGGGTCCCCGCCCGATCCGCCGTCGCCCATGCCGATGTAGAGGTAGCCGTCCGGGCCGAACGCGACCATGCCCCCGTTGTGGTTCGCGAACGGCTGCGCGATGGTCAGCAGAACCTCTTCGGATGACCGGTTCGCGACATCGCCTTCGGCGGTCATCCGCGAGATCGTGGTGTTGCCGTCGGTGTTCGTGTAGTCGATGTAGAAGTTGCCGCTCGTCTCGAAGTCAGGCGCGAACGCAAGCCCGAGCAGACCGCGCTCGCTATCGGTGCTCACCGCGTCCGACATATCGAGGAAGGCGTTCTCTGCCTTCACGCCGTCGTGGAGGATCCAAACGCGGCCGGTCTTCTCGACGACGAACAGTCGGCCGGAACCGTCGCCCGAGCCCGTCGCGTAGAGCGGCTGGTCGAATCCTTCGGCCACAAGCTCGAAGTCGAGCTGGATCTTCGAGAGCGGCTGAGGCTCGACGGTGGAGGTCGTCGGCTGCGGCGTCGACGAGCTCTCCGGCGGCGCGACGACAACCGGCTCGCTTGAGCGACACCCGGGAAGTACTGTCGTCGCGACGAACAGTGCCGCTGCAACGACCAGGATTCTGCACGCGGTTCTCATGGACCCACCTTCCTTACATATCCAATGTACCTCGCGCACGCCAGTCGTAGCACGTTCGCAACACGAGCTGCGGTAGAATCGGCACATCAGCGACTCCCGAGGAGCGAAAATGAGCGACATCTGCCGGCTGCAGGAGGCCAACGGCGTGCACGCCTTGTGCGAGAAGGAGACGTGCATCTACTGGCGCGTAGCCGACCATCTCAGCCTCG
>JAENZW010000249.1 GCA_016841065.1 Actinomycetota bacterium
TCGGCGGTGAACTCGGCGACGACCTCTTCGGCAGGCGGACAGGAGCAGGGCATGTCCTCGGCGTCCACCATGTCATCGTGCTTGTCGAAGGGCACGCGCGCGCGCCGCTGGACTTTGAGGTCGTAGACTCCCGTCCGGCCTGCCGCCGCCGCAACGTGCGCGATGATGGGCCGAAGAGCCCATCCGGTCCCCGGGGCGAGATGCGAGAGATGCTGGAGGAGGTCAGGAGGCAGCGCGGCGAGCCCGCACAGCATCACGCGCCACAGGTACGCCAGTGCTTCGACGTCGTCGGTGGCGCGGTGCGAAGGCTCGGGAGTGCCGAACGCCTGCGCGAGGTCGAACAGCCGGTGGCTGCTCAGTCGCGGCAGGGCGATGAGCGCGAGTTGCACGGTGTCGAGCCATGCGCCCGGGAATGCGTGATCCCCGCCGACGCGCGTGAGAAACGATCGATCGAAACTCGCGTTGTGCGCGATGACATCGCGGCCCGCGACGAACTGCGCGAGCAGCGAGACCGCAGCCTCCGGGGCGGGTGACCCCGCGACCGCTGCATCGTCGATGCCGGTCAGCTTGGTGATCTCGGGGGGGATTGGTCGCCCGGGGGCGACGAGCGTCTCGAAGCGCTCGAGGATCTCCGGCCCCCGCACGATCGCCGCCGCTATCTCGATGATCGCGTCGCGGTCCGGATCGAAGCCGGTCGTCTCGATGTCGACGACCGCGAACTCTTCCTCGAATCCGAAGACCGTGTCGCGGGCGCGCTCGGCCAGGGCCGCGTATTCTTCGGCGATTGGAGTGTCGGTGCCCGGCACCAGAAACCGGGAAAGCCCCTCAGGTATCACCCGCAAAGACTAGCACGCGGCAGTGACGTGTGAGGGCACGTTTCGAGGGCACTCGCTTCGGGTCAGCGTCCCGCCGGACCGCGCGACATGAAGGCCCCGACGAGCGCGACGACGAAGCCGCCGATGATGAGGTAGGGACCGTATGACATAGGAACGTCGCTTCCGGCTTCGGACATGATCTCCACGACGAGCCAGATGCCCCATCCCGCGCCCGCGATCGCCCCCGCAGCGCCCAGACCGACCCCTGCCGAAGACGAGGATGCCAGGAGCGCGCCGACCACGACGAGACCGACGGCGACCAGGATCACGGGCCAGAACTGCAGGACGAGTGGTGCGTCCGGCACTCCCTTGGCGAGATCCACGAAGTCTGCGGTGGTCGCCTTGAAGCCGAACTGCGACACGAGCGGCGCCTGGTAGTAGCCGATCAGCGCGGCCGCTGCGCCGCCGATTGCGATGATCTTGCCGATGAGCGACGTGATCGCGGCCGGAGCAGGTTGCTGCGGCGCGTACTGCTGCTGGTATTGCGGCTGCGGGGGGTACTGTTGCTGCGGGGGGTACTGTTGCTGCGGGGGGTACTGCGGCTGAGGCTGCGGCGCGTACTGCTGCGGGGCAACGGGCGGCTGAATGGGCTGCGGCGCCACTTGAGGCGCTACCTGCCCTGGAACCTGGGCTGCGCCGCACGACTGACAGAACTTGTCCACCTCAGAGATGGAGCTACCGCACTGACTGCAGAAAGCCATGACCCCTCCCTTGCCCCGCGCGCTTTGTCTCTCGCACCGGATTCTACACGGAGGAGGATGCGCGCTCCACGCGAAACGCACGACGCCCCGACCGCAGTGGCCGGGGCGTCGGAAGAATCCTATTCGGGCAGGTGTCTACTTCAGGCGCGACTTGGCGAGCCAGCTGCCGTCATCGCCCTTCACGAACGTCCACGTGTAGGGGAACTCCATGCCCTGCGCGGACTGGCTGCCGACGACGGTGATCTCGTCGCCATTCTCCTGCTGCGGCGCCACCGTATACGCGCCGAGGCCGTAGCTCTTCAGCGTGCCCTCGAACTGCTCTGCGGAGACATAGTAAGCCTGCTGGTGCGTCGGAAGCATCGAGAAGGCCGTCGCGTAGTCGCCCTTCTCACATGAGGCGTAGTACTCGGTGACGTACTGCTCGGGCGTCATGCCTTCG
>JAENZW010000250.1 GCA_016841065.1 Actinomycetota bacterium
ACCGCATCCGCGGCGCCTCGATCGCTCTCGTGCCGCATCATCGCTCGCCACACACGGACGCGACGGTGCCGCACAAGCTGTTCCAGTACATGGCGCTGGGACGCCCGGTGCTGGTCAGCGACTGCGCTCCGCTCGCGCGCATCGTGCGCGAGACACAGGCCGGAGAAGTGTTCGCGACAGGCGACCCCGAGTCACTCGCAATCGCCGCGATCGCACTTTCGGGCGACGAGGACTGGCTGTGCGCTGCCGAAGCGGGACGACTGGCCACGCTCGGGAAGTGGAATCTCGAGGCGGAAGGTGCGACCCTGGTTGCGGCATATGAGGATCTCGCCGCGGACCGGAAGGGTCGCTAGTGCTCAAGGACGTCCTCAAGGGTGCGGGTCGCGACGCGTTGACGTACTTCCCCGTCCGGTTCCTTCCGGCGCTCACGTCGGTCATCACCGTCCCGGTGTTCACCCACTTCATCGACCCTACCGACTACGGTTTCTTCTACCTCGTCTCGGCAGCCACCTCGCTCACGACCACCCTGGCGACAGGCTGGATCTCGCCGTCGGTGATCCGCTACTACTGGGCGTGTGAGAAGGACGGCCGGCAGGACTCCTTCACCGCCACGACGCTGTGGCTCGCGCTCGCCTCGGTCGGCGGCGCGGCATTGGTGCTGGCACTCGGGGTCCTGGCCGCGTCATCCCGCCTCGACCCCGGCCTGACACGCCTGGTGCCTGCAGCGCTTGCGGCGTTCCTGGCGAGTTCGCTGGTCACGGTCTTGCAGCAGGTGCAGCGGGCCGCCAACAGGGCGAAGCCCTACGCGCGCATCGCGAACACCGTGACCGCCGTGGTCACCGTAGTCTCCGTGTCACTCGTATGGAAGTTCGGTTTCGGCGCCATCGGCATCCTGCTCGGCACGCTCACCGGGAACGCGCTGGTGCTGCCGGTGGTCATCGCACGCGTTCGAGGCGAGGGCAGCATCGCACCTCGTCATGTAGAGCGCGGCCTTGCGACCGAGTACGCGTCGTACGGGCTGCCCATCATGCTCGCGAACGTGTCGTCGTGGGCGCTCGTGCTCTCCGACCGCTATATTCTCGGCGCACTGCGAAACGCTGCCGAAGTCGGTCTCTATGCCGTCACCTACGGCTTGGGCGAGAAGATCATGCAGCTTGTGGTCACCCCGCTGATCCTCACCATGGGGCCGGTCATGATCCAGACCTTCGAGAAGCAGGGTCAGGAGCTCGCACAGCAGGTGCAGACGCAGTTCACGCGCTACTACCTCATGGTCACGCTGCCGCTTCTCTTCGGCATGCACGCTGTGGCGCAGGAGTTCATGGCCGTGTTCACCGGCGAAGACTACCAGTCGGCCTATCCTGTACTCGGAATCGTGGCCGCAGGGGTGCTGTGCTACGGACTCACTCAGATCGCCGGAACCGGCGTGGCGCTCCACAAGAAGTCGCAGATCATCATGACCAACACGATGATGGCAGCGGCATTCCAGATCACGGCGAACCTGCTGTTGGTGCCGCGGTTCGGATACAAGGCGGCCGCCTGGAACACGCTTGCGTCGTACGTGCTGCTGCTCACGGTCACGTGGTGGCGCTCCCGGCCGTACATGTCCTGGGATCTCCCGTGGGTGGACATCGTGCGCATCGGCGCGGCGGCGGCGGTCATGTGGGGAGTCCTGACCCTAGCCTTCCGCGATGCGACCGGGAGCGTCTGGATGTTGCTCGGTCAGGTGGGTGTCGGAGCAGCCGTGTACGGCGTGCTCATCTTTGCGGTGGGAGCGATCCGCGCCGACGAGCGCGAGGCCGTCGGCGGGTTCATCCGGCGGGCGCTGAAGCGCTAAGTTTCGGCGGCGCGGAAGCCGCTAGTCGAGCAGGCGAGCCATCACCTGCACGCTATCTTCGCTGATGGAGTTCACGCCGCCCACCACGCCAAGCCGCGTGCACACGGCAGTCTTCGACTTCATGTACGACTGGGTCGCGTTGGGAATCGACTTCGCGGCGGACAGCACCAGCGGGTTC
>JAENZW010000033.1 GCA_016841065.1 Actinomycetota bacterium
CAGTTCGGAGAGCGCCGAGAGCGGCACCGTGAGAAGGTCGATCCCCTGCGAGCGCCGCATCTCGTGCCTGACCCGGGTCAGATCGCTCGAGCTGTCCCGCAGGTCCGGCTGGACAAGCTTCAGGAACCGCTTGCTCACCGTGGGAGCCAGCACGGGCTGAGGAAGGCGCGCGACACAGTCTTCGGCGGACAACACGGTATTGCCGGGACGGCGGCCCTCGATGGCCCGGGCTGGAACCGCCCCCGGCCGCGACTCGGGCGGGATCCGAATGGTCACGTCTTCGGTGACGATGGACGTGCAGGCCAGCACATAGCCCTGTGCCACCTGCTCGTCGGTGAGCTTCGCCGAAGACGAGGCGTTGACCTTTCCCTGTCCGACGACGACGCGGCACTTACCGCACGTGCCATCTCCTCCGCAGGAAGCGGTCACCGGCACGTCGGCGATCATCGCCGCGCGCAGCAGGTTCTCGCCGTCTCTCACAAGGACGGTGACATCGTCGGGTATGAAGGTCACCCTGGGCATGTTGCGTCTCTCTATGAAGGTGAACTGCCACGTCTCAGATCTAGAACAGTCCGACGATGTTGCCGTCGGCGTCGATGTCGATCGAGTCCCCGGCCGGAGTCTTCGGCAGACCGGGCATGGTGCGCATGTCCCCGCACAGGGGGTAGAGGAAGCCGGCTCCCACGCTCGCGCGGACGTCCCGGATCGGTAGACGCCAGCCGACGGGTCGGCCCTTCAGCGACGGGTCATGCGACAGGGACAGATGCGTCTTCGCCATGCAGATCGGCAGATGCGAGTATCCCTGGTCTGTGTACATCTTGATCTTCGCTTCGGCCGCCGGGAGGTAGTCCACGCCGTCCGCTCCGTAGATCTCGGTCGCGATGCTTTCGATCTTCTCCTTGATAGATGCGTCGTCGGGGTACAGCAGCTTGAACTCCTTGGGCATCTCGCACGCTTCGACAACCGCGCGCGCGAGCTCTTCGCCGCCGGCGCCTCCATCTGCATGCACGTGGTGAGAGACCGCGAAGTCGGCTCCAGCGGCGAGCGCCTTCTGCTTGATGAAGTCGTGTTCCGCATCCGTGTCCGTGGGGAATGCGTTGACGACTACGACGCACGGGACCCCGAACTTCTTCATGTTCTCGACGTGCTTCTCGAGGTTGCAGATGCCTTCGGCAAGACTCTCGAGATCCTCGGTCTTGAGGCGCTCGTCTAGCGGCATGCCGGGCCTGACCTCAAACTTGCCGGAGTGCGCCTTGAGAGCGCGAACCGTGGCCACGATCACCACGCAGTCGGGAACGAGACCCGACGCACGGCACTTGATGTTCATGAACTTCTCGGCGCCCATGTCGGCGCCAAAACCGGACTCCGTGACAACGTAGTCGGCTATCTTCAAGGCGATCTGGTCGGCGATGATCGAGTTGTTGCCCTGCGCTATGTTGGCGAACGGTCCCGCGTGTACGAACACGGCGCCACCCTCGAGGTTCTGCATGAGGTTCGGCTTGAGTGCGTCCTTCATGAGCACCGCCATCGCACCCGCGCACTTGAGCTGTTCGGCAGTGACCGGCTCGCCCTTCTTGTTCGTTCCGACCACGATCCGACCCAGGCGCTCGCGCATGTCCTGGAGGTTCCTCGCCATCGCGAGGATGGCCATCACCTCACTAGCGACAGCGATATCGAATCCGGTCTCGCGCGGGACTCCATCCATGTTGCCGCCGAGTCCCACGACCACATTTCGCAGTGCGCGGTCGTTCAAGTCGACGACCCGGCGCCACGTGAGAGAGTACGGATCGATGTCGAGGTCGTTGTCCTTGTAGAGATGGTTGTCGATGTATGCCGCGAGCAGGTTGTTGGTGATGCTCACCGCGTGGACGTCGCCGGTGAGGTGCAGGTTGAAGTCCTCCATGGGAATGACCTGCGAATAGCCGCCGCCGGCCGCCCCGCCCTTGATACCGAAGACCGGGCCGAGCGAAGGCTGACGGATGCAGGTCACGACGTTCTTGCCGATGTGCCGCAGCGCCTGGCCGAGCCCGACGGTGGTGACGGTCTTACCCTCACCGAGGGGCGTCGGATTGATGGCGGTCACGTCGATGTATCGACCTTGCGGCCTGTCGGCGAACTCGCCGAGGATGTCCAGAGAGACCTTGGCCTTGTGTGACCCGTAAAGCTCGAGGTACTTCTCGTCGATGCCGACTTCGCGTGCGATATCCGTTATCGGCCGTAGCGTTGCATCTTGTGCTATCTGCAGGTCGCTCAGCATGGGTACACCTCCAGGTACAGAACGTGGAGCCCCGCGCTCCCGGCAAAAGCTATGTCCAACTAGGATACTTCTGCTCGCCCTAGTGCACAGCCATGCCTGCGTGGAAGGCCCAGACTCTCGGTCAGTGGAGTGTATGTGGCCGCAGGCGGTGTGGCAATAAATGCCAGTTTGCGGGGGAGCGGCGGCGTCCCTGCCGTCGGCGGAGCTGCCAGTTTAGACATCGGTGACCTTGTCGGGCGACTGAACGACGCGTTGCCCGCTGTGACGTGCGGCGCTATCCTTGTGGGCCTAGACCGTCGACCCTTGAGGTAGCCGCCGCCGTGATCGAGACCCTGTCTAGCCTGCTCTCCAATGCGTTGCTCGCTGCCCGCGATGCGGGCGAGATCGAGCTCGATAGCCTCCCTGAGCCCCATCTCGAGAGGCCGCGCGATCCCTCTCACGGTGACTGGTCCTCGAACGTGGCGATGCAGTCGGCGAAGGAAGCGGGTCTTCCCCCGCGTCAGATCGCAGAGATCGTCGCCAAACGCATGATCGGGCATCCCGATATCGCCGGCGTGGAAGTGGCGGGTCCGGGCTTCATCAACATCCGGCTCTCCGCGCACGCGCTCCAGCGAGTGCTTCGCGAGGCCCGTGAGGCCGGCTCGGACTTCGGCTCGCTCGACATCGGTGCGGGCGAGAAGGTGCAGGTCGAGTTCGTTTCGGCCAACCCCGTCGGGCCGATGCACGTCGGTCACGGTCGCTGGGCTGCGCTCGGCGACAGCATGGCGCGCGTCCTCGAGCACGCCGGCTACGAGGTCGAGCGCGAGTTCTACGTAAACGACGCCGGAGTGCAGATGGACGTCTTCGGCAAGTCCGTCGCCACGCGGTATCTGGAGCTGTGCGGTCGGGACGTCGAGTTCCCCGAGGACGGCTATCGCGGCCAGTACATCGTCGAGATCGCGCGCGAGATACTTGCCGAAGAGGGCGAGTCGTGGGCCGATACCTCTGCCGAGGAGCGCGAGGCGCACTTCACGGAGAAGGCGTACGCCCAGGTACTCGAGCACCTCAAGCATGTGCTGCACGGCATGGGCGTGGACTTCGACGTGTGGTTCTCGGAGCGCACGCTCCACGAGCCGGGGCCTGACGGCGGGCCGAGCGAGGTCGAAGAGGCGATAGCATCGCTGCGCGAGGCGGGCTACATCTTCGAGCACGAGGGTGCGACCTGGTTCCGCTCGACACCCTTCGGCGACGACAAGGATCGCGTGCTCAAGAAGTCGGACGGAGAGTACACGTACTTCGCGGCCGATATCGCGTATCACAAGGACAAGTTCGACCGCGGGTTCGACCGCGTCATCGACATATGGGGTGCGGACCACCATGGCTACATCAAGCGGATGGAGGCGGCGGTCGCTGCGCTCGGACACGAGGGCAAGCTGACTGTCGTTATCGGACAGCTCGTGAACCTCTTCCGCGCCGGCGAGGTCGTGCGCATGTCCAAGCGAACGGGAGAGATGGTCACCTTCGAGGAGCTGCTGGAAGACGTCGGTGTGGACGCTGCGCGCTACTTCTTCCTGCGGCGCTCGACCGATCAGCCGCTCGACTTCGATATCCAGCTCGCCAAGGAGCAGAGCAGCGAGAACCCGGTCTACTACGTGCAGTACGCGCACGCGCGAATCTGCGCGATCCTTCGCAAGGCCGCAGGTGCGGACACTGCCGACACGAGCGTGGACATCGAAGCGACCGTCGCCGATCTGATTAGCGACGACACGCCTCTTCATCTGCTCGAAACCGACGCGGAGCTATCGTTGATGCGCAAGCTCGCGGAGTTCGAAGAGGTCGTCGAGGTCGCCGCCCGGCAGCTCACACCCTTCAAGCTGACAAGGTATGCCGAAGACCTGGCGGCCACGTTCCACCAGTTCTACACGCTCTGCCGCGTGGTGGATCCGGATGCACCGGACATGACTGCCGCCCGACTGTACGCCGCGGATGCGACCCGTATTGCGCTTTCGACCGTCTTGAGTCTCGTGGGCGTCAGCGCCCCGGAAAGGATGTAGCCGCCAATGGGCTTCGACACGCTGAACGAGCCGATACCCGAAGAGCCGGTCGACCCGAACGCCGACCTGTCTTCGGTGCTTCCGCTCACCGCCGAAATCCGCGACGGGCGACTGTGGATCGGCGGGGTGGACATGGTGGAACTCGCGCGCGAGGCCGGCACGGCGCTCTACGTCATGGACGAGGATCAGATCCGTCACCAACTGCGCGAGTTCCGCAAGTGGACGACGTATCACTGGAAGGACGTCGAGACCGTCTACGCGGCGAAGGCGTTCACGTGCAAGGAGATGTGCCGCGTCGTCCACGATGAAGGCTGCATGATCCTGTGCGCCAGCGGCGGCGAACTGGCGATCGCGCTGGCGGCTGGAGTGCCCGCATCGCGCGTGCAGTGCCACGGTAACAACAAGACGCCCGCTGAGATTCGCGAGGCTGTGGAGGCACGCGTCGACAGGATAGTGGCCGACTCGCTCCTCGAACTCGAGCGCATCTCTTCGGCAGCGGTGGAAGCCGGTGTCAAGCAGCCGGTGTTGCTGCGCATCACGCCGGGTATCAAGCCCGACACTCACGGCTACATTCAGACGGGCCAGGAGGACAGCAAGTTCGGCTTCGGCCTGAACCACGGGCTCGCCATGGAGGCCGCGAAGCGCGCCTGCGAGCTGCCCGGCATCGATTTCGCCGGGCTTCACATGCACATCGGGTCGCAGATCTTCGCGCTCCAGAGCTACACGAAGGCCATCGAGGTCATGGTCGAGTTCATGGCCGAAGTACAGCGCGAGACGGACTGTCCCGTGCGCGATCTCGACGTCGGTGGTGGCATCGGTATCAAGTACGGCCTTGCCGATGAGCCTTCCACCATCGAGGACTTCGGCAAGATCGTCGTGGACGGCATCAAACACGAGTGCGAGCGTCATGGTTTGGCTGTGCCGCGCATCCTCATCGAGCCCGGCCGCGCTGTCGTGGCGAACGCGGGAGTCACGCTGTACACCGTCGGGACCATGAAGGACGTGCCCGGCATTCGGACCTACGTCGCCATCGATGGCGGCATGACCGACAACATTCGGCCCGCACTCTATGGCGCGCGATACGAGTGTCTTGTCGCGAACAAGGCCGACCAGCCGCGCACGCAAGTGGTGACCATCGCCGGCAAACACTGCGAGACTGGCGATCTCATCGCCAAGGACGTGCCCATCCAGGACGTCGAGACCGGGGACATCCTGGCAGTGTGCGCGACGGGCGCGTATTGCCGCTCGATGGCGAGCAACTACAACCAGCAAGTTCGCCCCGGCGTCGTGTTCGTTCGCGACGGCGAATGGCGGTTCGTGGTTCGCCGCGAGACATACGACGACCTTATGCGCTGTGACGTGGGCTGAGCCGATCATGATCGGTGACGTGTCGATACGCCCTGCGACCGTTGACGACGCCCCGGCGCTCGCCGAGATGCGCTTTCGCATGTTCGAGGAAATCGCGCCGGAAGAGGGGCTCGACGAGTCCATCGTCGGCGTATTCGTCGACTACTTCCGTCGTGCGATGCCCGAGGGTCGCTACCTTGCGTTCATGGCCGAAGAAGACGAGCGCGTGGTCGGCACGGCGGGGACCGCGATCGTGGATGTTCCGCCGTTGCATCGCGCGCTCGACGGGCGTGTCGCGCGCATCCAAAGCGTCTACGTGGCGCCCGGGTGGCGCCGGCGGGGGGTCGCGCGCGAGCTTCTCTCACACACGCTCGAGGCTATCCGGGGGTTGCGGATCACCCGTGTGGCACTCATGGCGTCCGACGCTGGCAAGGGCCTCTACGAGGAGTTCGGGTTCCAACCCGCACAGGAAATGGTGCTCGATCTTGCCGAAGAAGTGGCCGAGCAGGGGATGTCCGACCCGCGATAATCCACTGCCCCTGTGGAAACGGTGGATATGTGGATAAATGCAGGTCATTGGCCGTCTGACACGTGATTCCGTCCGTCGGGCAAGAACTCCCGAAAACCGCTTGCATCTGCGTGACGGGCGCGTAGTATGTGGGTTGCGAGGTCGTTGAACAACTCAGATGGGCTCAACCGCAAGGTGAAGGTTCGTCAGGGGGAAGCAGCGGCCTCGCACTTTTGTGCGCTGAATGAAGAAGACGACCGAGCCTTCGGGGCATCGATCGTCTTCTTGCTATTTGGATGTGATTGAGCGGTCTGGTCCAATCGGCGTCGCGCTCGTTCTTGAACCTGGCCGTGAGGTTGTAGGTCACGTCCTCCAGAGGCTCGTCGACGACTAGCAAGAACGTCTGGTTGAGATGGCCTTCGCGGGAGACCCGCACGAGGTAGGTGCCCGCGGAGATGCCGTCGAACCGAACGGAGCCCGAATCGTCGGTGAGGCTGGCGACCCGGCTTCGCGCTTTGCGGGATCGCTCCTGGCGAGACTTGCGGTCGCCATCCCGCTTCTCGGTGCCGTCGTGTCCCCACAGGGTGATTTGCCGCAACTCCACCTTCGCCAGCGGCGTACGTGTTGGAGACCGTGACTCGGTAGGTGGTGTTGACGCCGTCGTTTGAGACTTGCTCGGTCTGAACGAGCACAGACGCGTCGGGCCCGGCGTGGCAGTTCGTACACGCCATAGTCCGAGTCGGTGTGGCTCCCGCAGTGGCGGTGAGCGCGGCGGTCGCGCCAATCAAGATCAACAGGATGGGTATCGTGACGGACAGTCGCCTTCTCGTATGTGCAGCCTCTCTACTTGTCGGTAGCGTGTGCGGGCACCCCGGCCGTGGGTGTCCAGGTGCCCTGCCTTCCTGACTACCTTCGACCCGGACAATGAGTAGAAGGTGAGCCGGGAGTGAGGCAACCCTTGGTTGAGCCGTATGGGCGCACGACGACCAGGACGACGAACGTGCTCTGTGGACGACCTGTGGAAACGGTGGATATGTGGATAAATGCAGGTCATTGGCCGTCTGACGCGTGATTCCGTCCGTCGGGCAAGTACTCGGGGAAACTGCTTGCATCTGCGTGACGGGCGCGTAATATGTGGATTGCGAGGTCGTTGAAGAACCCAGAAGGGCCGGTACCGCAAGGTGAAGGTTCGTCAGGGGGGCACAGCGGCCTCGCACCTTTGTGTGCTGAATGAAGAAGACGATCGAGCCTTCGGGATATCGATCGTGGGAGCGCTCACGGAGAGACTTGTGGTCGCCGTCCCGGCCCTCAGCGACGTCGTGTCCACACATGGTGGTCTGGTCTTCGGACCAGAATCGCTGCCGGGCATCAGGCAGACGTGAGTGCGGAGCGAGGCAATCCAGTGCCCGAGCGCCGCAGGCGTACATGGTCCAGCCGAGACGTCATCCCCGCCGACCTGTGGAAACGGTGGATATGTGGATAAATGCAGGTCAGTGGCCGTCCAGCACACGATTCCACCCGTCGGGCAGGAACTTCCGAAAACCGCTTGCGTCTGCGTGACAGGCGCGTAATATGTGGATTGCGAGGTCGTTGAAGAACCCAGAAGGGCCGGTACCGCAAGGTGAAGGTTCGTCAGGGGGGCACAGCGGCCTCGCACCTTTGTGTCCCCTCGGCTCTGCGCAGCAGCTGCGCTATACTTCGCTCGTCCCGAACTGCTCGGATCCGAAAGGGCAATCATGCGTACCGTCAACGTCGGCCTCATCGGCCTTGGCACCGTCGGATCAGGCGTCATCGAGATCTTTCGCCGCCACGGCGAGCAGTTCCGAACGCGCGCCGGCGTGGACGTTCGACTCATCCGTTTCGCCGATCGTGATTCCGAGCGCTTCGTCAGCCTCGGCCTTCCCGTCGATGCGTGTACGACCGACTGGCGTGCCGTCGTCGACGACCCCGACATAGATATCGTGATCGAGCTTGTCGGCGGCACGTGTGTCGCGCACGACGTGGTAATCGCGGCTCTGGACGCAGGCAAGTCCGTCGTGACTGCCAACAAGGCCCTCATGGCAACTTCTGGCCGAGAAGTCATGGACCACGCTGACAGGCAAGGCGTCGACATCGCCTTCGAGGCAAGCGTCGGCGGCGGTATCCCGATCATCGGCCCTCTGAAGCACTCGCTAACCGCCAACGAGATCCAGACGGTCATGGGCATCGTCAACGGGACCACGAACTACATGCTCACACGCATGGCCGAAGATGGACTCGACTACGAAACGGCCCTCGCGGAAGCGCAGGCGAAAGGCTACGCCGAGGCCGATCCGACCGCGGACGTGGACGGTCTTGATGCCGCCGCCAAGATTGCCATCCTCGCATCGATCGCATTCAACTCGCGCGTGACGCTTGATCAGGTTCCGGTCGAGGGGATTCGTTCCCTCAAGCCGGTGGACGTCGAGTATGCCGCCGAGATGGGCTACGTCGTGAAGTTGCTGGCGATTGCCCGGCGAATCGAGGAAGGTATCGACATTCGAGTCCATCCGACACTCATCCGCTCGAGCCACCCGCTCGCAGGAGTCAACGGTGTCTACAACGCGATCTACGTGATAGGCGACGCGGTGGGCGAGACGATGTTCTTCGGCGAAGGGGCTGGGTCGTTGCCCGCGGCAAGCGCCGTCGCGGGGGACGTCATCGAAGTGGCTCGGCATCTTGCGAAGGACTGCCTCGGACTCGTGGGTTGCACGTGTACCGAACACCTGTCCGTGCGCGACATCGGCGATCTCGAGACGGCCTACTACATCAGGCTCGAAGTCGTGGACCGGCCCGGCGTCCTCGCTGCGACTTCGAGGGTCTTCGCGGACCACACCGTCTCGCTGGCATCGGTCATCCAGAAGGCCACAGGCGGCGAGTTCGTCGATCTCGTCTACGTGACGCATCGTGCGTCGGAGCGTTCGGTCAGAAGTGCGCTCACGGAGATCGAAGCGCTCGATACCGTGCGCGCTCTGGGCACCATGCTCCGCGCCGAGGAACTGTAGGTCGGGCGCCGTGAGCGCGCTCCAGGTATCGGTTCCGGCTACCACAGCCAATCTCGGCCCCGGGTTCGATGCTTTCGGCCTGGCGCTCGATCTGCGCAACACCTTCTCGGCCGAGCCCGCTGCCGAATGGGCGGTCGAGTTGGTCGGTGAGGGTGTCGGCGTGCTGGCCACGGATGGCAGCAATCGCGTAGCCCGTGCAATGGCGAGAGTGTTCGAGGAGTCTGGAGAGCCCGACCGGGCTGCGCGCATCTTCAGCGTGAACCGGATTCCGCCGGGTCGGGGACTCGGTTCTTCGGCAGCTGCGATTGTCGGAGGAATGATGCTGGCTGACGCCATGTGCGAGACGCCGCTCGGGCGCGATCGCGTCTTCGAGATGGCGACCGAGTTCGAGGGTCATCCCGACAACGTTGCCGCGGCCATCTTCGGCGGTTTCACAATCAGCTGGTACGACGGTGGCCCTCAGTGCACCGTCGTCGATCCGCGGCGCGGACTTGCGGTCGTTGCGGTCATCAGCGAGATGCCCCTGCCTACCGAAGAGGCCCGCGCCGTCTTGCCCGCGCAGGTTTCGCACGAAGACGCCGCATTCAACGCCGGACGTGCGGGGCTGCTCGCCGCAGGCGTCGCGCTCGGGCGCGACGAGCTGATCACTGCCGGTCTTGAGGACCGCCTCCACGAGCAGTACCGCCTTGCCGCAGTGCCGGATCTCGAACGGACCCGTGAGGCTCTTCTGGCCGCAGGTGCGTTGGGTGCCGCGTTGTCTGGCGCAGGGCCGACGGTCGTGGGGTTCGTGACCGGCAAGGACGACGAGCAGGCCAACCGCACGGCTCACGGTGTGGCTGAACGGGCCGCCTCCTTGCTCGCCAGCGAGCCCGGGCGAAGGGAACCGATCGTGCTCCAAGTCGACAGGCGCGGGGTCCGTTTCGAGTAGTACTGTTGACCACCTGCGGCTTTCTCGGGGAAGATACTAGTCACCGCAGCACCATCGCCTCGCCGAGGCGCCTCATCGCGCGGAGGAAACCCCATGGAACAGACGGGCCAAACGCCCCCCACCGAACCGCAACCACCGCAATCACCCCCTCAGTACGCCGGCTACTCGCCGCCCGCACCGCCCCCGGTGGGTGGCTACTCGGGCGGCTACGCCGCCTCTGCACCGCGGAAGCGCATGGCCGCCTGGAAGATCGTGCTCATCGCCCTCGGCGCAATCCTGCTCCTCCTCGGAGGGTGCTGCGCGACAGCCGTGGTCCTGTTCCCAACCGCGACTGTTCCCCAGGGAGACTCCGTCGCGGTCATACACGTGGACGGCATTATCGCTGGGACCGGAAGCTACTACGACGGCGTCATCACGCCCGAGTACCTGCTCGATCAGCTCGACCAGGCGCTCAGTGACAGCAGCGTGAAGGCGATCGTGCTGCGCATCGACTCCCCGGGCGGGACTGTCGCCGCATCGCAGGAGATATCGACCGAGGTCGCGCGTGCGGCTGAAGAGAAACCGATTATTGCGAGCATCGGAGACGTGGGCGCCTCCGGTGCCTACATGATTGCGTCTCAATGCGACGAGATCATCGCAAACCCGACGTCTGCGGTGGGCAGCATCGGTGTCATCACCGAGATCCCCAACGTGGCCGGTCTTCTGGACAAACTCGGCATCGAGTTCACGGTACTCACTGCAGGCGAGTACAAGGACGCCGGTAGCCCCTTCCGCTCGATCACTCCGACCGAGACCGGTCTCATCCAGCGCGAAGTCGACATTGCCTACGACGAGTTCATCCGCATAGTCTCCGAAGGCCGTGGGCTGCCCGAGGACGATGTGCGCGAGATGGCTACTGGGTGGGCATGGTCCGCGATCGAGGGTCAGGAGATGGGCCTCGTGGACACGCTGGGAACGTACAACGACGCGCTCGACCGGGCCGCAGACCTGGGTGGCATCGAGGGAGACTACGGGATCACCTACTACGACGACTACGACTTCGTGGACTTCATGAGCAGCTTGTTGGGCATCACCGACGGGCTCGATCCTCTCGGTGCTCTGAGAGCACCGGGCGGAAGCGCTGCTCCGGCAGTGCCGCGGTGATTCGGCGTCTGGGATAGATATGGCCGAAGAGAAGCTGGTTCGCATCGCTCACATCTCGGACCTGCACTGCGGGTCGCGATACCACATACCCAGCCTTGCGGCGCGCGTGATCGATGAACTCAACGACATCGAACCCGACATCATCGTGGTTACCGGCGACCTCACAGATATGGGCTTTCGCCAGGAGTTCAACCAGGCACATCGGCTACTGTCCCGTCTCGAGTGTCCCGACCGGCTCGTCCTACTCGGGAACCACGATGCGCGCAACGTCGGTGACGAGCACTTCGCAGAGTTGTTCGGCGCGCGGAGCAGCGAGCTGCTTCACGGTGAAGTCCGCATTCTCGGCATCGACTCGTCCGAGCCCGATCTGGACAGCGGTCGCGTCGGTCGCGAGCGCTACCGCTGGATCGAGGAGCGCTTCAGCGAGCCGGATGAATTCAAGATCGTCGCGATGCACCACCACCTGGTGCCCGTTCCCGGGACAGGTCGCGAGCGCAACATCGTCTATGACGCGGGCGACATGCTGCGTGTGCTAGCGAGCTGCGGTACCGATCTCGTGTTGTGCGGTCACAAACACGTCCCGAACGTCTGGCGGCTCGAGGACATGCTGATTGTCAACGCCGGCACCGCGTGCTCTCATCGCCTTCGTGGCAAGGTGCGTCCCTGCTACAACATCATCGAGATACACGATGGGAATCGCGTTCGGGTTCTGCTGAAGGAGCCGTACGTCGACGCCGAGATCGTGGCGGACTTCACCGGCATCCACAAGCGAACATGCAGCTGGCGAGCGGCAGAAGACGGAGCGACGCGCTACGAGGATGAGATCGGCGTATGAGCCGGATTGTGGCGCTCATAGATGGCGAGCACTACCCACCGGTCGTGCGCTTCGCCCTCGATCAGCTCGCCCAGGAGCACGAAGTGGTTGCGGCCGCCTTCCTGGGCGGCACCGAGAAGGTCGATCTGGAGGCTGGATTCGCGACGTACGGCGTGCCCGTGGTCGCCGCATCGACCGCCGAAGAATCCGTCGCCAACGCGCTGGCGACGTACTCACCGGATGCGGTCGTGGATCTTTCCGATGAGCCGATCGTGTCTTCGGCAGATCGCTTTCGTCTGGCCGGAATCGTTCTCGCTCGGGGAGTCGAATACCGCGGCGCGGACTTCTCGTTTGCGCCGCCGCGCGCTCGATACACGCCTGTGACTCCGACTCTGGGCCTCATCGGCACCGGCAAGCGCGTGGGCAAGACGGCTGTGTCGGGGTATGTCGCCAGGCATCTCAAGTCGCGCGGGCGGGACATCGCCGTGCTCGCGATGGGGAGGGGCGGTCCTGCCGAGCCCGAGCTCATTCATGGGGAAAGCGTGCGGCTAACGACTCCGGACCTCCTCGAACTCGCGCATCAGGGCAAGCATGCCTCTTCGGACAACTACGAGGATGCGGTCATGAGCAGGGTTACGACCGTCGGATGCCGGCGGTGTGGGGGAGGCATGGCGGGCGAGACGTTCTTTTCCAATGTGCCCGAGGGAGCGCGGCTTGCGGACACTCTCGGCAAGGAGCTCATCGTCCTCGAGGGCTCGGGTGCCGCGATACCGCCGGTGCACGCGGACGCCAATATCCTCGTGGTAGGCGCGGGTCGCGGAGTCGTCTACGTCGATGGCTACTTCGGACCGTACCGCCTGTCGCTCGCCGATCTGGTGATCGTGGCATCTGCGGAAGAGCCGGTCGCCACGCAGCCGCAGATCGATGAAATTCGCTCCGAGATCGCGAGGCAGCGTCCCGGTGTCCCACTGGCTGTGACCACATTCAGGCCGTGTCCGATCGAGCCTGTCGCTGGAAAGCGCGTGTTCTTCGCGACGACCGCGCCGCAAGACGTCTTGCCAAAGCTCGTCGCATACCTCGAGAGCGAGCATGGCTGCGAGGTGGTCGCATCGAGTGCCCATCTGTCGAACCGGGCGAGGCTGCGCGAGGACATGCGCTCTGTTGCGGGTACGTACGACGTGCTCGTGACGGAACTGAAGGCGGCGGCAATCGACGTGGTTGCGGCCGCGGGGGATGAGGCAGGCGTGCCGACCGTGCTGTGCGACAACGTGCCCGTGTCGCTTGACGGTGCCGATCTCGACGACATGGTCACCCGCGTGGCGGAACTGGCGATCGAGCGCGGGACAGCAAGGGGAGAGTAGAAGCCGATGCCCGGAGGCAAACAGATAACGCTCAGCGACAAGGCGCACGGCCTGCCCTTCAGCAAGGGTCTGCTGGCGCAGTCCTTCACGGCCATCGGTCTTCCGCCGAGTAAGGCGCATGCGATAGCGCAGGCAATCCAGGACGATCTTCGGGCATCGGACGAACTGTCGATTTCCATGCAGCGCCTGCGCGAGCTAGCCGACGAGTATCTGAAGCGTCTCGCCGGCGACAGCTACGCCCGCCGCTACGTACGCATGTACCAGCTCAGCAATCTCGACAAGCCGTTGATCATCATGATCGGAGGTACGACCGGAGTCGGCAAATCGACCATTGCCACCGAGGTCGCGCATCGCCTGGGTATCACGCGAGTCGTATCGACGGATTCCATTCGTGAAGTCATGCGTGGTATCTTTACCAAGGATCTCATGCCGGCTATATACGAAAGCGCGTTCAACGCGTGGCGAGGTCTGCGAGTCCCGGTGCCGCACGGCGCCAATCCCGTAATCGTCGGATTCCGCGAGCAGACCGCCGTTGTGACGACCGGGGTCAAGTCGCTGATCGACCGTTCGGTGCTCGAGGGAGAGAGCCTTCTCCTCGAGGGGGTCCACCTGGTACCCGGCTATATCGAGCCGAGGCAATTCAAGAATGCTCGGGTCGTGCAGATTGTCATCTCCGTCGAAGATGAAGACGCCCATCGCAGCCACTTCTACATACGCGAGGTGCAGACAGATGGGATGAGGCCGTTCGAGCGCTATCGCGCGAACTTCGGCAACATTCGTCTACTCGGACATTACATAGAGGACCTGGCTCGTGAGCACGACATACCACTGCTCGTGAGCCATCAACTCGACCTCACCATCGCCGACGTGCTGGAGCACGTAATCGATGAGGTGGTCGGGAGTGAAGACTAGAAAGGGAGCGTGAACCGGCGTGAAGTTCTTCCTGGACACCGCGAGTATCTCCGAGATCGAGGAGGCCGCGAGTTGGGGTGTTATCGCAGGCGTGACGACGAACCCCTCGCTGTACGCGCGTGAGGGCGGCAAGCTCTCCGAGTTCCATGCGCACATCAAGCGGATCTGCGAGATCGTCGATGGCCCCGTTTCGGCCGAGACGGTAACGCTGAAGCGCGACGAGATCGTCGCTGAAGGCGAGATACTCGCCGACATCCATCCCAACGTCGTCGTGAAGGTTCCGACAATGCCCGAGGGACTGGCCGCCACCAAGATGCTTGCTGAGCGGGAGATTCCCGTGAACATGACACTGTGCTTCACCGTGCCGCAGGCGATCATGGCCGCGCGGGCCGGAGCCGCCTATATCTCGCCGTTCGTCGGCAGGTTCGACGACATCTCCGAGGATGGCATCGAGCACCTCGCCAACGTTGTGGGAGCCCTCGGCAACTACGACTTCGGCCACGACGTGGAAGTCATCGCCGCGTCGATCCGCCACCCCGAACACGTGCTTCAGTCGGCGCTTATGGGAGCCGACATCGCAACCGTTCCATTCGCTGTCCTCGAGAAGTGCATCAAGCATCCTCTCACGGACCGCGGCCTGGAGGCTTTCCTGGCAGACTGGGAGAAGGTCAAGAACTCATGAGTGCACGTCCACGCAAGCGCGGCCGTCGTGGCGGACCCGGTGGTGGCGGTGGCGGGGGTCAGCAAGACCCGCAGCCGTCCGTAACCAGGGCCGATCTCGAGGCGAAGACGGTTCCCGAGCTCAAGGCAATGGCGACCGAACTCGCGATTGACGCCAAGCCGCTCAAGAAGAAGGACGAACTGATCGGCGCGGTTCTCGAGGCAAAGATCAAGGCCGAGGGCTTCGTCGAGATCAGCGGCATCCTCGATGTGCTTCCTGAGGGCTACGGATTCATCCGCACGAGCGGCTATCTACCCGGCGACAACGACGTGTACTGCTCGATGTCGCAGATTCGCCGGGCCGACCTGCGTCGCGGTGACATGGTCAAGGGTCAGGTCAGACCGCCGAAGGACAGCGAGAAGTACTCCGCGCTGCAGCGCGTCAGCTCCGTCAACGATCACTCGGTAGAAGAAGCGCGCGATCGCAAGCGCTTCAAGGACCTCACGCCGATCTTCCCCGACGTTCGTTTCCGCCTCGAGCATGGTGCGCAGTTCCTGACTGCGCGTGTCATCGACCTGGTGGCACCCATAGGCAAGGGCCAGCGCGGACTCATCGTGTCGCCGCCGAAGGCCGGCAAGACCACGGTGCTCAAGGACGTCGCTGCATCGATTACCGCCAACAACCCCGAGGTCTATCTCATGTGCCTCCTCGTCGACGAGCGTCCCGAGGAAGTCACCGACATGGAGCGTTCGATCGCGGGCGAGGTCATCTCGTCGACATTCGATATGCCGTCCGAGAACCACATCGCCGTGGCGGAACTGACTCTCGAACGCGCAAAGCGCCTCGTGGAAAGCGGCTACGACGTCGTGATTCTGCTCGACTCGATCACGCGTCTCGCGCGCGCCTACAACCTCGCAACCCCGGCATCGGGCCGCATCCTGTCAGGAGGTGTCGACTCCACGGCGCTCTACCCGCCGAAGCGGTTCTTCGGCGCAGCGCGCAACATCGAGTTCGGAGGGTCGCTCACGATTCTCGCCACGGCGCTCGTCGATACGGGCTCCAAGATGGACGAGGTCATCTTCGAGGAGTTCAAGGGCACCGGCAACATGGAGCTGCGGCTGGACCGCGGTATGGCCGACCGGCGCATCTTCCCGGCAATCGACGTGGTCACATCCGGCACTCGTAAGGAAGAGCTGCTGCTCGAGGAGGCCGAGGCACCGTTCGTCTGGGGTCTGCGCCGCATTCTGCACGGCGTGGACTCGGCCGAGCGAGCGGTCGACATGCTCATCAAGGGCCTCAAGCAGACGGAGAGCAACACGCAGTTCCTTACCAAGATGGCCAAAAAGGCCGACGAGAAGCGCAACGGCTACGACCTGTAGACGGGCTCTCTGCGGTACACGTACCCGAGGAGGAATGCGCTGTTGCTGCGCTCAACTGCGCGTGCTATTCTCTTCCGGCTGTCCTCAAGCGCACGGTCGGAAACCGTGCGCGCTAATCTAAGAGGTGAACGCAACAATGCGTGAGGGTATACACCCCCCCTACCAGGAGACGACGTTCGTGTGCTCGTGTGGCGAGCGGTTCGTGACGAACTCGACTGCTGGCGGCGAACTCCACATAGAACTGTGCTCGAAGTGCCACCCGTTCTATACGGGCACTCAGAAGCTGGTCGACACTGGTGGACGCGTCCAGCGCTTCTCGGACAAGTTCGGCGAAGCCGCACAGGCCGTCATCGAGCGCGATTCAGCCGAGAAGGAAGCGCGCCGCAAGGCCGCCGAAGAGGCCGCCGCCACCGCGAAGCAGGAACGCGAGGCCAAGCTGG
>JAENZW010000251.1 GCA_016841065.1 Actinomycetota bacterium
GTGGTCCGTCGACGCGGGCGCCGACGTCATCACGATGAGCCTGGGGGCGTCGTCTTCGACGACAACGCTCAACAACGCGGTGGCGACGGCCATTGCGGACGGCGTGGTCGTGGTCGCGGCGGCCGGCAACGAGGGTCCCGGCGACGACACCGTCGGCTACCCGGCGAAGCTTCCCGGGGTCATCGGCGTTGCGGCGACCGACAGCTCGAACGTGGTCGCGTACTTCAGCAGCCGCGGCGACGAGGTCGACATCGCCGCTCCCGGCGTGAGCATCTACTCGACGTACAAGGGCGGAACCTACAAGACGCTGTCCGGCACCTCCATGGCCACACCGCACGTGACCGGCGCGGTCGCGCTGCTGCTCTCAACGACGGAACCCGGCGACGGAGTGTGGACCCCTGCCGAAGTGACAGCGAGGCTCACGGGGACCGCTCAGGACCTCGGGACCGCAGGATGGGACTCCGCGTACGGCTGGGGCCTCGTGCAGGTGGATGAGGCGCTGGGGGAGTAGGGGAGAGCTAGCGAGATTCGAACGCGCCGGGTCGCACGTTGGCCCGGCGCGTTTGCGTGGGCGCGAAGACTTGATAGACGTCGCCCGAGTGGTTATCATGTGATAACGCAAAGGGAGACAACGCATGGTCGAATGCGATCAAGTCGCCCTGTTCTTGGATCAGATGCGAGCGTGTGCGACCTGCAACTTCCGGCTAGCGAGGCGACCCGAGAACATGGCAGCACTCGCTCAACTGGGGATGACGATGGCCGATGCGCGATCGCGCGTCCTCGCGTTGACCTCCGAAGACTACGTCGAGGGTCCGGTCCCTCGTTCTGAGCATTCGTCCCAGGAAGCCTGGGTATTCGGCATCACCATCCGCAGGACTCTCGTGTACGTCAAAGTCAGTGTTCGGCTGGAGCCTGCTCGCTGTCTTTGCGTGTCATTCCATGAGGCGAGATATCCGATGCGATTTCCGTATCGTTCTGCGTTGGGAGAGGGCCAACATGACTGAGAAGCTAGAGTGCTTCGAGTGTGAGCAGCTCGTCGAGCCTCGGATCGAGGAACGCAAGGAGACGCTGCCCGTGAGAGGCGAGCCCGTCGAGGTTCTCGCGCGGGTGGGAGTCTGTCCGGAGTGCGGTGCTGACATGTCTGTGCCCGAACTCGACGAGGCTACCCTCGTCGCCGCATTCAATCAGTACCGGTCCCGGCACGGGCTGATGACTCCGGAGGAGATGCGTCGTCTGCGAGAGCGCTACGGGCTTGGCCAGCGCGCATTCGCGCTTCTGCTTGGTTGGGGCGAGATCACCCTGCACCGCTACGAGAGCGGTTCGCTGCAGGACGACGCTCACAACGCGCAACTCAAGATGGCCGAGGACCCCGCGAACATCCGAATCCTACTGGAAACCAACGGTCACAAGCTCACCGCGCGCCAGCGGGCACGGCTGGAGACTCGATTGCGGGAAGTCGAGGGCGATAGCGCGGTTGAGCGGACGAACCCATTCGTGGCCCGTGAGGATCGGGGGATCTACGGGGATGCCGTCAGGCCGCGCGCGGAGACTGCGGCCGGATTCGACGAGGTACTTGCAGACTTCCGCGATAAGTTCTCGCAGCGTGGCGAGTTCGTGCTTGGGTCCGAGGAATCGGTCAGGACCGCTGTCCGCGAGAACGGGGTCCCGGTCGGCTACGGCGTGTACGTGATCTCTGCTATCCGCGGGACGAGTCGTGAGGTTGTCTACATCGGGAAGGCCGGCACCTTGCGGCACGATGGGTACGGCGAACAAGGTCTTCGAAAGCGCCTCAAGATGAAGCAGGGCGACGTGCCACGGGAGCGCTTCTTTCCCGACTACATCGCCGAGCAGAAGCTCGATGGACTGCACTTCGAGTGGTTCGTCACCGTCGGTGAGGCAACCGACACGCCGCCATTCCTGGCCGAGGCTCTCCTGCTAGCCGCTCACGTGCGCGAGTACGGACGACTTCCCGCGCTCAACCTCGAGGCATAGCG
>JAENZW010000252.1 GCA_016841065.1 Actinomycetota bacterium
CGGCGGCGGATGGCCTGGCGCGGGTCAGGGTCGCACGTACAGCAACGTGGACATGGGCGATATCGGGGACATCTTCGGCAATCTGTTCTCGGGAGGAGGGTTCTCCGGGGGCGGGGCATCGGCCCAGCCCCACCGCGGGCGGGATCTCCAATACGAGGTCACTCTTGACTTCGACGAAGCTCTTCGGGGCGTGTCGACCAAGGTGGACGTCCAGCGTGCCGAGAGGTGTCCGACGTGCAAGGGAACCGGCGCCAAGCCGGGCACATCACCGAAGACCTGTCCGTCGTGTAGCGGCAGCGGGCATGTCAGCCAGGGTGGAGGCATGTTCGCGTTCTCACGAGCCTGCCCGCGCTGTGGTGGTACGGGACAGATCATCGAGACACCGTGCACGACGTGCAAGGGCAAGGGTCGGGTCGTGAAGATCAAGCCCATCACGGTGAACGTGCCCGCCGGCGCCACGGATGGTGGGAAGCTGAGATTCAAAGGCAAGGGCGAGCCCGGGGATGCGGGTGCCCCGCCAGGCGACTTATATGTTGTCACGCACGTTCGCCCGCACGCTTTCTTCCACCGAAGTGGGGCGGACGTTCTGATGGATCTGCCTCTGACGGTTGCCGAAGCCGCGCTTGGTGCGGAGATAACGATACCCACTCCCGACGGCAAGAAGGCCAAGCTGAAGGTCGCGCCCGGGACCCAGGACGGAAACGTCTTTCGGATGGCAGGCAAGGGAGCCCCGAAGCTCAAGGGCAAGGGTTCTGGAGACCTCAAGATCAAGGCCAAGGTGGTCGTGCCCACGAAGCTGACCGCCGAGGAGAAGGAGCTGTTCAAGCGCTTCTCGTCCTCGCACACGGAGGACGTGCGAGCGCACATCGCCTGACGATACGCTCTGGTGATAGGCCGAAGAGATCGGTGAAGCAACAATGGCGAACAGAGAACGCGATGCTCGAAACGAACGGCCGCTGTACATGATCAGCGTTGCCGCCGAGCTCGCGGGCGTGCACCCGCAGACCCTCCGCATCTACGAACGCAAGCAGCTCGTCAGCCCGCAACGCTCGGCTGGCAACACACGTCTGTACTCCCAGGCCGACATCGAGCGGCTCCGTCTCATTCAGCAACTCACTCAGGACGAGGGCGTGAACCTCGCCGGGGTGATACGCATACTCGAACTCGAGAACCAGCTTGCCGAGATGCGACGTGAAGTGAAGCGCATGCAAGAGTCGCTCGAAGAGGTGAGTCGCCGGGCGGCGAAGGAACTCGAGCGGGCTCACCGCGGATACAAGGCCGAGATCGTCATGGTTCGGCGCGGCGGTCTCGCCCGCCGGGACTGAAGACACTCATGGGACTTCGCCGCGGGATAGAGAGTTGGCTGGCCGGTGTCAGGAGCGGGGAGATAGCCGGTGGTCCGCTTTGACATCTGCTTGCGTGGGCGTGGTCACGCCTCGGGAAGGATCCACAGACGGCCCCCGCTTGACGGGTGCGGCACTGAGGCCCGGCGGGTCTCATCAGAAGGACGTGCGGTGCGCCGCACAGGAGGTGTAGGAGATGCGTCTCGACAAGCTCACCATCAAGGCCCAGGAGGCCTTGCAGGCCGCCCAGGGCATCGCTGATGATGCTTCTTCGCAGGTCATCGAACCCGAGCACCTTCTGAAGGCGCTGCTCGACGCGGCCGAGGGCATCGTCCGCCCAATCGTCCAGAAGGTCGGTGCTGACCCGGACGTGCTCGAAGCCGAAACATCTTCGGCGATTGAAGGAATGCCGAAGGTCACCGGTGCGAGCGTGGGACCCGCAGGTGTCGGTCCGCGGCTGAATACCGTGCTCAACGGAGCATTCAAGCATGCGGAGAAGCTCAAGGACGCCTATGTCTCCACGGAGCACCTGCTGGTCGCGATGGCCGAGGATTCAGGCGAGGCCGGCAGGCTGCTGGCAGGTGCCGGTGTCACGGCCGACCGGCTGGTCGAGGCGCTCGGGGAGCTGCGCGGGAG
>JAENZW010000253.1 GCA_016841065.1 Actinomycetota bacterium
GCACCACAACGGGCTCCCCCTACAGCGTGTTCACGCCATACTACCGGGCGTGGGAGCACGCGTGGCACTCGTCCGGACCCTCTGCGGATGCACCCCCTCGAGTACCGGCGCCGGACGACGTGCCCGCATTCGCGCCGCCACCGACCGCCGACAGCGCCCCGGGTGTGTCCGCGCACTGGACGCCGGGAGAGCGTTCGGCGACACAGCGCCTCGAGCGGTTCGTGGACGACGCGCTCGCCGGCTATGCCGAAGCCCGCGACGTCCCCGCGGCTCACGGAACATCCTGCCTCTCCGCCGCTCTCGCCTTCGGTGAGATCACGACGCGTCAGCTGGCCGCGATCCTGCTGCGCGAAGACACCCCGTCGGAGTCAAAGCGCATCTTCCTCCGGCAGCTTGGCTGGCGAGCCTACTCGTACCACGTGCTCCATCACTCCCCCTCGCTCGCCGAGGAGCCGTGGCGAGCAGAATTCTCAGAGATGCCATGGCGAGACGACGAGGCCGCTTTCGCGGCGTGGGCGGCCGGCATGACCGGCTTCCCGCTCGTAGATGCCGGGATGCGAGAACTCCTCGAGACGGGCTGGATGCACAACCGGTCGCGCCTGGTGGTGGGTTCGTTCCTGGCGAAGGACCTGCTCATCCCGTGGCAGAAGGGCCAGGCGTGGTTCTGGGAGCGGCTTGTCGATGCAGACCTCGCCCTCAACGCATTCAACTGGCAGTGGGTGTCCGGTTCGGGAGCAGACGCCGCACCCTACTTCCGCATCTTCAACCCGACACGCCAAGGGGAGCGTTTCGACCCTGAGGGTGAGTACGTGCGGCGCTGGGTACCGGAACTCGGCGGGCTCTCGTCCCGCTGGATCCATCGGCCCTGGGAAGCTCCCGACGACGAGCTCCGGGCCGCCGGGATCGGGTTGGGAACGACGTATCCTCGCCCGATCGTCGATCACGCCGAAGCCCGCAAGAGAGCCCTTGCGGCGTACCAACACGTTCGCAGCGTCAAAGCTGGAGGAGTGTGACATGCACAAGCGGATGGGCCTCATCCCCGTCGTTGCCGCCGTGATGATCTCGGTGAGCCTGGTTCTCGGCCTGGTTGGCTGCATTGAGGTCGACAACGGCGAGAAGCCCATCGAGGCGGAGAACGCGACCCGGGTGACCGAGGACAACGAGGGATCCGAGCCAATCGCCGGCGACGTTCTGATGATGGGGCGCTCGGTCATATACGGCTGGTTCGTCCATTGGGGATGGGACGGCAACGGCACCGTGGACTTCCACGGTTTCGACATGGCCTACGCCGAACTGCCGTCGCCGCCCGACATCGGTGCCGCTGCCGCCGCGTTGATTGCGAAACGTCCCCAGGGTTCGGTGGTCTTCTTCAAGCTGTGCTTCGTCGACTTCTGGGCGTCGTCCCAGGGCGACGTGGATGCGAACGTCAAAGAGTGTCTCGGCTACGCACGCGAAGCGGTCGAGGAAGCGCGCCAGGTCAACGTGAAGATCGTCCTCGGCAATGCACTCCCGAAAGTGCGGAGCGAGACCACGCCTGCGCTGGTCAAGGCGCATCAGCGCTACAACGAGGGACTCGTGGAACTGGCTGCCGAGTACGAGAATGCCGTCGTGTTCGACCAATACTCGCTGCTCGTATCGGCGGACGGGAGCCTCACGAAGGGGCTCGCCGTCACCGCGGACGACTCTCACCTGAGCGATCTCGCATACCAGCTCCTGGATGAAGCGCTGCTCGAGACACTCAACTCGCTGAAGTAGCGATTCCCGCATCCACGGCCCGGAGCGCAGGCGCGAAGTATGCCGCGAGATCTGTGGGCGTATGGTCGGGTCTCGCGCCTAGCAGGTAGCCCGCCTCCCGATTCGCGCGCGCCCCGATCACTGCAGCCTCGACGGTGCCTCGGCCCGCCGCCATCAGCGCCGACACGAGTCCCGTGACCGTGTCGCCCGTCCCTCCGATGGCCTCCAGCTCCGGCACGCAGG
>JAENZW010000034.1 GCA_016841065.1 Actinomycetota bacterium
CGACCCATACGGGTCCGACCGGCCCGAGGGCGCTCGACCCTGCGAGGGCGGCATCGCTGGCAGCTCCCGCGTACGTCGGGTGGCGCGGGCGATCGCCTGCGACGTAGTCCTCTGTGAGTCCAGACGCGAGTTCGTCGTCTTCGGCGCGCATGTCGAATTCGCGCCAACGCCAGATCGGCGCCATGAGCGCAGACACCACGGTCCCCCACTGGATATCACCGGCGCGCAGCCGGACCATCAGATTCGCGAACACAGCGCGCTGCTCGTCGAGCTCGAAGCGGTCCGCCAGCGCCGATGTCACCACGCAGTAGGCACGCTCATCCCCCCGGGCAAGCATGAATGCGTTCACTGAAGACGACTCTATGACGAACAGGTGCGGCAGCTTGTCAGGGAGGCCGGCTGCGATGGCCATATCCCTCAAGGCGTGCTTGGTGACGGGGAATTCGCCCTGATTCGGCCGCCGGGCACCGAGCGACATGAGCTTCATCAGCGGTGGCCTGGCAAGAACTCGCACCGCGTAGATGAGCGAAGACACGATCCCGATACCTGCCACGATCAGGATTGCGAGCGGCAGGTGATTCCACACGGTCTCGAGGAGCGGCATCACCGTCTCGCCGAACATCGAGGCGGCGCGCATCGTGATTACCGCCACGACGATGACGGCGAGGATCGTGAACACCGCCGCGAGCAAGAGGGCAGCGAGCGCCCACATGAGAGCAAAGACCAGCATGAACACGGCCAGCTTCACGCGGTTGCGTTCGACGCGCACCCACAGCGGCTCGAACTTCACGGGTGTCACCGAAGGCGCGCTCACGTCAGGAGCGCCCCCATGAAGACATCATCGGGCTAGCGACGACGTCTGTCTGCAAGTTCTCCGGCAAGGTCATCGAGGGTCATCCCGTCTCGCACCATCACGACGAGCAGGTGGTAGATGAGGTCCGCAACTTCGTAGCGCAGCTCATCGGGATCGCCGTTCTTCGCGGCCATGACGACCTCGGTAGCTTCCTCACCGATCTTCTTCAGGAGCCTGTCTTGATGGCCGAGGAGCAGCTTGGCGGTGTAGCTGTCTTCGGGCATGTCGCGCTTGCGCTGCTCGAGGACGGCGTAGACCTCTACAAGCACCTCGCCTATGTCTGGCTTGTGCGCCGGCTTGGGCGCACCAAGCGGGCTCAGTTCCTGTTCCTCCACGCTAGACTCCCTTCACGAGAGCGGTATATCGCCCTCGTCGTTCTCGATCGTGCCGGCATCCGCCGACGGATACAGACGTCGGTAGAAACACGTCCGCGCCTGGGTGTGGCAAGCCACTCCAGTCTGATCCACGAGTACAAGCAGTGTATCGGCATCGCAGTCGTAGAGTATCTCCTTCACATCCTGCGTGTGCCCACTGGACTCGCCCTTCATCCAGTACTTGCTGCGAGAACGACTCCAGAACCAGGTCTTGCCGGTCTCGAGCGTCTTGGCGAGCGATTCTGAATTCATGTATGCGACCATCAGCACTTCGCGCGAGTCGAACTGCTGGATGACGGCGGGGATGAGACCCGCTGAATCGTATTTGAAGTCCTCAATGCCTAGAGCGTCTCTCTCGAGATCCATGAGTACGTCGCTCCCTTCGTGTGTTCTCTAGTCGTTTGCAGGACGGTGCCACAACGAATGCACTGGCTCCGGCGTGGAATGTTGTCCGTCATCTATGCCTTCCCCCGAGGTCACCGGCCGGCGAGCCGAACCGGTATGCCGTGTGACGCCATGCTCTCCTTCACCTCACGAATCGAAAACTCGCCGAAATGGAAGACGCTTGCGGCCAGAACGGCGTCCGCATCCGCCTCCACGACAACCTCGGCGAAGTGATCGAGCTCGCCAGCTCCCCCGCTGGCTATGACCGGGATGTTGACCCGACCTGTGACTGCCTTCGTGAGATCGATGTCGAAGCCGTCCTTCGTGCCGTCGCAGTCCATGCTCGTGAGCAGGATCTCGCCGGCACCGCGGCGTTCCACCTCTTCGGCCCAGGCTATGGCATCGATGCCCGTGTTCGTCCGCCCACCTGCTACGAAGACCTCCCAGCATGCCGGAGAGCGCCCCGGTACCCGGCGCGCGTCGATAGCGACAACGATGCACTGCGAGCCATAGACGCGGGACGTGCTCGTGATGAGGCCCGGGTCCTTGACCGCAGCCGAGTTGATCGACGTCTTGTCGCATCCGGCCGCAAGCATCGCCCGGATGTCTTCGGCAGAACGCATTCCGCCGCCGACCGTGTACGGGATGAAGACCTCTTCCGCGGTGCGCGTCGCGACATCGAGCATATACGGACGCTCCTCGTGCGTGGCGGTGATGTCGAGAAACACCAGCTCGTCCGCGCCCTCGCGATCGTAGGCAGCGGCCAGCTCGACGGGATCGCCGGCGTCACGCAGATTGACGAAGTTCACGCCCTTGACCACGCGCCCCTCGTGAACATCGAGGCACGGGATGACGCGCTTCATGAGCATGCGCTAGTGCGCCTCCCTGCCGTGACCAGTGGCGATGGCCTGCGGAAGCGTGAAGTTGCCCTCG
The DNA here is from genome assembly GCA_016841065.1 of Actinomycetota bacterium. Taxonomy (GTDB): domain Bacteria; phylum Actinomycetota; class Coriobacteriia; order Anaerosomatales; family JAENZW01; genus JAENZW01. The sequence goes on from JAENZW010000034.1 coordinate 2,545, forward strand.
TAGAGCGCGGTGCCGACGATGACCCCCTCGACCCGAGAGCCGATCGAAAGCAAGTCCTCGATATCGTGCAACGCCGCAACACCGCCGCTGGCGATGATCGGGATGCCGACCTGGTCGACGAGGGCGCGATAGGCGCCGTAGTTGATTCCGCTCTGGGTGCCGTCGTGGCTGATGTCTGTATAGGCGACCCGACGCACGCCCAGCAGCTCCAACTCGCGGATGAGTTCGAGCACACCGTGCTCGGTGCCCTGCTTCCAGCCCTCGATCGCGACCTTCCCGTCGCGTGCATCGATGCCGGCGACGATACCGGGGTATCGTGAGCACGCCTCGGCGACGAAGTCGGGCTGGGTTACGAGTGTCGTCCCCAGCACGGCTCGTGAGACACCCGCGTCGAACAGGCGGTCCAGTGTGTCCATGTTGCGGATGCCGCCACCGGTCTGCACCGGCACGTCCACCGCTCGCACGATCGCCTCGATGGTCTCGATGTTCTGTGGGAAGCCGAGTACCGCGCCGTCGAGATCGACGACATGCAGCCACTCGGCGCCATCAGCCTCGAAGGACCTGGCTTGGTCGATCGGGTCTTCGTTGTAGACCTTGACCGAATCAAGCACGCCCTGACGCAGCCGGACCACTCTTCCGTCGAGCAGATCTATCGCGGGTAGAATCTGCATCTTCATACGCCTTCCGAGACGAGGCGTCCGAAGTTGGCAAGAACGCGCAGCCCCTTCTCGGACGACTTCTCCGGATGGAACTGCACGGCGAATACGTTGCCGACCTCGACCGCAGCGGCGAACCGGATACCATACTCGGTACTACCGATAATACATGAGTCTTCATCGGGATTCAGGTGGTAGGAGTGCACAAAGTAGAACGCCGAGCCCTCGTCCACGCCGTCGAACAGGCGGCTCTGGCGAGGGTAGTCGATCGTGTTCCAGCCAATATGGGGCACCTTCACCCCTGCGGGTAGTCGCTCGCACCGTCCGGGAGCGAGTCCGAGACCCTCCCACTCACCATCTTCGAGACCCACGTCGGCGAGCAACTGCATGCCGAGGCATATGCCGAGGAAGGGCACCCCTTCGGCCACCCGCTCCAGGAGCACATCTCGCATACCGGAGTTGCGCAGGTGCGCTGTTGCGTCTCGAAACGCGCCGACGCCGGGCAAGACGATGCCATCGGCCTTGCCAAGGACTGCAGGATCGTCGATGACGCGCACGTCAGTGACGCCCGCGTGCTCGAAGCCCTTCTGCACGCTGCGCAGATTGCCCATGGAGTAGTCGATGATCGCGATCACAGCGCGCCTTTGGTCGAGGGCACGCCGGTTACGCGCGGGTCGAGAGCTGCAGCCTCAGAGAGTGCGCGGGCGACCGCTTTGAAGGCGGCCTCCACGATGTGGTGGCTGTTCTCGCCAGCCATCTTGTGCACGTGCAGGGTCAGGCCGGCGTTCATGGCGAACGCGACCAGGAACTCCTTGGCAAGCGACGTGTCGAATGTGCCGATGAGCTCGATCGGCAGCTCGACCTGGTACACGAGGCCACCGCGGCCGGAAAGGTCCACCGCCGCGTAGACGAGCGCCTCGTCCATGGGAACACCCGCGGAGCCGAACCGTCGGATGCCCGACTTATCGCCGAGCGCCTCGGCGAAGGCCTGCCCGAGGCAGATGCCGACGTCTTCCACGGTGTGGTGAGCATCGACTGCCAGGTCTCCCGAAGCCTTCACTTCCAGGTCGAGGAGTGCGTGGCGCCCGAGGGCTTCGAGCATGTGGTCGAAGAACGGCACGCCCGTCTCGATGGTCGTGGCACCCGAGCCATCGAGTTCGACGCGAACCGCAATGTCGGTCTCTTTCGTACTCCTGTGAATCTCACCGGTGCGTGCCATCTAGTCGCCCACCTCTTTCTCACCCGAAGCCCGCGAAGCCGCGCCGTTGGTCAACAGCTGGGACTCCCTGCGAGCCGACAGTACCTCGCGCGTAGCGACCAGGAACCGATCGACCTCCTCGTCGCTGCCGACGGTCACCCGCAAGCAGTCCTCTAGTCCCGGCGTGCGTGTGAAGTCCCTGATCAGTACCGAGTGCCCGTGAAGCAGGTCGCGCCACAGCGCGGATGCTTGCTCCACACGGAACATGACGAAGTTGGCCTCGGACGGGAACACCTCGACGCCATCCATCTGTGCGAGTCCATGAAGCAGTGTGTCGCGCGTGCGCATCAAATCCCGTATCCCTTGCTGGAAGACAACGCGCTCGCGGAAGACCTTCGACGCGACCCACTGGGAAAACGCGTTGACGGAGTATGGCTGGCGCACCTTCGTAAGCTCGCGAACGACATCCTCGTGCCCGAGCAGACAGCCGACGCGCATCCCGGCGAGCGAGAACGCCTTCGAGAACGTCCGCAGGATGACGAGATTCGGATGGCGTTCCATGTGCGGACGCATCGTATGGCGGGAGAACTCGAAGTACGCCTCGTCTACCAGCACAAGTGCGTCCGTAGCGTTCAGTATGTCGATCAGCAGGGTCTCGGACACCAGGTTGCCGGTCGGGTTGTTCGGATTCGCGACCATGACGACATCGATGTCGCCTCGCGAGACACGTTCGATAACAGCATCTGCATCCGCCGAGAAGTCGGCGAGGCGCGGAATCGACACGACCTCGGTACCCGTGGCCTGCGCGTCTATGGCATACATCGCAAACGTCGGCGGCATGTCGAGCATCTTTCGGCCAGGGCCACCCCAAGCAAGCAGAATGTCGAAGATGATCTCGTCGCCGCCGTTGCCGATGAGAACGTTCGCCGGCTCGAGTCCGTTGGCCTCGGCGATGAGCGTACGCAGATCACTCGCGAGCGGATCCGGATAGCGGTTGAAGCTGAACCGGTCCAGTCGCTCGGCCAGCCAGTCGATGACCTCGCCGGGCAGGTTCGACGGGTGCTCGTTGCTCGCGAGCATCACTTCGGCACGAATGTCCTTCGCGTCGTACGGGACCAGCTCCTCGAGCTCTGCCCGCGGATCGCGGATGCGGTCCATCACGCGTCACCCTCTTCGGGCATCAGAAGATCGAGCCGAAGAGAGACGGCCCGCGAGTGTGCGTAGAGTCCCTCGGCATCGGCCAGCGCCATCGCGGTTGGCCCGTCCATCTCGAGGGCCTCGAGCGAGTACGACAGCACGGAGGACTTCTTCATGAAGTCGTCGACGGATAGCGGGCTCGAGAAGCGCGCCGTACCGCCGGTGGGAAGCACGTGGTTAGGTCCGGCGACGTAGTCACCGACGGACTCCGGCGTCCACGGACCGAGGAAGATGGCCCCTGCGTTTCGAACGCTGCCGAGGATGTCGAACGGCTCCGCCATGTGGATCTCGAGGTGCTCGGGCGCGATGAGATCGACCGTGTCGAGCGCCGCTACGATGTCGGGGCACATCACGACGATGCCGTTGTCGGTCAGGGATCGACGGATGACCTCGGCGCGGGGCGCTTCGGCAAGGAGGAACTCGAGCGCCTCTTCTACCTCATCGGGCAGGTCGGGCGCTGTGGTCACGAGATAGGTCGCCGCGCGCGGATCGTGCTCCGCCTGGGCCATCAGATCGATTGCGACGAATGCGGGGTGGGCGGTCTCGTCGGCAAGGATGAGCACCTCCGACGGTCCAGCGAGCATGTCGATCCCACACTCCCCCATCACGAGCTTCTTCGCGGCCGTTACGTACGCGTTGCCCGGACCGACGATCTTGTCGACCCGCGGGATCGTGTCAGTCCCATAGGCGAGCGCCGCGATCGCCTGCGCGCCGCCGACCTTGTAGATCTCGTCGACGCCCGCTTCCGCCGCAGCGGCGAGAACGTAGGGGTTCACCGTGCCGTCGATTGCAGGCGGCACGACCATCGCAATCTCGTCCACGCCCGCAACCTGCGCCGGGATGGCGTTCATGAGCACGCTGCTCGGGTAGCATGCGCGCCCTCCGGGCACGTAGATGCCGACACGCCGAATCGGCGTCACCTTCTGGCCGAGGAAGATGCCGCCTTCCTGCGTCGTGAACCAGGACTGCGGTATCTGGCGTGAATGGAAGTCCTCGATGGCGCCGGCCGCGACCGTGATCGCGTCAAGGAAGTTGTCGTCCACCTGCGCGATGGCCATCTCGACCTCGTCTTCGGTGACGCGCAACACGTCGATTTCGACTCCGTCGAGCTCGGCCGTGTAGGAACGCAGGGCCTCGTCGCCGTTCTTTCGGACCTCATCGACGATTCGCGCGGCGACGCCCACGACCTCGGCGTCGATGCCGCCGGACCGCGATAGTGTCTTCTCGGTAAGCCGTTCTCCCGGTGCCAGATCGATACGTCGCATCATCTCGACGAATCCTCTCCTCTACGAATGCATGTAGGATCCAGAATCACGGCGCCGCCTGCTAGCGGGTCCCCGTGTGTGTGCTGCATGGTGCTCCGCCCCGCCTATTGTACCGACACGGACGCGAGTCGGTCTGCCAGACCGCTCACCCGCGCCGCGTCCGTCTTGAGGCTCGAGGGGTTCGCGATGAAGCGCGCCGTGGACTCGAGCACATCCTCCACGATCCGCAAGCGGTTCTCTGCGAGCGTCGTCCCGGTTGCAGTGATGTCGACTATGCGGTCGGCGATGCCGATGAGCGGGGCGATCTCGATGTTCCCGTTGAGTTTGACGATCTCGATCTGCACCCCGCGGCCGGCAAAGTGACGCTCGGTGACGCGCGGATACTTCGTCGCGACCCGGATGACGCCCAGATGCCGGTAGTGGTCCTCGATCGATGCGGTCGCGTCCTCGGGCTCCGCGACGACGAAACGGCATCCGCCGAAGCCGAGGTCGACCATCTCGACGACATCCAGCGCCGACTCGACGAGCACATCCTTGCCCACGATCCCGACGTCGGTCGCGCCGTAGGCAACGTACACGGCGATATCGGACGGCTTCCCTATCACGAACTGCATGGGACCGGCGTCGAGAACGAGCTGGCGCCCCGGATTCCTGAGCACGCTCACATCGACGCCCGCCTGCTCGAGCCATTCCAGGCTGTCGTCCCACAGGGCGCCCTTCGGCAGGGCTATTCGCAGGGGACGAACGCCATCCGCAGACGTGGTACCCGGCTGTGACCTACCTCCGAACATCGGTGTCTCCGTTCATCGTCACGTCCACAGGTTCCGAAGCCACCGAGCCATCGACCGCGAGGGCGACACGTCGCCCCTGCTCACGCATGGTTCGGGCCCGTAGAAACGCGTCTCTCGCCTCTCCGCCGACGACCTCGTCCACAATCATCGCTTCAGCACCCGCGCCCGAATCCGCGACCGCGATGTGCAGGCGTTCGAGACCCACAGCGAATCCCGCCGCGGGGGACGGACATCCGAACTCGCCGAGAAGAGCGTCGTAGCGACCGCCTCCGCCTATGGGCAACCCGAGGCCGGGCACGTACACCTCGAGGACCATGCCAGTGTAGTAGTCGAAAGAACGCATGATTCCGAAGTCGATGGACACGTGGCGGGACGCGTCAATCGTGTCCAGCAGCTCCCAGGTCGCGGCGAGACTGTCGAGCGCGTCTCGCGCGGCGTCGCCAGGCAGGCTGCGACGGCAGATGTCGATGGCATCGGCACCGCCGCGTATCCGCGGCACCGACTTCAGCGCGTCGCGCACGTCCGCGGGCACGCCGCTCGTCTCGGCAAGCGTGTCGAGACCGACGAGATCGCGATCGTGGGCCGCAGCAAGCACCTTGCGAGACCACTCATCGGACATGTCGGCGGCCTCGATGAGCGCGGTGAACACGGCGACGTTGCCGACAGCCACCACGAACGAATCGATTCCCGCCGCTCGCAGCGACTCAACCAGCGCCCCGATGACCTCGGCGTCGCCGGCCGCACCGGAGACCCCAATGAGCTCGAGTCCTATCTGCGTGAACTCGCGCGACTGACCGCGAAGCGATGCGCCCTCGCGAAACACGTCGGCGACGTAGCGCAGCCTGTGCGGACCCGGATCTCCCTTGAGTCGCGTCGCAACCAACCGCGCGATGGGCATCGTCATGTCGGGCCGAAGAACCAGGAGCTTGCCGTCCGAATCGATCAGCCGAAACGACGTCTCCGCCCGCGCGGTACGAAGACCCGCATTCACCGTCTCCTCCGACTCGACGACAGGCGTCTCCACGGGACCGTAGCCCCACATGGACATCGCGCGAGCCATGGCGCCAGATAGCCTCTCGCGCTCTACCGCCTCGAGGGGAAGGACATCCCGAAAACCGCGTGCTGCTGACACTTTCACGTCACTGCCTCTTTATCACGGTAGTGTGCTGTAGTGGTGGAGTATACGGCGCGTGGCTCCGGGCGTCAACCCAAGATCACACGTTCTGGACAGCATCCACACCGAAGAGTTCTGTCAGCTCTGCATGGATTCCCGAGGCGTTGAGATTGACGCCCCCGATGTGGAAGGTCTTCGTCGTCGAGTCTTCGGCGACCTTCAGTTCGATGAGATCGCGGCCGGGATAGTGCGCGACGATCTCCTTGAGCTTCGCCGAACGTCCGTTGCGGAGTGCCGACGCCCCGACCCGCACCTGGAGACGCTCCGGTGGGCGCGAGAACGCGGAGCCGTCGAACTGCATTATCTCCTGCGCGATGAGCTTCCGCCCCCGATCCGACTCCTCGAGTTTCGCTCTCACGCGCACGACGGCATCGTCGGCGAGCATGTCGCGATACTGTTCGAACGCCTGCGGGAAGAGAACGACCTCGCAGGACCCGTCCAGGTCTTCCAGGACGAACGTCCCCATCATCTTCCCGCTCTTGGTCGGCTTGGCCTCCACGGACAGCGCGAGCCCCGCGAACCAGCCGGTGGTGCCATCGGGCAGATCGTCGCGTGCGCCGAGCGAGTATCCCGCGGCGTCGCGCACGACAGCCTCGATGTCGCGCAACGGGTGGTCCGAGACGTAGATGCCCAGCATCTCCTTCTCGAAAGCGAGCTTGATGCGCTTGTCCCACTCGTCGCCATCGGGCGGCGGAACCGGACTCGAGAACTCGTCGTCAGCGCCGAACATGTCGAAGAGCGAACCCTGGCCGCTCTCGATGTCTCGCTGGCGCTTCACGCCAGCCTCAACTGCGGCGTCCATCATCGTCATCAGGTGCTTGCGCGTGTATCCGGTCGAATCGAAAGCACCCGCTTTGATCAGCGCTTCCACCGTCTTCTTGTTCATCTGTCGCATGTCCACGCGTTCACAGAAGTCCTGCAGCGACGTGAAAGCTCCTGTTTCGGTGCGTGCCTCGACGATGCGGTCCACCACACCCTCGCCGACGTTTCTGATCCCGGCCAACCCAAAGCGAATGCCATCCCCCACGGCTGTGAAGTCCTTGCCCGAGGAGTTCACGTCCGGCGGCAGCACGACCATGCCGCTGCCGTTGCATTCGCTCACGTACTTCACTATCGAGTCGGTCTTGCCCATATAGCTAGTGAGCACCGCAGCCATGTACTCGAGCGGGTAGTGCGCCTTGAGATACGCGGTCTGCATCGTGAGCAGCCCGTATGCGGCGGAGTGGCTCTTGTTGAAGGCGTACTCTGCGAACGGCTCGATGTCGTTCCAGATTCGCTCGGCCAGCTTGGGGTCGTAGCCGTTGGCCCCGGCGCCGTCCACCCACGCCGCGCGCAGCGGCGCCATGACCTTCGGCAGCTTCTTGCCCATGACCTTGCGCAGCTTGTCTGCCTTGGCTGCCGTGAAGCCGCACATCTCCATCGAGATGCGCATAACCTGCTCCTGATAGACGATCGCCCCGTACGTCTCCTCGAGGACCGGCTTGAGTCTCTCGTCGTAGTAGGTGACCTGCTTTCGGCCGTTCTTGCGGTCCAGGAAGTCCTTGACCATGCCTGAGTTGAGAGGCCCCGGCCGGTAGAGCGCAAGAACCGCCACGATGTCGGCAAAACTCGTCGGCTTGAGATCCTTCAGCAGCGCGCGCATGCCGGCCGACTCGACCTGGAAGACGCCCGCGGTGTCGGCTCGCTGCAACAGGTCGAATGTCGCGGCGTCGTCTAGTGGGATCTCGTCGGGGTCGACGCGCACGCCATGGTTCGCTTCGATGTGCCGGATTGCCTTCGCGATGACGGTAAGCGTCCGCAGACCGAGGAAGTCCATCTTCAGCAGTCCGAGTTCGGCAACCGTCGGCCCGTCGTACTGCGTTATGACCGCGCCGCCCTTGGTGTCGTACTTGACCGGCACGTGCCAGTGGAGAGGGTCACGGCAGATGACGACCCCTGCTGCGTGGACGCCCTCGCCGCGCACGATCCCCTCGAGCGAGCGTGCCGCATTCACGATGCGCTGGGTGTCCTGGTTCGACTCGTAGTCCTGCTTGAAGTCCTTGTTCTGGCTGAGAGACGAATCGATCGTGGCCTTCAGGTCGTCGACGATCATCTTGGAGATCTTGTCGGGTACGCCGTAGGGATAGCCGAGGACACGGCCAGCGTCACGAACGGCCGCACGCGCCTTCATCGTGCCGAACGTGATAATCTGCGCCACCTTGTCATCCCCATAGGTGTCGCGCACGTACTCGATGACCTCACCGCGGCGCTCGTCGTCGAAGTCCATGTCGATATCGGGCATCTCCGTACGCTCGGGGTTGAGGAAGCGCTCGAACAGCAGTCCGTTCTCGATCGGGTCGAGATTCGTGATGCCGAGCGCGTAGGCGATGATTGAGCCCGCCGCTGAGCCACGTCCGGGCCCGACACCGATGTCGCGCGCCTTGGCCCATCTCACGAAGTCCGCCACGATCAGGAAGTAGGCGGCGTAGCCCTTGTCGTTGACGACGTTCAGCTCGTAGTCGAGCCGCTCGATCGTCTCGGCTGGGGGCGGATCCCCATAGCGTCCCTTCAGTCCCTCCACGCACTGATTCCGCAGGTAGCTCTCGGTGGTGTGGGCGGGTGGAACCTCGAAGACCGGGAGGATGATCTTGTCGAACTCCATCGAGACGTTGCACTTCTCGGCGATCTCGAGGGTGTTTGCGATGGCCCCGGGGTACTCGCCGAGCGCGGCTTCCATCTCTTCGGCAGTCTTCATGAAGAACTCGTCGCACGAGAAGCGCATGCGCTTCTCCTCGTCGACGGTGGTGCCGGTGCCGATGCACAGCAGGATGTCCTGAGTCGTGGCGTCGGCGCGATCGAGGTAGTGGATGTCGTTCGTCGCCACGAGCGGCAGTCCGAGCTCGGTCGCGATGGATGCGAGCTCGGCGTTGATCTCCCGCTGGGTGACCCCGTTGGCAGCGGTGATGCCCTGCTCCTGCAGTTCGATGTAGAAGTCGCCGGGAGCGAACAGACCTGAGTAGGTCCGCGCCCACCGGCGGGCGTCTTCGGTCTGACCGATCTCGATGGATCTGCTCACGATGCCGCTCATGCAGGCGCTTGTGCCGACGAGCCCTTCCGAGTACTGCTCGAGGAGCTCCATGTCGACGAGCGGCTTGTAGTAGAAGCCCTCTACCGCGGCGTTTGACACCAGGGCCATGAGATTCCGGTAGCCCTGTTCGTTCTTCGCCAGCAGCAACAGGTGGTAGATCTCGGGCTTCCCATCGCGCTTGAGGCGTGTGTGCGGAACGAAGTAGACCTCGCACCCGATGATGGGCTTGACGCCGGCCTCCACGGCAGTCTTGTAGAAGTCGACGGCTCCATACATGTAGCCGTGATCCGTGATCGCCAACGCCGGCATCTTGAGATCCTGCGCCCGCGCAACGAGATCTTTGACGCGGGCGGCGCCGTCGAGAAGCGAGTATTCCGAGTGCGTGTGCACGTGGACGAAGGACACGAGCCTCTGTTGCCCCCTATGCGAGATCGAGCTTGTTCAGGATGATGTGGTAGCCGTCGGCGCCGTAGTTGAGCGCCTTGCTTACGCGGCTGATCGTGGTCGCCGAGGCACCGGTTGCCTCCTGAATAGCCGCGTAGTGGTCGCCCGCGGCCAACATTCGTGCGACGTGGAAGCGCTGCGCCATGTCCTGAATCTCCCTGATCGTGCACAGATCCTGCAGGAAGGCATAGGCGACATCGACGTCATCGAGCGCGACAAGCGCGCGCAGAAGCTCATCCAAATCGGCTGTACGCAGGCGATCTTCGGCCATAAGTGGTTGCGTCTCCAGAATCCCCGCTCCACAACATATCGTGCCCAGGATAGCACCTGACGACGACATCTGGGGCCTCGGGATGGCCGAATGGTTGCCTCAACGCGACGAGCGGACAGGCCCGCAGGAACAGTCCGGAAGCTACACGACCGAGTTCTCGAGGACGCCGACGCCCTCGATGCGGACTTCGACCTTGTCGCCCCTGGAAAGCGGGCCGATTCCGGCGGGAGTGCCGGTGAGCACGACGTCGCCGGGAACGAGCGTCATCACATGCGAGATGAACGAGATCAGCTCGAACGTGCCGAAGATCATGTCCGAAGTGCGCGCGCTCTGCCGCACCTCCCCGTTGACCAGACACTCGATGAGAAGGTCGTCAGGGTCGACGTCGGTCTCGACCCAGGGTCCGAGAGGACAGAAGCCGTCGTAGCTCTTGGCGCGAGTCCACTGCCCGTCACGACGCTGCACCTCGCGAGCGGTGACGTCGTTGGCGCAGGTGTAGCCGAGCACGTTGTGCTTCGCCTCTTCAGGCGTGACGCGGTGGGTTCGGCGCCCGATCACGACCGCCAACTCGGCTTCGTGATCCACGCGACCGACGCCTTCCGGCAACACTATCGGCGAGCCGGGTGAGTTCACGGCCGTCGGGGGCTTCAGGAAGATCACGGGCTCATCGGGCATCGGATGGCCCATCTCACGCGCGTGACCCTTGTAGTTGATGCCGACACAGACGATCTTGGTGGGCACGACGGGATAGAGAAGCTCGGCTCCCCGGAGCGCGAGGGTCCCCTCGGGCTCCCACGCCGCGAAGGGTTCTTCGGAGATGAGGGTGACGGTCGCCTCGTCGGCGAGACCGTACCTGCAATCGCCCTCGCTTACCACCCGCACAACGCGCATGCCGGTCCTCCGAATACGCTCGACTGGATCACTCCTCCCATTAAGTTCCATGACCTTAGGGATTATCCTGCCGAGGATGGGAGAGACCGTAGTCCACTGCGTCCACGAGGGCGGCCCATGAGGCCTCGATGATGTTCTCCGAAACCCCGACTGTGCCCCACGACTTCTCGCCATCACCGGACTCGATGAGCACGCGGGTGATCGCCCCGGTGCCCTTCTTCTCGTCAAGCACGCGAACCTTGTAGTCCGTAAGCTCGATCGCGGCGAGCGTGGGATAGTACTGGCCGATTGCGATACGAAGGGCCTTGTCGAGCGCGTTGACCGGGCCGTTTCCTTCAGCAGTGGCGATGTAGCGATGGCCGGCGACGTGGATCTTGATGGTCGCCTCGGTCATGACCTTGCCGTCCTCGCGCTTCTCCATGATGCAGCGGAAGGACTCCAGCCGAAACACGGGCTCGTACGTGCCGAGTTGCTTGCGGAGCATGACCTCGAGCGAGCCGTCGGCGGCCTCGAACGAGTACCCCTGGTGTTCGAGCTCCTTGATGCTGTCGAGGACGGAGCCCACCGTCTCCGGATCGCCGGTGAGATCGATCCCCATCTCCTGCGCTTTCATCGTAAGCGAGGCGCGGCCGGCCAGATCGCTGACGATCACCCGCGCGAGGTTCCCAACCGTGGCCGGGTCGAGGTGCTCGTAGGCCTCGGGTAGGCGCGCCGCCGCACTGGCATGCACTCCGCCTTTGTGCGCGAATGCCGAAGAGCCGACGTACGGTTGGTGCGGGTTCGGAGCGATGTTCGCCGTCTCGGCGACGAAGTGGGAGACCTCTGTGAGGAGCTTGAGCTGCTCGGCGGAGATGCACTTCCGATCCATCTTGAGGACGAGAGCTGGCAGGATAGACACGAGGTCGGCGTTGCCCGCCCTCTCTCCGTAGCCGTTCATGGTGCCCTGCACGTGCACGCAGCCCACGTCCACGGCGACGAGCGAGTTTGCCACCGCGCACGCCGCATCGTTGTGGGCATGGATTCCCAGCGGCACGTCCACAGCAAGCGCGACCGCCTGAACCGCCCGCGTGATCTCGTGCGGCAGACGACCGCCGTTCGTGTCGCACAGCACCACGCAGTCCGCCCCGGCATCAGCCGCGGCCTTGCAGACCTCGAGCGCGTGCGCCGCATTGTGCGCGTAGCCGTCGAAGAAATGCTCGGCGTCGAAGAACACGACCTTCCCGGCCTGCTTGAGATACGCGACCGAATCGCGCACCATCCGCACGTTCTCCTCGAGCGTCGTCTGCAGCGTCTCCGTCACGTGGATGTCCCACGCCTTGCCGAAGATGCACAGCGCATCGCAACCGGTGTCGATGAGCGCCAGTAGGCCGGGGTCCTCTTCGGCAGGTGTGTCTTTGCGACACGTTGAGCCGAATGCGGTGATCTGTGCGTGCTCGAGCCTCAGGTCCCTCGCGCGCTCGAAGAACTCGATGTCTTTGGGGTTTGAGCCGGGGAACCCGCCTTCGATGTAGTCCACGCCCAGCAGGTCGAGCCTCTGGGCGATTCGGACCTTGTCTTCGGCAGACAGCGACAGACCTTCGCGCTGCGTTCCGTCGCGCAGTGTCGTGTCGTAGATCGTGACCCTCTGACTCACGGGTCGGCCCCCTCGTCTAGACGTGCTCGAGCCATGACGCGTAGGCAGGCACCTTGCCGCCCACGACGCGGAAGAACGTCTCCTGCAGATCCATGGTAATCGGGCCGGCCTGGCCTATCACGCGGCCGTCGACCGATCGGACCGGTACGACCTCGGCGGCGGTGCCGCACATGAACATCTCGTCGGCGGTGTAGAGCTCGGTCCGCACCATCGAGCGCTCGACGACCTCGATGCCCTTGTCGCGGGCGATCGCCATAAGGGAGTCGCGCGTGATTCCTTCGAGAATCCCGTCGGACACCGGAGGCGTGTAGATGACGCCATTCTTGACGATGAAGATGTTCTCGCCGGTACCCTCGCAGACCTTGCCGTCTTCGTTGAGGAGGATGGCTTCCTCGTAGCCGTGCTTGTTCGCCTCGATACGCGCGAGGGAAGAGTTCAGGTAGTTCGCGGTCGCCTTGATCGCCGGTGGGCTCGCGTTCACGCCACGCTGGCGCCAGCTCGAGACACCGACCTCCACGCCTTTCGCGAGCGCGTCCTCGCCGAGGTACGTGCCCCACGGCCAGACCGCGATGACGACGTTCACGGGAGCGGGAAGCGGATCGAGACCCATGACGCCATAGCCCCGGAAGGCCAGTGGGCGGATGTAGCACGAATCGAGCTTGTTCGAGCGGATGGTCTCCTTGACGGCCTCGACCATTTCGGAGACGGAGTAGCCGACCTCCATGAGCAGCATGCGCGCGGAACGATCGAAGCGCTCCATGTGCTCGGTGAGCCGGAACACAGCGGGACCGTCCGCAGTCTCGTAGCAGCGGATGCCCTCGAAGACACCTGAGCCGTAGTGCAGCGCATGCGTGAGGACATGGACCTGGGCGGCATCCCAGTCGACGAGCGCGCCGTCCATCCAGATCTTGTCCACCTTTGGCAGTACCATCTATTGCTCCCCTTCCGCCCGTCGCCCGCGCTCCTGCGGTGCAACGCTTCCACAAGATACTACCTTCTCACGAGCCCATCTGCTCGACGACCAGGTCACCCATCGCGCTCGTACCGACCGTGCGCTGTGGCAGCGTCGTCGCATCCGCGATGTCGCGGGTGCGCCACCCGTCGGCCAGCACGCCTTC
>JAENZW010000254.1 GCA_016841065.1 Actinomycetota bacterium
ATCATGCTCACGGGCGCGAACGAGCCGCGTGAAGTCGCCGCGCCCGGAATCACCTTCGCGCTCGGCTCGATGGCGCTGGTGGTGATGGGTCTCGCAGTGGGTCTCCGGGACTGGCTCCGCAGGCTGCTCGTTCATCCACCACTGGCCGCGCGACGAACACCGCTCCGGGGCGCGGCCGATACACCACCCGAGCACGATCTCGTGGAACGTGTGGCCGGTGCGCTGTGGACATGGAACCTGGTTGTCTTCATGTTGGGCGAGGTTCCGATCCTGCTCGGATTCGTCCACACGATCAAGGGCGGTTCGCTCCCAGCGTTTGCCGGCTTCATCCTGGTCGGCCTCACCATCTGGTACCTGAACTTCCCCCGCAAGTCGCAATGGATTGCGTTCATCGAGGCCGAGGAGGCCAAAGCCGCCGGCTACTCGGATATCGTCCGCTGACCGCCTGAGTGCGTCCGACCAGCTGCCTTGCCCTTGCGCATGCGGCTGACTTCCGTTGTGATGGAGGGCAGGCCAGCGGGTTTGTGCCGGTCTTCGGCATTCCCTGCCCGACGGAGGGCACGACGTGGATCCACAACGAGAGGACCGCATGAGGGCGATGCACCGGACGTGCCTCGTCGCGTGTCTCTCCATGCCCTTCACAGTTCTCGTGTTCGTGGGAATCGGGCGCTGGATGGAGCTTTCCGGAAGGCATGCAACCGGGGGCGCGGCTACGATCGCCGTCTTCGTCGTACTGGCGGTCTTCGCCCTGGCGGCGACAGTTGGCGCCTGGTACGCGCGAAAGGCTGTCGAGCGATACCCGCTCTCGCGCCTCGCGCAGTTCGACAGCGCTGCCGCTCAGTGGGACCAGGATCCGGTAGCCCCGGCCGACGCCGTCCTGGGCGGCCTCTACGTCGGTGCGATCGTCGCGTTCGCGTTGGGTGAGATAGGCGCGGTGCTCGGCTTCGCGTTCTTCGTGATGGGCGGCGGCTGGCTCTACTTCGGTCTGCTGGTGGTGCCGAGCCTCGTGGCCTGGATCATGAACCTCCCACGTCAGGAAGACTGGCGTGCTCGCATCGATGAGCTCGAAGCGGATCCGACGGGCGGTGGTGCCTAGGATGGAACCCATCACCGGCATCCATATCGTCGACTGGTTCCTGAGACTGCTGGACATGCACGGCTACCTGCTGGTCTTCGGCTTCACCATCTTCGAGAACCTGTTCGTGATCGGCTCGTTCACGCCTGGTGAGACCGTCGTCATGGCCGCCGCCTTCCTTGCGACACCGGGACAGGGACACCTGTCGTTGCCGCTCGTGTGGATCTGTTCGGTCCTGGGCACGGTCACGGGAACCAACATCAGCTACGCGCTTGGCCGCTTCGGGGGGCGGGAGACGCTGCTTCGGTACGGGAAGCGCTTCCGTGTGGACGAGGAGTGGGTCGCTGCTGCCGAAGAATACTTCCTCCAACACGGTTCGAAGACCGTGTTTCTCTCCCGGTTCGCGGCGGGATTCAAGAACGCGGTCCCCGTCATCGCCGGCGTCACGAAGATGCACGCCTTCTACTTCGAGGCCTGGACGCTCGTCGGGGCGATCACCTACACGTCGATAATGTGCGCGATCGGGTGGTTCGTCGGCGACAACTTCGACCGCGCGCTCAAGATCGCCGCGCAGGTCGGGTACGTCGGTATGGCGATCTTCCTCGTGGTGATCGCCGTCGCACTGTGGGGACGCAGGCGCTTCCAGAAGCGGCGCGTGGATCGACTGGCCGAAGTGCATGAGGACAGGCCTCAGCCGGATGGCGTGGATTTCTCGGAGATCTTCGAGGAGCCGGGCGAGGGTGGAGACGGTGAGTCGTAGGTCGGACGTCCTGGCGGCGCTTCGTGCCGCAGGCGACGCCGGGCTGTCGGGAGAGACAATCGCGACGGAACTCGGCGTATCACGGGCGGCCGTCGCCAAGCACGTGGCCGCCCTTGGGCTTCTCGGGTACGAGA
>JAENZW010000035.1 GCA_016841065.1 Actinomycetota bacterium
GTGTCTTGGAGGTGGTAGTCACCGGTCTTGGTCGGGGCGGAGCCCGCGCCTGCAGGCGTCACGAAGAACGGGTTCAGTGTGTAGCTGCCGGTTGAGTCATTGAAGCTGCCGAAGGCTTGGTTGATGTCGGTGTACCGGACATTCGCGTTGAGGTAGCCGCCGCCGTCGATCTCTTCCAGAGTAGCGGAGCTGCGGGAATCGTCGCCGTAGAGGATCGAGTTGTGGACCTTGACGGTACCGGGGGTGTGCCACCAGACGTAGATGGCCCCGGCCACGTTGGCACTGTTGCCTGAGATCGTACAGAAGTCGAACGTCGGCACCCCGCCGTTCTGAGGGGCGCACACGGCCCCGCCGTTGCCGCCTGCGTAGTTGCCCGAGAACGTCGTGTTCGTGTAGTTGTACGTGCCGTTGCCCTGTCTCAGTCCGCCTCCGTCCGTGTTCGCCTGGTTGCCGCGCACCACACATCGTTCCAGGGTGATGGTGTTCGCGGAGTTGAATCCCAGAGCGCCCCCGTAGCCTCCGGTGGCGGTGTTCCCCTCGAAGACGGTGTCGCGGAACACGGCGTTGAAGTTCCCGCTGTTGTTCCAGAGCGCGCCGCCGTTGCTGCCCGCCACGTTGTTGCGCACCACTGTGTTCTCGAGGGTGAGCATGTTCGCATCGTTGAATCCCAAGGCGCCCCCGCTACCTCCGGCGCTGTTGCCCTGCAGGATGCAGTCACGGAACACGCCGCCGAAGGCGTTGCTGCCGCAGTACAGTGCGCCGCCGTTGCTGCCTGCTGTGTTGCTCGAGAGAGTGGAGGACTCGAAGATGAACTCATCACAGCCGTTGCTGGTGAGGACGCCGCCCCCGCTGCCTCCGACCGAGTTGCCAGTGATGGTCGTCCGACGGAAGGTCGTGACGGCAGCGCTGTTGTTGTTCTGGAACCCGGGATGGTTGTTGCGGATCACCGTGTCCTCGATGAGCAGGAGCTTGGTGCCGCCCTGGTGGAGGATGCCGACCCCGCTGTTGTTCTCAACGACGCAGTCATCGATCACCGCCAGCGCACCGTTGAGGGCGATTCCGGTCGTGCCGTTGCGCACCGTAAAGCCGCGAAGTGTCGAGTTCGATCCGTCGCCCCAGTTTGGGAAATCGACGACTGTCGTGCCGCCCTGGATGAAGGTGCTTGCGGCGCCGTTGACGGAATCGACCGTGATGTCCTTGCCGTTGTAGGCGAAGCCAGCATAGGTGCCGTCGGCGACCAGCACGGTCTGTCCCGTGCTTGCGGCGTTCACTGCGAGCTGGATCGTCCCGTACTCGCTCGGCACGTCGAGCGCGTTGTAGACGGTGAGTGTCTTGTCGTTGGCTTGGTTGCCGTCGTTCTGGGGCTCTCCTGTCGCCTCGGCGGCCGCGCTGTCGGTGAAGTAGAAGCAGTACCGGATCGTACCGTCACCCGCGAAGGGCACGTAGACCTTCTCGGCGAGGTACTCACCGTTGGTGTAGTCGGCGTCGGTCTTGGCGGTGTCGGTCGTGGTCACCGAGTCGTCCATCGTGACCTTCTCACCAACGTCGTTGTAGTCGCCGTCGTCGTTCAGGTCGACCCAGACCTGCTTGGTGCCGGGCGCGTCGTTGTTAGCGTCCGTGTACTCGACACGGAAATAGAACGGCTTGGTGGCCGCCTGGCTCTCGGGATCCACACCGTCGATCTCGTAGGCGGTTTCGCCCGTCCACGAGAGCGCGGGCACCTGGTTGACGTTCTCCAGCACGGTTGCGGTCGATACTGCCGATGGCACCGTGTCAATCCCGTCGCTCGCCTCGAAGTAGTAGGGCACCAACCCGTCCACGTTGTACGTGAGCGTGGTCGTGTGGTTGAATCGCTTGCCCGCAAGCCAGTCGCCACCCGCCATGGCTGACATAGATACCACTTCACCCGTGTCGTCATAGTCTCCGTCATCGTTCTTGTCGACATAGAGCGTAGGCGCGTCGCCCGAAGGTGCCTCACCGTCGGGGTCCTTGTAGGTGATGCGGAACTCGTAGTTCGTGATACCGGTCGTGCCGCTGTTGGGATTGACCCCGTCATCGACGTAGCCGCTCTCGCCGGTCCATGGGAGCTGTGGAGGAGCGTTGGTGACATCGACGGTGCGTGTCGGAGTTCGGGAAGTACCCGTGATCCCGTCGGACGCTTCGAAGACGTAGCCGATAGTGTTGTCCCCGGCCTTCGCGAGTTGGGCATCGACGTTGTAGTCGTTGCCGTTGTAGTAGGTCGAGTCCAGTGCGTTGTCGGGATCCATAGTCACAGACTCGTTCGCATCGCCGAAGTCGCCGTCGTCATTGCGATCGATGAGCAGCACCACGTAGCTCGGCGAGTTGTTGTTGCCATCTGTGTACGTGACTCTGAATGCGAACGTGTCCGCTGCCGACCCGCTGTCCGGGTTCGAGCCATCGTCTGCGTACCCGACCTCGCCGGTCCAGGAGAGGATCGGGGCGATTCCGAGGCTCTGCCACAGCGTGCGGTTGAAGTCGCGCGTATTCTGGTTCGCTCCGTGGCAGTGGCTGCATATCGCGCTGGCAGTCGCCGGTCGCCAGATCCAACCGTCGCTTGCTGCGAGCGGGATGTCCTCGGGCGTCGGCGGGTTCGCGTCGTTGGGGTTCCACACCGAGATGCTGTTGTTTCGATACCACATCCGAAGGCCTGGCCTGCGCTCGTAGACGTCGCTGGTGAGCTCTCCGTCGCTCGTCATGGCGAGGTACTTCGAGCCGTGTACGTTGTGACACGTCGGGCATGATATCTGGCTGTCTCCGGGATACGCGTTGCTCGTGTAGTCGGAGACCCAGCGCAGCTGATGGTCGAAGGCCAGGTGGAATTCGTGCATGTTGTACCGCCATACATAGTTGTAGTAGATACCGTCGGTCAGCCAGAAGTTGGTCTCCTGGCTCGCAGTGTTGTTGATCTCCGAGTAGAGGTGGCAGCCGGTCTGGTAGCACAGGCGGGCACGCGATGCGTCATTCGCGACGCCCGACGCCCACGGGATCTCCATCGGGTTCGCGCCACCGATTTGGCCAAGGCGGTATGAGGCGCGATAGGCGCCGCTGCTCGTTCCGGCATCGTGCGTCCGCCGCTCGCCATCTATATGCGTCAGGGCATAGTCGTGACACGCATCGCAGTCCAAGTCGGGCCCTGCCGCATAGCCGTTGGACGGGAGAACCTCGCTCGACGGCGCGCCGTGCCCGGTCTTGTAGTAGCCCCATCCTGTTCCGTATATGTAGCCCCCACCCTCATCGCCGATCACCGGAGGCGCGTAGACGCCGCGGATCAGAGACGGCTTCTCGCCTGCGGTGCCCGGGTCGCCGTCATGGCAGCCTGCACACCATTTCTCCTTGCCGGCCTTCAGCGAGTTGGCGGTGGCGTAGACCTTTGTCGCCCAGTTGGGTTTGGCGCCTATGCTCGCGTCGTCCGCGCCGTCGTAGTCGCCGCCGGGCGAGTGACACTCGTCGCAGACGGTCGTCTCATCGAGCTCGATGTGTCCGGAGAGATCGGAGTCCGTACCGGCGCTGAAGAACGGGAAAGATCCGGCCAGGTGGCAATCGGTACACGCGATACCGCCCGGACCCCGCGCATCGGCCGCTGAGACGTGTATGGCGTGAGAACCGGTGCCGCCATGGCAACCTGCATCTCCGCAATCGGCGCTTCCGCCGTGACCCTCGGGGCTATGCGCCGTCGCGCCGTGACAGTCACTGCAGGTGCGCGAGCTTGCGGACGCGTGGTCCGTGACACCCGCGGGCAGCTTGGCAAGCATGAGCCCGCACACCACAGGTGCGCTGGCCGAGGAGTCGTAGGGACGGTGGCATCCCACGCAAAGCTCTCGAACGGTTGATATTGGACCGCCGCTGCGGACCTCGCTGAACATGTGGATACTGTTCGTCGGGGCGCCGTGGGTGACGTGGCACTCGCTGCACGGCATGCGCGAGCCTTGCGGGAGCGTGGCGCCGGAGGCGTCCGCGACGATGCGGGGGTCCCAGCTCATCGTGTGACCCGCGCCATCCGCGCTTCCGAGGTATACCGTCCCGATGTCCGGACCGATCAGGCCGGGGGCGCTGTGACATGGCGACAGGCACACCGTGATGGGGTTCGTGCCTGCGGACCCGGCGGGCGTTCCGAGAAGCACCGTCACCAAGAATGCTGCCAGGCAAACGCAGAGTAGGACGGCATATCGCCGTCCGCTGCATCCGGTTCGCGTCCCATCCGACTCTCGAACACACTCAGGCGGCTCCCCCTGCCGCGCTTTCCCCACCACCGGCACCTCGAAGACCTCCGTAGTACCCCTCGCCGGTTCGCTAGTAATTCACAATATCAGTATCGGCGAAGGATGGACGGAAGCTTAGCGAGGATGAAGTGAGGGTGGGGAATCCTTTGGAGGTCGGAAGGCGACCGTCGCCTACGCAGACGGCTTGATGGCGGACACCGTGACACTGCGAAACAGTAGCGCCGCGCTCATGGCGTCGTCGAGCGACATGTCGCCGAAACCAGAGAGCGCAACCATCTCGCGTGCTTCGTCCTCACTCGAGCACAGTGCGTTCTCCGCCACGATCCGCACATCTGTGAAGCCGGCGCTCTCGATGGCCGCCAGGTAGTCCTCGCGAACGAGCGCTCCGCCGAGACACGCGACGTACGCCCCGACAGAATTCCCCACGCTGTCGGGCAGAGCCGCCGTGGTGACGATGTCCGAGACGCTTATGGCACCCCCCGGCTTGAGCACGCGAAGCGCTTCGGCGAAGGCGACGTCCTTGTCCGGGACGAGGTTGATCACGCAGTTCGAGAGAATCAGGTCCACGCTGTCGTTCTCAACTGGCAGATCTTCCATCTCGCCGAGGCGGAACTCGACGTTCTCGTAGCCGCCCTGGCGGGCGTTGTGCTGTGCGAGAAGGATCATCTCCGGAGTCATGTCCACGCCGATGACGTGACCGGTCGATCCCACCCGGTTCGCCGCGAGGAAGCAGTCGATGCCACCTCCCGACCCAAGGTCGAGTACCGTGTCGCCGGGCCTGACCGCGGCGAGCGACAGCGGGCTGCCGCACCCGAGTCCGAGATCGGCGTCTGAGGGGATAGATGCCAGATCCTCGGGTGCGTATTCAACCAATCTGACATCGGAGTCGCCGCAGTTGCAGCCTCCGGAGCAGCACGACGTCTTCGTGCGTGCGTGGCCGGCATACCGGTCCTGCACGGCTGACTTGATGGCATCGTCGTCGAAAGTCATCGCTCGTCACTCTCCCCTGGGGCGGCGGAGCGCACCGCCGGCCCTATCATCGAGGTCACCGCATCCGCGAGCGCCTCGGTCTTGGTAAGCGTCACGCAGCACACATTGCCGTCGGCCCCGCGGTAGGTGACCGCGGCAAGCCTGGCCCCGGGCGCGATCCCCGCGCGGAGTCGCAGTTCCTTCGGCAGAAGAATCTGGCCACGGTCGTCAACTGTGACGATCGCGTCCAGCGAGCAACAGGAATCCTGTGGTGTATTGGGCATACGATGCCTCCGCGATGGCGTACTCGGATTGTGCGAAAGTCAGCATACGATGCAAATGCGGAAAATGCAACATATGCACAGTCACTCGAAGAGCTGGCGCCCTTTACGCGGGACCCTCGTAGCCCAGGCCGCGCAGAACGTAGTTGCTCAATTCGCGCATGCGCGGGACGGCCTGAGCGGCATCAGCCGTGTCGTACTCGTACGCGGCGAAGCCGCCGAGCACGTACCAGGCGGCCAGTGTCGGGTTGGCGACGTCGAAGACACCCTCGTCGACGCCCTGGGCGATGATGTGCTCGATGACCGGGGCCACGCGCGGGGCGAAGCCCGCCGTCACGCGATCGTGGACGGCCTTGTTCTCGGGTCGGTGAAAGAGCTCCATCATCTCGATCTCGTGCGGCTCGTCGCTGATCTCAAGCATTGCATCGCGCATCACGAGCAGCTTCTCGACGGCGGTTGCGTCCGGCAGATCGATCGCGCGCTCGATACGTTCGGCAAGCTGCTCGAGCATCAGCTCTACGACGGCGCAGGTCACGTCTTCCTTGCTGTCGAAGTACAGGTAGAACGTGCCTTGCGCGACGCCGGCGCGTCTCACGATGTCGCTCACTGCCGTGTTCTGGACACCGCGTTCGCGGAAGCAGTCCATCGCGGCGCCGAGCAGTTCGGCTCGCCGCTGTTCGGGTTCCATGCGCCGGCGCGCGGTCATGCTGCGGCTACCCCCTGGACCACGCGGCCGTCGAGCACGCTGATGATTCGGTCGGCCTGGGTCGCGACCTCGGGATCGTGGGTCACGACCAGCAGGGTCATGCCCGTTGTGCGGTTGATGTCCTTGAGCAGCTGCATGATGCGTTTCGAGTTCTCCGAATCCACGGCGCCGGTCGGCTCGTCGGCAATCAGTATACGGGGGCGATTGACCAGTGCGCGCGCAATCGCCACGCGCTGGCGCTCGCCGCCCGAGAGCTTGGTCGGGATGCTGCGGAGGCGCTTGCCGAGGCCGACCTGCTCCAACAGCTCAGTGGCACGCTCGCGACGCTCGCTACGCGACAGCTTCGACTCGACGAGCGGGATCTGGACGTTCTCGAGTGCGTTGAGCGTCGGGATGAGGTTGTGTAGCTGGAAGACGAAGCCCACAGTACGGCGACGGAAGCCAGCCAGGTCGCGCTCCTCGGCGAGATTGATGCCGTCGACGATCACGTCGCCCGAACTCGGTTTGTCGAGTGCGCCGAGCATGTGCAACAGGGTCGACTTACCCGAACCGCTCGGGCCGATGATGGCGACGAACTCGCTTTCCTCGATATCGATGTCAACGCCGTCGAGGGCCTTGATGGCACCGTCGTCGTAGTGCTTCACGACGTTACGCGTTGTGATGATGGACATCTCGATGTCTCCTTTCGGGAGAGCGTCGGGTGGCAAGGACTATCGGCGCTACTCATAGCGCAGGGCTTCGACGGGCGAGAGGTTCGCGGCGTGCCACGCTGGGTACATGCCGCCGAAGACCGCCACGATGATGGCGACGCCGGTCGCGCGCACCCACAGGCCGACCGAATACGCGGGCGAGAGGAACGTCTGCACGACGTCGGCTCTCGAGAGCGGGATTAGCACCGCCATTGCGAGCGCCGAGCCGACGACGACGGCGGCGAGCCCGATGAGCACGGCTTCGCCGAGAATCATCACGAGCACGCTGCGACGACGCCAGCCGACGGCTTTGAGAACGCCGATCTCGCGCGTGCGGTCAAACACGCTCACGATCATCGTGTTCATGACTCCGATGCCGCCGATAACGATCGCGAGCGCGGAGATCATCCAGCTTGCGGCGTCGATCACTTCGGCGCCCTGGTCGACTCGCGAGATCTCGTCGGCGTTCTTGATGGTGACGAGGTCGCCAGCGAACGAATCGTCGATGCGGTCGGTGAGCGCGTCGATATCGGCGCCTTCCTGGGCGTCGACGAACAGCATCGTGACCATGCCCTCCGTCTGGTTCAGGGTCTGCACGGTACGAAGCGGCATCACGGCCGCCGCATCCTGCATCTGCTCGCCGGTCTCGAAAACACCGACGACCTCGGCCGAGCTGCCGAAGAGATCGATCGTGTCGCCAATGCGCTTGCCGGTCGTCGATGACGCGAGTCTGCCGAGCGCGACCTCGTGGTCTGCGGTGGGCAGGCGGCCTTCGGCGAACGAGAAGCCGCCAAGCTCCGCACCCTCGGGTTCGATGCCGAGCACGATGAAGTACGGGTTGTTTCCGTAGCGGGTGATGCCCAGGGCGACGCTCTCGGCCTGCGCGATGCCGTCGAACGATGTCACCTCACCCACGAGCTCCTCATCGATAGAGCTCAGCATAAGGTCCGCAGCGCCCGCCTGTGTGACGAGAAAGTCCGCCTTGCCGGCGGAGATCATGCCCGTGAACGATTTCGCCAGTCCGTCGGCTACCGCGCCGAGGGCGATGATCGTCGCGATTCCGATGCTGATGCCGAGCAGCGTCAGCATCGTTCGCGTCTTCTGGCGCAGGACGTTCTTGGGGATGAGTTCGAGCAGCTTCAACGCGGGTCCCCCCGTTCGGCACGGCGTGGGGCGAGGGCCCACACGCAATACTGACTGACAATCAGTCAGTATTGTACCCACACAGGAGTGCGTCAAACGCCTGATCCCGATTTCTTCCGTCGCAGACCCTACGAATCGAAGGGCATGCGCCCCTGAGCTGCTGCTTCGACGATCGCTGAGATTCGCTTCTCCCGCGTGGCGGATCTCTTCGCGCTAGTGATCCAGTACAGCGCGAGCTTGTGCCGCGACTCGCGCAGCTGGCCGAAGAAGCGTTCGGCGTCCGGGTTCGCAGCGAGAGCCGTCGCCAGATCCTCAGGTACGGTGAGGCTCTCGACATCGTCGATCGATTCCCAGGAGCCGTTCTCCTTCGCAACCTCGATTGCCGCAAACCCGGCTGGCGTCATGAGTCCCGCACTAGTGAGCCGCTCAACCCGCTCCTTGTTCGTGCGTGCCCAGGTGCTCTTCGGTCTCCTCGGCGTGAAGAGCTGCTTGAACCGATCCGCGTCAAGCCGGTTCACCGTGCTGTCGATCCAGCCGAAGCACAGGGCTTCCTCGACTGCGTCGTCATATGAGAGTCGCGTGACCCGGTTGCCCTTCTTGCCGACCGCAAGCCAGATACCCGACGACGATTCGTGATTGACCACGAGCCAGTCGCGCCAGGCGGCGCGGTCTTGCGGTTCGATGAGTGGCCGATCGACGTCCATAGCTGCCTTTGCGACTCGGCGATCCCTTGCGGAGACTCTACCCGACGCAGCGAAGCGCCCGCACTCTCGGTGCGGACGCCCCGTCCGTTGCTTGCGTCTTGCGGCTATAGCCAACGCGCTTTAGTTCCCTTCTGGGGGGTTCCTACCGCATAGGGTATGAATCGAGACGGTTTGAGGTGTGAGATTCCCCTTGCGGTCGGGCATCGTCCCCGAGGGACGGAAGCGACCTCATGGCAGGCTTCGTGCTACGCTACGCAGCCGCGTCGCATGCGACGCGGGCCAGGACCCGAGGTTTGGAAGTAATGTGATTCAGAGCGACATTCGCAACATCGCCATCATCGCGCACGTCGATCACGGCAAGACGACGCTGGTCGACCGCCTGCTGCAGGAGACCCACGTCTTCCGCGACAACCAGCAGGTCGAGGAGCGCGTACTCGACTCGAACGATCAGGAACGCGAGCGTGGCATCACCATCCTCTCGAAGAACATCTCGATCCGCCACCGCGACGTGAAGATCAACGTCATCGACACGCCCGGGCACGCAGACTTCGGCGGCGAGGTCGAGCGCGTGTTGAAGATGGCCGACGGGTGCCTGCTCATCGTGGACGCATTCGAGGGGACGATGCCGCAGACACGCTTCGTGCTCAAGAAGGCGCTCGAGCACGGCCTCAAGCCGATGGTCGTGATCAACAAGATCGACCGTCCGGGTGCGCGTCCGCACGAGGTCATCGGCGACGTGTTCGACCTCATGGTCGAGCTCGGGGCGAACGATGATCAGCTCGACTTCCCCATCGTCTATGCGAGTGCGACCGGCGGCTACGCGCGTCTTGAGCCCGAGGACGAGGGCACGGACATGCTGCCGCTGCTCGACGCGATCATCGATCATATCCCGGCGCCGGACTGCGACTCGAGCGGTCCCGTCGCCATGCAGGTGTGCACGATCGACTACTCGAACTACGTCGGCCGAATAGGCATCGGCCGCATCTTCTCGGGCACCATGGAGTCAGGTGCCAGGGTTCTCGTCATCAAGAACGACGGCAGTCGCTACATGGCGCAGGTCAAGCAGCTCTACACGTTCGAGGCACTCGGACGCCAGGAGGCCACCAGCGCCCATGCGGGAGACATCGTCGCTGTCGTCGGCATGGAGGACTGCGACATCGGCGACATGTTCACGAGCGAGCTCGACCCGATCCAGCTAGACCCGATCCATGTCGAGGAGCCGACGATGTCGGTCGTCTTCTCGGCAAGCACGAGTCCGCTCGTGGGGCAGGAGGGCAAGATCGTCGGCGGGCGACAGCTCAAGGAACGCCTGATGCGCGAATCGCAAGCGAACATTTCGATGCGCATCGAAGAGACTGCCGACAGGACCGGGATCGAGGTCGCCGGGCGCGGGGTGCTGCATCTGTCGGTGCTGATGGAGACGATGCGACGCGAGGGCTACGAGTTCCAGGTCGGTCGCCCGCAGGTCATCTTCAAGCAGGACGGTGGCAAGACTCTGGAGCCCATCGAGCTCGCGGTCGTCGATGTGACCGCCGAGTACGCCGGCAAAGTCATCGAGACCTTCGGTTCGCGTGGTGGCGAGATGATCGACATGGTGCAGCGTGACGAGCACGTGCACCTTGAGTTCAAGATACCGTCGCGCGGCGTGATGGGCCTGCGCACGCGCCTGCTCAACGTCACTCGAGGCGAGGCGACGCTCTTCCACCACTTCTTCGAGTACGGCCCGAAAGCAGGCGACATCGGCGGACGGCAGAACGGCTCGCTCATCTCGATGTCAACCGAGAAGGCCGTCGCGTACGGCCTCGACGCGCTCCAGCAGCGCGGGACGATGTTTGTGGCACCGGGCGACCAGTGCTACGAGGGAATGGTTGTCGGCGAGCACGCAAAGGCCGGCGACCTCGTCGTGAACGTTGCGAAAGCCAAGCAGCTCACGAACATGCGGGCCGCTAGCGCCGACAAGGGCATTCTACTTGCGCCGCCGACGACCTTCACGCTGGAAGAGGCTCTCGAGTACATCGAGTCTGACGAACTCGTCGAGGTCACGCCGAAGTCGGTACGGCTTCGGAAGCGCGTGCTTGGGGCCAACGAGCGCAAGAAGGCGAGCCGGAACTAGGAGACTCCACGGGTCACGCGGTGGGCTAGCGGTTCAGGTAGACAATGCTGAGCTGGAGCACGGTGGCGATCGAGACCCACACGAGATAGGGGCCGAGCGCCACGGCCGCCCAGGGAGAATGCGGCCAGATGGCCGCCATCGACCACGCGATGGTGATCAGCACGATGACGATATCGATGGCCGCGAGCAGGTTGTTCCGCAACCCGAACTGGATCGGCGTGAAGGCGAAGTTGGCGATCAGGTTGACCACGATGGGCGTGAGGACGACCGTCGGGATCTCACCGCGGGCGATCCGGAAGATGACGTAGCCGTAGGCGACGAAGATGATCGGGTACAGGATGCTCCACACCACGCCGAAGACTGGCGCCGCAGGCGCCCAGGACGGTTTCGCGATCGTGTCGTACCAAGGCATGTCTGGCCCTTCGGTCTTCGGCACGGGCGGAACGCACGCGTGCGCCGCGCCGCCTCGCCCGTTACCCGCCCGCCCACTCGAGCACGCGCGACGCGCGCAGCGTGAGCCAGCGGCTCGGCTCTCCCTTGACCTCGATGTCCGCGAGCATCTTGCCGTTGAAGGTGTTGCGCAGCTTCCAGCGCATCTGCTTGTCCGCGGTCTTGCGAACGACCTCGATCGCCTCGGCATACTCGGGCCTGGGCGCGGCCTCATGCAGCGAGAGTGCCCACAGCGCCTCGAGCACGTCGCTGTTGTACGACAGTGGATAGCCGAAGCGAAGCCAGCCGGGCTTTTCCTTGTAGTGTAGCTCGCCGATCTCGGTGAGGAAGCTCTCCCGCATGCCGTCCCGCTCCTTGGCGGGTTTGGACCATATCGCGTCCTGGAATTCGCGTGCTTCCGCAGGGAGGGAGCGGAACACCTGCTTGTCGCGCAATGCGCTCACGCATGCATCGCGCAGCTTGTTGGCGCCGTCGGGCCACAGCTCGTGTGGGATCTCGCCCAGGAACATCAGCAGCTTCGGCGTGAGCATGTGGCAGTATCCGTTGAGCTGATACTCGCCTCCGAAACGACAGTCGATGACGCCGAGTTCCTCGTGCAGGCGCGTGCAGTACTCGAGCGCCGCGATCACGCGCTCGTCGCGCTCCCATCCAAGTCGCGCGAGCGCTCGGCCCACGTTCGCGGTCAGGCACGTGATCGAGCCGGCTGGCCGTCCATTGCTGCAGCTCCACGAGCCATCGTCGAGTTGTCGCGAGAAAGCGTAGTCGGCGGCACGCTGAACGCGCTCGCCGCCGCCGCTGGCGTACAGCTCGCCGAGGAAATGCACTTGCCACAGCGACCCCTGGTACTTCTTGTAGTCCTGACCAGGTGTTATCCATGATCCGTCATCGAGCTGCGCCGCAAGGATACGCGCGACGGGTTCGTACTCATTACGACGCTTCCACAGTCGCTTCGCTGCAGCGTCGTCCGATTTGCCGAGGAGTGCGCGGCGTGTCAGTACGGCGACGGCGGGGTTTTCTTCGGCGAGAAGCCACTCCACCGTCTCCGGAGGGACGGCATCGAGGATATCGGCGCGGGCTGTGGTGGTTCGAGTGGCAGACACGACGCACCCCCCCGGTGCGCGGACAGATGATGCGCGCTATTTCTTCTTCTTCTTCTTGCGCCGCTTGCCGGCGTCTTCGTAGCTGTTCCGCAGTGCGCTAAGCGCGAACTCGAGCTCGCTGTTCGAGCGCAGCGGGAGAACGGGCCACGTTCGCATCACCGCGCCCCTTGCTTTGAAGGGCGCCACTCCGGCGCGTGCGTGGAGCTCTTCGGCCTCTGAGATAGATGACATCTTCACGGCCACGCCCGCGCTGGCAAGGAATCCGAACAGTGTGTCGGATCGCATGTAGCCCCGATGGCCGAAGACAACCTTGGCCTTCACTTTGGGCCAGGTGAGCACGGCCTCGTCGACGGCATTCTGCATGGGGTCCGTTATCGACAGAGACATTGTGGCTCCTCGGGTGAAACGTCTGTTCGTACGCGACACTCATGTACGTACCCTCAGCGTAGCACGGCACGGCGTCTACGGCCGCGCTCAAGTCGCCTCGAAGTCGCGCTAGAATGGCGAAAGCGCGGCGCTTTGCCGCCCGGGAATCTCGACGAGTGAGGGGGCGCCGCGATGCCGCGACGCGATGATGTTCACAAGGTCATGATCATCGGTTCGGGCCCAATCGTCATCGGCCAGGCCTGCGAGTTCGACTACTCGGGGACGCAAGCGTGCAAGGCGCTTCGCGCTCTCGGGTACGAGATCGTGCTTGTGAACTCGAATCCGGCCACGATCATGACGGACCCGGTCATGGCCGACGAGACGTACATCGAGCCCCTCAACGTCGAGGTCATCACAGAGATCATCGCAGCCTCGAAGCCAGACGCGCTGCTGCCGAACCTTGGCGGGCAGACGGGCCTGAACCTCTCTTCGGAACTCGAGCGCACGGGCGTGCTCGCCGAGCACGGCGTGAAGATCATCGGTGTCGGCGCGGGTGCCATTGAGCGCGGAGAGGACCGGCTCGCATTCAAAGAGACGATGGACCGTCTCGGCATCGAGATGCCGCGCTCCACCACGGTCACGACCATTGAAGCTGCCGAAGAGATCGCCGCGGACCTCGGGTACCCGGTCGTCATCCGTCCCGCCTACACGATGGGCGGCACCGGCGGTGGGCTCGTCTACAACGTCGAAGAGCTGCGTACGATCGCCGCGCGCGGCCTTCAGGCGAGTCTGGTCGGTCAGATTCTCGTCGAGGAGTCGGTGCTCGGGTGGGAGGAGCTCGAGCTGGAGGTCGTTCGCGACGCCAAGGGGCAGATGATCACCGTCTGCTTCATCGAGAACGTCGACGCGATGGGCGTGCACACGGGAGACAGCTACTGCACCGCCCCGATGCTAACCATCTCTCCCGAGTTGCAGGCGCGCTTGCAGGACTACTCGTATCGGATAGTCGAAGCCATCGAGGTCATCGGCGGGACGAACGTGCAGTTCGCCCACGACCCCGAGACCGACCGCGTGTGCGTCATCGAGATCAACCCGCGCACGTCTCGTTCGAGCGCGCTGGCGAGCAAAGCGACCGGGTTCCCGATCGCCCTCGTGAGCTCGCGCCTGGCGGGTGGGCTCACGATGGACGAGATCCCGTACTGGCGCGACGGTACGCTCGAGCGCTACACGCCGTCCGGCGACTACGTGGTCGTGAAGTTCGCCCGCTGGGCGTTCGAGAAGTACCCGGGGGCGATTGACAAGCTCGGAACGCAGATGCGCGCGGTGGGCGAGGTGATGTCCATCGGCAAGACCTACAAGGAATCGCTGCACAAAGCGATCCGCTCGCTTGAGATCGGCCGAATGGGTCTCGGCTTCGCGAAGGACTACAACGCGCGTCCGCTCTGGCAGCTCATGGAGCTGCTCGCCGAACCGTCGAGCGAGCGGCAGTTCATCATGTACGAGGCGATTCGCAAGGGCGCCGATACGGAGACGCTGCACGAGCGTACTCACATCAAGCACTGGTTCATCGAGCAGATGCGCGAGCTTGTGGAGCTCGAGGAAGAGGTGCTCGCGTTCAAGGGCGGCGAGCTGCCCGACGAGCTTCTCAAGCGCGCGAAGAAGGACGGCTTCGCGGATGCGTACCTCGCGAAGATCCTCGGCGTGCCGGAATCGCAGCTCCGCGACCGGCGCATTGCCCTCGGGATCAAGCACGGCTACGAGCCCGTGCCCGTAAGCGGCGTAGAGGACGCGGCCTACTACTACTCAACCTACAACGCGCCCGACGTCGTGGACGTGAGCGACAAGCGCAAGATCATGGTGCTTGGCGGCGGACCCAACCGCATCGGCCAGGGCATCGAGTTCGACTACTGCTGTGTACACGCTGCATATGCCCTGCACGACGCCGGCTTCGAGACGATCATGGTGAACTGCAACCCGGAGACCGTCTCCACCGACTACGACACGTCCGACAAGCTGTACTTCGAGCCGCTCACGGTCGAGGACGTTCTCGCAATCTATGAGAAGGAGCGGCCGGAGGGTGTGATCGTCCAGTTCGGCGGGCAGACGCCCCTGAACATAGCCGAGGAGCTCGAACGTTGCGGCGTGCCCATCATCGGCACGACGCCCGAGACCATCGATCTTGCCGAAGACAGAGACCGGTTCCGCAAGATCATGGCGATGCTCGGTATCCCGATGCCCGAGGCGGGCATGGCGTCGACGCTTGATGAGGCGCTCGTCGTCGCGCACGGGATCGGCTACCCGGTCATCGTGCGTCCAAGCTACGTGCTGGGCGGGCGCGGA
Organism: Actinomycetota bacterium; assembly: GCA_016841065.1. Classification (GTDB taxonomy): domain Bacteria; phylum Actinomycetota; class Coriobacteriia; order Anaerosomatales; family JAENZW01; genus JAENZW01. The sequence goes on from JAENZW010000035.1 coordinate 15,103, forward strand.
ATGGAGATCGTGCACGATGAGGAGATGCTGGTCCGGTATGTGAACGCCGCGGTCGACGTCACGCCAGAGCGTCCGATACTGATCGACCGGTTCCTCGAGAACGCTGTCGAATGCGAGGCGGACGCCATCGCCGACGGAACGGATGCGTTCGTGCCGGCGGTCATGCAGCACATCGAGTACGCCGGAGTGCATTCGGGCGACTCCGCCTGCGTGATCCCGCCGGTGACGATCTCCGAAGAGCACATAGCGACGATCGAGGACTACACCCGCAAGATCGCAATCGAGCTGGGCGTCGTGGGGCTCATGAACATCCAGTATGCGATCGCCGAAGACAAGGTCTACGTTCTCGAAGCCAACCCACGCGCGTCGAGGACGGTCCCGCTGGTCTCCAAGGTCTGCAACATCCAGATGGCGCGCCTCGCGACCCAGGTGATGCTGGGTACGAAGCTCGGCGAGCTCGGGCTGGAGAAGCGCGATGTCCCGCACTTCGGTGTGAAGGAAGCGGTGTTCCCGTTCAACATGTTCCCCGAGGTAGACCCGCTGCTGGGACCGGAGATGCGTTCCACGGGCGAGGTCCTGGGCATGGCCGACTCCTTCGGCCTGGCGTTCTTCAAAGCGCAGGAAGCGGCCGGGCAGCGTCTGCCGATAGAGGGCACGGTGCTTATCACGGTCGCCGAGCGCGATCGGGAGCGCGGTCTCGCCGTTGCCCGGAAGTTTGCGGCGATGGGCTTTGCGATTCGCGCGACTGCGGGTACGCACGCGGCCTTGGCCGCGGCGGGCATCGCGTCCGAACCCATCCTCAAGCTGCACGAGGGTCGGCCCAACATCGAGGACGCGATCACGAATGGCGACATCCAGCTCGTGGTGAACACGCCGGCAGGCAAGTCCAGCGAGTTCGACGACTCGTACATCCGCCAGGCGGCGATCCAGCACCGGGTGCCCTACATCACGACGACCGCGGCTGCGCTGGCCGCCGCCGAGGGCATCGCGGCCTACCGCCAATCGCGCAGCCCCGTGCGATCGCTGCAGAGCTACCACTCGCAGATCCAGTAGCCTTTGCAGAAGAAGAAGAGAACCGGCCTCCCTCGTTCGGGCGGCCGATTCTCGCATCCTCGTGGCCTGG
>JAENZW010000255.1 GCA_016841065.1 Actinomycetota bacterium
GCCTGGTGCCCCCCGAGGCCGTCGGCCACCGCATACAGCGGAGGGCTGAGCAGCACGGCATCCTCGTTGTGCGAGCGGACGCGACCCACATCTGAAAGCCCGGCGTAGGCGGCGCGATCGCTGCGGGCGCTCACACGCGCACCACCTTGAGCCGGGTGGCACCGAGAGCGATCTCATCGCCTACGGTGAGCCCGACAGCTCCCCGCAGCTGGTCGCCGTTGACGACGGTGCCGTTCGTGGAGCCCAGGTCTTCGGCCATTATCCCCGAGGCAGATGGCGTGACGCGTACGTGCCGCGATGAGACGAAGTCATCGGCGATGACGATGTCAGACCCCGGAGAGCGTCCGATGATGACCGGACCTGCGACGGGAACGGTGATGCCGGTGATCTCGCGCGGGCCTTGCGTGACCCGGAGAGCGAGAGTGCCGGGACCGGTGTTGCTCACGCGAACGATTCCGATACCCGCGCGCACTGCAGCAAAGAGAAACAGGTAGAGCAGCGCCAGGAGGAGGAAGCGTGCGATCAGCAGAACGATATCGACCATGCGTCAGGCCTTCGGCTCGTGGTACGTGAGCTGGCTCACGCCGATGCGCACGACGTCGCCGTCGTGCAATCGCGCGCGATCCACGCGCGCGCCGTTGACGAACGTGCCGTTCGTCGAGCCGAGATCCTGGATCGCCCAGCCTGCGCCTTCGGGAACGAAGGCCGCATGCTCGCGCGACACGTTTGCGTCCTCGAGGCAGACGTCGCACTGGGCGAGCCGACCGACCAGCACGCGCTCTCCCTGCAGCACCACATCGTGGTGGATTCCGCTCACCGTGACCGTCGCGAGCACGTGTACTTGCGGGACGGACGCGAGTATCTGCGCGCGCCGGGCCGCTTCATCGAGTTCTGCCGAAGACGGCGCGGGTGTCGGCGGTGTTGACGGCACGGCAGGCGTTGGTGTCACGGCGACCGGTGTCTGGACCTGGGCGGACCCCGGTTCGGATGCCGTGTCGGGACTCGTGCGGAAGCGTCCGAGCTTGAGGTCGTCGTGGATGACGAAGGCGATCTTTGGGCGGGCGGTCAGGTGATAGCCACGCTCCTGCGCGTACGCTACGAGGTAGGTCGCGAGTTCGCCCGAGAGTGTGTCGCGGAAGGAGCCCATGTGTTCGGCGTCGGCAGGAGAGAGCGCCACGACGTACGCGGTCGGAACGTAGACCTTGCCGACCCCGACCGCACGCGCGTCGTCGGCGGTCTTCGCGAGTGCCTTGGCGATCTCGACGGGCTGCACGGGCGAGCGGAAGGCCCCCGCGAAGAGACCCTCGACGATCGATGCCATTCGGTCTTCGAAGTCGGACAGGATACTCACGCGTTGCCCTCCGTCGCGGTCACTCTTCTTCGGCACGTGGCGGCGCACCGGCCGCGATCACGATTACGACCAGTATAGAAGAGGCGGTGAGGTGGGGCAGCAAGACGTCGCCCGTCCACGTCACCGAAGCGTTGACGCTACGCGCGACCACGTCCGCCAGTGCGTAGCCGCCGTACATGAGAGATGTGCCGAGAGCCCATCCCGCGATGGCAAGCGGGCGTGTGGCGGCCTTGCACAGCAGCGACATCACAGCGGCGGCTCCACCCCAGGCGAACAGCACGATCAGGGGCGCGGGAGTGGAAACCAGCTCGCGCACGTTGCCGGTCATGATCCGGGTGCCGAGGGGATCCACGAACCATCTCAACGACACGTCGAGGTAGGGCGCTCGACCGCCTGATGCAGCCGACGCGAGCATCGTGAGCGTTGCTGCCGATGCTCCCGCGACCGCCGCGCGCAACGGCGCCACAGAGAACCCCGTGAGTAGCGGGGCGGCAGGGGCCATCTTCGCCAGCCCCAGAGGGGGAGCGGCAAGTCCGCCGAGAATCGCGGAGTCGCGTCGGCCAGAGTACCACCAGGCGAGTGCCGCGGGGACT
>JAENZW010000256.1 GCA_016841065.1 Actinomycetota bacterium
CGGTTGCACCGGCCGCCGCCGCGTCGTACCCGACATTCAACTTCATCGGCTACGGCTGGGGCCACGGCATCGGCATGAGCCAGTGGGGGGCGAAGGGCTGGGCCGAAGCCGGCAAGTCCTGGGAGTGGATCTCGACGTACTACTTCCCCGGCTCGACCCTCAAGACAGTTGCCGAAGAGACCGTCGTCGTCCACCTCACCAATGACATGCGCTACGAGACGAACTGGACGCTTCTGCCGATGGCGGGCAAGCGGCTCGAGATCGACAAGAACGACGACAGCACGTTCGAGAGCGTCGGCCAGGCCGATGAGTCGTTCACGTTCGCCTACGACTCGGCCACAAGCAAGATCAAGGCGACGGGCAGCAAGGGTACGATCGTGTCCAACATCTCGACGTACAAGTTCCGCGTGACCACGAACGCATCGCCGCGCCTCATACAGGTCGCCGACCCGTCCGGATACCGCGAGTTGACGAACCGCACCTACCGTGGCGATCTCGAGATGCGCTCGGCCAGCGCCAAGCTCCAGCTGCGCAATATCCTCGAGATGGAAGGCTACGTGAAGGGCGTGCTTCCGGGCGAGATGGGGAGTGCGGCGTGGGACATGGACGCGCTCAAGACCCAGGCGGTCTGCGCGCGCTCCTATGCGTACATCGACGCCTACCACAACGCGCCGGTGCAGTGTGATACCGACGATCAGGTCTACCTGGGCTACTCGTCGGAGAACGCGACGCTGAACGAGGCCGTGGACGGAACCGCGAACAAGGTCCTCACGCACACCACGGCGCCCGCGAGCGACAACAAGGTCATCCAGACGTTCTTCCACTCGAGTTCCGGCGGGCACACTGCCAAGATCGAGGACATCTGGACGGGCACGGGATACCCGTCGACGCTCTACCCGTACTACGGAGGCGTGGACGACCCGTACTGCGCTGCGGCCGGTAGCCCGAACGACCCGTGGCCGACCGTGAGCAAGAACGGGCTCCAGGTCGCAGCAGCGATCGCGCCGAAGATCACGGGTGAGCCGTCTGGCGCCGGTACCTCGGTGTGGGTGAAGTCGCTGCAGCTGAACCGGTTCCCGGACTCGGGATTCGTGAAGACCGTCGATATCACGTGGTCGAATGGTGCGAAGTCGATCGGCGTCGGGGGCTACACGTTCTCGAGCGCGCTCGGACTCAAGAGCCGCAAGTACTACATCGGCGTTCCCTGGGACCGCATCGCGATGGGCGACCGGTACACGACGGCCGTCGAGGTCTCGCAGATGCTGTATCCGTCCGGAAGCGCCCCGAAGGCGGTCGTCATCGCGAGCGGCAGCGACGAGAAGTACGCGGACTCTCTGACGTCGTCCGGCCTGGCCGGCCGCGTCGACGGGTCCGTGCTGCTGACGTATGCCGACACGCTCTCATCGAGCGTGCGAAGCGAGATTTTGCGGCTCAAGAGCCTGGGCGCGACAAAGGCCTACATCGTCGGCGGCGTGAAGAGTGTGGAGCCGGCCGTCGAAAGCGCCCTCGTCTCGATCATGGGGGCGGGGAACGTCGAGCGCCTTGCCGGGGGCGGCCGCTACGCCACCGACCGGTACGGTACCGCAGCGAGCGTCGCTATGAAGATGAAGGACCTCGGCGCGTCAGGTGTCTCCGTGCTCGTGGCTTCCGGCGAGAAGTGGACTGACGCGGCCATCGCGAGTGCGGCCTCGGCAGGTTCGGGCCGTCCGGTCGTGCTGATCGCGGGTGCGAAGCTTCCCGACAGTTCGGCGCGAGTGCTCGCGGATCTGGGGACGACGGAGTCCGTGGTCTTCGGCGGTCCGAACACCATCTCCGACGCTGCCATCGCGCAGCTCGTGGCGGCGACCGGCGAGAAGGCGCCCGCAAAGCGTTTCGGGATGACCGGCGGTAGGTACGACGTCGCGGTTCAGGCGGCCAC
>JAENZW010000257.1 GCA_016841065.1 Actinomycetota bacterium
GAACGACCACGCCCACACCGGATCGCCACCCAGCGTGAGCATCGAGACGCCCGCGCACGTGAAACCGACCCACAGGTGGATGAAGCTCGACCCGATGACGAGCGCGCCGAAGTGCGAGAGCGCGACCTTGTACCGCGCTCGCATGAGCACACCGTTCAGGAGGGTCCCCGTTTTCATGGGCAGGTAGTTGAGCGTGCTGACCAGCAGACCGAGAAGCAGCGCCTCCTTGAACGGAACGTGGCTGTCGAATCGTCCCGCCAACACCTGCAACTCGATGCCGTTGACGAGGAACGTGGCAATGGCCGCGATCGAGATGAGTACGAACAGCCTCGGCGTGAGCGAGAACGCCGTGCGGAGTTCATCTCCGCGCGATGCCAGAATCCACCCGACGAACACGATGGCCAGCGCGATCGAGACCCACTGCAGCAGCCCCGCGCGCGAGCGCATCGTGGACGCAAGCCACGAACGCTTGGGTGCCATGTCCCCCTACTCGACCTTCTCCAGAAGCCCGGACTCGGTCTCCAACTCGAGGCGGCGCGTGCGCCACTGGATGTCCTCGAGCAGCTTGCGATTGTTCCCCAGCAGATCCGCGAGCAGGCCGAAGAGTATCAGCTGCACGCCGATGACCATGAGGATCGCAGTCAAGATGAGCGATTGGATATGGCCGCCGCCCTGACCGACAGCGTAGAAGTAGACGAACCGAAGTCCCACTATCATGCCCGCCCCGAAGAACACAGCTCCGGGATACATGAAGAACCTCATGGGCTTGTAGGTCATGAAGATGCGACCGATGGTGATGAGCGATCGGCGCACGTAGCTGCCGATGCTCTTCACGAGCCGGGACGGGCGCAGGTCCTCGTTGACGCGCACGGGCACCGACGCCACAGCCATGCCCGACCGGCCGGCCTGGATGATCGTCTCGAGCGTGTACGTGTACTCGGAAAGCACGTTCAGCCGAAGGGCCGCCCGGCGCGTCATCGCACGGAAGCCGCTCGGAGCATCGGGCACTTCGGTATCGCTAGCGACGCGAACGGCCCAGCTTCCGAGCTTCTGCAGCATCTTCTTGATCGGAGAGAAGTGCGCGATCTCGCTGATGGGACGCGCGCCGATGACTATGTCGGCTTCGCCGTCGAGGATCGGCTGCAACAGAGCCGGGATGTCGTCTGCGCAGTACTGGTTGTCCGCGTCCGTGTTGACGATGACGTCCGCACCCAGGCGGAGGCAGGCGTCGAGACCGGCCATGAAGACCTTCGCAAGGCCGCTGTTGCGCGTCATTCGGACGACGTGGTCGACGCCGTTCTCGCGCGCGACCTCGGCGGTCCGATCGACACTTCCGTCGTCGATGATGAGCCATTCGACCGTGTCGAAGCCCTTCAGCTCACGCGGAAGAGCTGCGAGCGCAATGGGCAGCGTCTCTTCCTCGTTGAAGCACGGTATCTGGATGATGAGCTTGGTCAACGCCCCTCCTCGACTGCGGTTGTCTCCGGGTCCCTCCAAGCGCGAGCCAGCCCGAGAGCAACCGCACCTGCATACCAGAACACGAGCGGCACGGCATGGAACGCCACGCGTGCGAAGCTGTCCGCCGGACTGAGGCGACCCGGATGGCCAAGGCCGTGCACGACGATCGCGACAGCGAAGAACTGACCGATCGCATACAGAAGGGCCAGGTCCCAGGTGTCCGGACGCCACACCCTCGCCCACAGAACGGACACGACAATGATAGCCGCAGCAACCAGCCAGAGCGAACCGTACCCGCCGCGCTCCGTAAGATTCCCCAGCATGATGCTCGTGGTGGCCCGCAACTCGTCGGTCTTGAGCGCGAACAGCAGCGCGATCGCAAGCACATTGACCGCAGCGGCCGTCACGAGTGCGCCGCGGCGACGCGTGAGAAGCCTGCCGAAGACAGGCGCCCGGTC
>JAENZW010000258.1 GCA_016841065.1 Actinomycetota bacterium
AACGCGCCGACGTCGAACGTCGTCTCGGCCGCCGAGCACACCGTCGCGCTGCTCCTGGCGCAGGCGCGCAACATTCCCGCCGCCGACGCGAGCATGAAGCAGTGCAAGTGGGAGCGCTCCAAGTTCACAGGCGCTGAGCTGTACGAGAAGACGCTCGCCATCTTCGGCCTGGGTCGCATCGGTTCGCTCGTGGCCGAGCGCACGCGCGGCTTCGGCATGCGTCTCATCGGCTACGACCCCTACATCTCCGAGGACCGCGCCGCGGCCATGGGCATCGAGCTCATGACCGATGTAGGCGAGATCCTGGCGCAGGCGGACTTCATCACGGTTCACCTGCCGAAGACGAAAGAGACGATAGGCATGTTCGGTGCCGAGCAGTTCGCCAAGATGAAGAACGGCGTGCGACTCGTCAACACCGCTCGCGGCGGCATCTACCAGGACGAAGCGCTCGCAGACGCGCTGCGCTCGGGCAAGGTCGCGTCGGCCGCCATCGACGTCTACGAGGTCGAGCCGTGCACCGACTCGCCCCTCGCCGAGCTCGACAACGTCATCCTGACGCCGCATCTGGGCGCCAGCACCTCGGAGGCGCAAGACCGCGCCGGCGAGCAGATCGCCGAGTTCGTGGCTGCCGGGTTGCGCGGAGAGATGGTTCCGACGGCCGTCAACATCGCGCCCGTCGCGCCGGAGGTCCTCGAGAAGGTCGGCCCCTACATTCAGGTTGCCGAAGACCTGGGCAAGATGGTCGCCCAGATGACCCGGCACGGCCTGGAGTCAGTCGACATCAAGTTCGTGGGAGCCCTGGCGGATTCGGACACGCGTATCCTCAAGACCGCCGTTCTCAAGGGAATGCTCACAGTCGTTGGAGTCGAGTCGGTCAACTTCGTGAACGCCGACTACTACGCCGAGCAGCGGGGCATCCAGGTCTCCGAGACCCGCGTGTCGGAGGCCCGCGACTATCTGTCCACGATGTTCGTTCGCGCCGTGACACCGGGTGAGCCGGTCGAGGTCGGAGCCACGCTCATCGGCAAGAAGAACGAGCCGCGACTGGTGTCGCTGTACGGGTTCGATCTGGACATGCTTCCGTCCCAGTACATGTCGTTCTTCGTGTACGAGGACCGTCCCGGCATGATCGGCAAGATAGGGACGATCTTGGGCGAGAACAGCATCAACATCGGTCAGATGCAGGTCGGTCGCAAGAAGCTCGGCGGGACGGCGCTCATGGGAATAAACGTGGACACGCCTGTGCCGGCCGACGTTCTCGGCAAGATCGTGGCCGAGGCCGGCATGCAGGACTCTTGGAGCGTAGAGCTGTGACACACGTCTTCACACCCGGGCGCCGCGCGATCCGCGCTGCGCACGCACGACTTACGAGGCCGGTGCGCCTGGACGCCTAGGCGCGCCGGCATCGGTCGAGTCTCAGTCGTGCGGACAGATCGGGGTGAATAGGAATCATGAGTAGCGACAAGGTCTACATATTCGATACGACACTGCGCGACGGCGAACAGTCGCCGGGCGCGTCGATGAACACCGAAGAGAAACTCGAGATCGCACGCCAGCTGGTGCGGCTCGGAGTCGACGTCATCGAGGCGGGTTTTCCGATTTCGAGTCCGGGCGACTTCGAGAGCGTCGCGCGCATCGGCACGGAAGTTGGCGACGCGTGCGTCGTGTGTGCCCTCTCTCGCGCCATCCCGGCGGACATCGAGGTCGCGGCCGAAGCGCTGAAGAGCGCCAAGCGACCGCGCATCCACACCGGCATTGGGGTGTCCGACAACCATCTGCAGCACAAGCTGCGAATTTCGCGTGATGAGGCGCTCGAGCGCGCCGCGGCAGCGGTGAAGACCGCTCGCGGCTTCGTCGAGGACGTCGAGTTCTACGCCGAAGACGCGGGCCGCGCCGATCCGCCGTTCCTCTACC
>JAENZW010000259.1 GCA_016841065.1 Actinomycetota bacterium
GGGCGGTCGTCGCTCTGGCGTGCGTGTGCTGCGTTCTCCTGTGCATCGCGGCGTGGCGGACACTTGCTTCAGGTGCGGGAGGGCTCGAAGTGAGCACGGCCCCCACCGTCGAGGTCGAGGCCGCGGGCGTCTCGCAGGAGAGCACCGCCGTGGTGTACGTGCACGTCGCCGGCGCTGTGAAGCACCCGGGACTCGTGCGGCTCGAATCGGGCAGCCGCGTTGCCGACGCCATTGAGGAGTGTGGGGGCTTCCTCGGCGATGCTGCGTTGGAAGCGGTCAACCTCGCCCGGATCCTGGTGGATGGCGAACAGGTACTTGTGCCCACGCAAGATGAGGTGGAACAAGGAGACACGGGCCCGACGCTTCCGGCCGGCGGCAGCGTGGGCAAGGTCGATCTGAACACAGCCTCGGCTGCTGAGTTCGAGGAGCTGCCGGGAATCGGTCCCGCGACCGCGACGAAGATCGTCGCGGACCGTGAGGCGAACGGGCCCTTCGGCGGTCCGGACGACCTGCAGCGTGTTCCAGGCATCGGTCCCAAGAAGTACGAGGCGCTCAAGGATCTTGTGACTGTGCGATGAAGCGCACTCGTTCGTGCGACGAAGAGCGCGGGCACGCGGGGATTCCGAGACCGAGTCTGACACCGGTCCTGTGGTTCGCTGTCACCGCCTGGGGTGGCGTTTGGATCGGCGCGAATGCGGCCTTCTCGGACAGACGCTCCGCCATTGTCAGCGCAATCGTCGCTGCCGGGCTACTCATCGCCGCGGGAGTGAGATCTCACGGTCGCACCGTGTCCATCGTTACAGTCCTGGTGATGGGGATGACGTGCGGGGTCGCGAGCGGCGCGATGTGGGGTGTGCGCGTCGCGCGCAACGGGGAGGCCGTTGCTGCAGCCGGGTTTCGAGAGTGGAGAGGCGTCGTCACAGCCGACCCGCGCGACGTGGGGTCTGGGTTGCTCGTCCAGGTGAGGCTGAGTCGCGAGGCGGGTGGAGGTCTCGTCGAGCTGTGGTGGACAGAGGGGGCCACCGAGCCCGTCATGGGAGAGCAGGTGGCGTTTCGTGCAGCGCTCAGACCGCCTGACAGCGCCGTTGACAAGCGCATCGCCTACTCGAAAGGCGTCTGCGCGAGTGGGAATGCCCTCGGCGGTACTGTGACGGGCTGGCCGAAGACGCCCGCTGGATGGACGTTTCGCCTGAGAGATCGACTGCGACGAGGGATTGGGCGCGTGCGCGGCTCGGGAGGAGCACTTCTTGGTGCGATCCTCGTCGGCTACCGCGAGCCTCTCCGGGGGTCTCCTGCAGAGTCGGACTTCCGCGCGACCGGGACATCGCACCTCCTGGCTGTGTCGGGGACGCACATCGCGATCGTGGCTGGTTTCATAGGGTCGGTCGCCAGTGCACTGCGCATCCGCCGGGGACCGGCAACTGTGATCGTTGTGGGGTTCGCGGTGATTCAGTGTGTGTTGTGCGGTCTCCAGTCCTCCGCCGTTAGAGCATGCGGCATGGCCACGGTTGCCGGGACAGCGGGTTTGGGCGGGCGCCGCGCGGACACACTGGCTTCTCTGGGGGCCTGTGTGTCGGCTATCGTCCTGTTGAGTCCGGTCCAGGCCTTCTCGCTCGGTCTCAGGTTGTCGGCGTGCGCGGTGCTCGGTATCGCTCTGTTTGGACGCCTTGCCGAAACGTGGGTGAGAGCGGCCATTCCTCGCTGCTGCAGGTTTGTCGCTGGGCCGCTGGCCATCGCAATCGTCGCGCAGGGCGCCACTCTCCCCGTCAGCGCGCCTATCTGGCAAAGCGTGTCCCTGATATCGCCGCTCGCGAATATCGTCGCTGTTCCGCTCGGTTCATTCGCGCTTCTCTTGGGCGTCGTCGGGGCAGCGTGCTCAGCATTCTCGACTGTGTGCGCCGGTGTTGTTTGGCG
>JAENZW010000260.1 GCA_016841065.1 Actinomycetota bacterium
GATCCCCGGCTTCAGCACTACGGCACCACCAACACTGATGCTCGCTCGCACCGGCTGCCCGTCCCAGTCGTCGAGGGATATCTCGGCGACCGCCTGTACGAGGCGCGTTGCGAGTATCGAGAGTTCCTCGGCGTCCGTTTCGGGTGCCACTACCGCGAACTCGTCTCCGCCGTAGCGTGCGACCAGGTCGGAGCCACGTACCGTCAGCTCGAGCGCATTCCCGATCATCTTGAGCGCGAGGTCACCGACCGTGTGGCCGTAGGTATCGTTGATGTGCTTGAAATCATCGACGTCGACGAGCAGCAGACCGAGCGGTCTGTCGTAGCGGCGCGCCCACGACAACCACTGGTCGAGGTGCGACATCATGCCGCGCCTGTTGTAGAGGCCGGTGAGCGCGTCGCGACTTGCGAACGTTGCGAGAGCGAGATTGTCTCGCCACAGACGTCGCAGCATGCGCGCGAGGAAGCGCGCGAGCTCGCCCTGCGTGTAGAACATCTCGATCGCACCGACGATGCGCTCCAGGTGACGCGCGTACGCCTCGTGATGCTTGCTGGCTCCACCCGGCTCGGTCAGATCGAGCAGTTCGCCGAAGATGGGGTCGAGCATGAAGAACTCGAGCCGTGCGGCTGCGTCGAGCATGTCGTCGTCGGTGATCGTCGCGAAGTCGTCGGGAATGGTGGCCTGCATCTCGAGGTACAGCGTCTCCATGTGTCCCTCGAGACCCTGCGTGTCGTTGACGATATCGGGCACGAGTCCCTTGTCCCAGGCGTCGATGAGATCGCTCCACCAGGTCACGTGATGCTGCTCTTCGACCGCCATCCGGGTGAATACCTCGGCGAGTTGGGGGTCAGAACATGAGGACGCCATGATCTCGTAGTTCGACTGCGCGAGAGTGTCCATGTTCACGCACAACTCGAGGATCGAACGCATGGCGATCTCCCTCCCTGGGCGGCGGACAGGCTTACGGTTCGACAAGATGTCGATTATCGTCGCCCGCTCTACTTGAATATACCGCTACGGGGATGAGACCTGCCACTTGCCGACAGAGTTGCTGGCTAGGGGGTGTACCCCGCGGCGCGAAGCGCCCCCACTACCTGCTCTTCAGTCGTGGCACCGGAGTTGTACTTCACCACCAGTGTTGACTCGAAAATCATGAGCGAAGCGGTCTTCACGCCCGTCACGGGCAGAAGCGCCTCGAATACGTGGTCGGCCTCGTGAGCTGGATCGCCCTCCGTCAGAAGCAGGGGTACCGTCACTTCGGCATTGGCGCTGCCGAACTCGAAGGTGCGTTCGACGTATGTGTCGGTCTCTCTGGTCGAGCCGGGGGAGTCGGTCTGGGAGATCACCACTGCGACGATGCCGAAGAGGATGACCATCGAGGCCAGGATGATGAGCTTGGGGTTCCTGCGTCCAGCACGCGCGCTCGTAGCGCCATCGGGTTCGTGCGCTTCGATTGTCTCGCCGGCATCGCTCGCGTCGGGGGCATCCATCCGAGCAGGAGCGGCTGCTTTCCGCGGTTCATCGTCGGGCTCGTCATCCACAACGTCCGTGTTGACCGTACCGCGTCGGACGAGACCGACGAGCACGAGGATGAGGCCCGCCGCGAGCAGGACGAGCACGAGCGTACTTGCCGACGACGATCCACCTCCGCTGCCCGGGGTTCCGGCTACGCCGCCGGAAGTTCCGGACGGCGCCGTTTACCCGGCCATCAACTCGAGTGGCTGATCTGCGGGGACGTTGGTGTATTCATAGACGATTATCGTGGCGCCGGACGGCCCCTCCTGTAGGTCTGCGCCACGTGTGGACGACGTGAGCGGCGATCCCGGCGGGAGCACGAGGCCATATGGAACGAGGCCGACGGCATGCGCGGGCGTCCACTCGAGCAGGG
>JAENZW010000261.1 GCA_016841065.1 Actinomycetota bacterium
CGAAGAAGCTGCGGGTGAGGTCGCCGGGCGTGATGGCCGCGAGGCTCGACGCGAGACAGGCCGCCATCTGGCCGGGGGAGACGTGCAGGAACAGGTTCGGCATCCCGCGCGCCTTCTCGACGGCGGCGATCACGTCCGGGTGGTTGTGGCCGAGGCTCAGCGCGCCGTAACACAGCAGGTAGTCGAGGTATTGTCGGCCATCCGAGTCCCAGACCCGTATCCCTTCGGCACGCGTGATATGCCGAAGAATCGCGTACGAATCCAGCAGGTCCACATAGCCGTCGTTGATGTAGGCGCGGTACAGGTCGAGGACCTCGTCGCCGGTCGCGGCGAGCGCGTCGTCAACGGTGTAGAGGCGTGGGTTCATGCGTCGGCTCTCCTCAGGCCGGGGGCATGGTCCTGGGGAGAGTGTAGCAGGGGGGGGCGACACCGTGCCCTCGCGCGTCAATCGTCCTGCGGAAGCGCGCCGACGGCAGCCGACAAGCGCCGCTGCATCTCCTCCCGCACGCTTGCGGTGAGGTACTGCGCGGCCCGGATCTCGCCATGGTCGAGGCCGAGCAGCTCGGTCTGCTGCGGCCCCTTCTTCGCGCACAGAATCAGACCCACGGGCGGCTCTTCGCCCGGGAGGCGCTCGTAGCGATCCAGCCAACGGAGGTACAGCTCCACCTGGCTCTTGTCTCCTGGTTGCAGGTGTCGCGTCTTGAGTTCGATTGCGACGAGGCACTTCATCCCGCGATGGTAGAAGAGAAGGTCGAGGTAGTAGTCCTGATCATCGACGACGATTCTCTTCTGCCGTGCGACGAAGCAGAAGTCGGTGCCCAACTCGAGGAGGAATCGCTGCATCTCGTCCAGGATGGCGCGCTCGAGCTGTGCCTCGCTGTGCACCGCGTCGAGGCCGAGGAAGTCGAGTACGTACGGGTCGCGGAACGCCAGGTCCGCCGTCATTACTCCGGTTTCGCGCAGATAGGCGATCTCTTCCTCGAGGTCGTCATCGCCTCCGCGAGCGGCGAGCGTGCGCTCGTAGAGCTTGTCGTCGATCTTGGAGCGCAGGGTGCGCTTGGACCAACGCTCGTGTGCGCACATCGCCAGGTAGAAGTCGCGTTTGGGCTCCTCCTCGATGGCGAGAATCAGTGTGATGTTGGTCCAGGTCAATTGCGACGCCAGTGGCGACGCAATGTCCCAGTCCGGGAAGGCGCTCGCGAAACGCACCATGCGCTCGAGATTTCGCTGCCCGTATCCACGACCGTACGCTTGTGTGAGGCGGTCGGCGAGTCGGCGTACCACTTCCTGTCCGTACGCCCCGCGTTCACCTCCCAGCACCTCATCCTGTATCCGCTTGCCGATGGTCCAGTACAGCAGGACGAGCTCGCTGTTCACTTGCGAGGCGACGCGCGTGCGCGCCCTCTCGATCAAGTCGGAGATGTCCGAGAACAGGTTGTCGTCGTTCGGCGGTGCCAGGGAGTCTCCACTCATGTCGGCGCTCCTTCACTGAGGGGTCACGCCGACTGTGAGTCATCGCACCAAACGATTCCTGTCCAGAGTCAAACCGCGTGGGACTTGGCGAGGACCGGGTTGTGAGATGTGTACCACGCCCGAGGGGGGTATCATCCTTGCCATAGGTAGCGTGTCGGCCGAAGGGCCGCCGCCCAGGGGCAAGGAGCTATGCCATGTCACGCACACATCGAGCGATCTCACTGCTCATCGTGATCGCCGTCCTCGTTCTGGCTGTACCGCTGGTCGCAGGGTCGGCCGGGGCGCCGACGCGATACATCGTGAAGTACGAAGACGGCGCGGTGAACGGCGCCGCGATGGCGCACCTCGAGAGGCTCGGCGCGGTCAAGGTCAAGGACCTCCCGCTTTCCGGCGCCGCAGTCGTCTACCT
>JAENZW010000036.1 GCA_016841065.1 Actinomycetota bacterium
GGGTCCTTTCGGCATGGGTCCCGGCCAGGACCGCCGTGCGTCTCAAGCCGGCCGACGCGATCCGGGGAGACATCAAGGTACCTCGCGGGCAACGCAGTCTCATCGAGCGGATAGTCCCCCCTCTGTCCCGCGCGCCCGTCCAGTGGCGCATGGTGTTCCGGAGCATCGGACGTAGCAAGCGTCGGAGCCTCACCGTCGTTCTCGGGATCGTGCTCGCCATGACGCTGGTGTTCAGTGCGTGGGGAATGGTCGATACGGTGCGCATCCTCTTGGGCCGGCAGTTCACCGAGATCCAGCGCTACGACGCGGACGTCGCGACATCGGTTCCCGTGGACGACAGCGTGCTCTCGGCGATCGAGGCCGTGCCCGGTGTGAAGCGCGCCGAGCCCGCCGTCGCGCTCGCAAGCTCCGTGCGCGGGCCGGATGGCTCGTACTCGACGACGCTCTTCGCGTTCCGTTCTGACACGCAGGTTCACGGTTTCGTGAGCCGGGACGGCAAACGTCCGGATGGAGGCGCGCTCATCGGGGCCGCAATCGTGGACAAGACGGGAACGAAAGTCGGCGACACCGTTGAGGTCTCGTTCCCCGCGCTGGCCGTGTCGTTCGACGTGGCCGTCGAAGACGTGGTGACCGAGCCGATGGGCAGCCCCATATACATCACGCGCGAGACTCTGGAGTCCGAACTCGAGAAGTCGGGTGTCGCTGGCTGGAAGGCGGCGATCGAACAGCCGGGCGTCTCGATCGTGCAGGCCGTGTTCGACGACGGCGTGGACCGAGCAGCGGTCGTTGACGACATCCAGGCGTTGGAGCAGGTCGTCTCGGCGGGCGATGCGCGGGCCATCTACACGCTCATTCAGGACTACATGGGTCTCTTCTACCTGCTCGTCGGGATCATGCTCGTGTTCGGCGGCATCCTGGCGCTGGCGCTCATCTTCAACATCGTCTCGGTGAATCTGGCCGAACGCATCGGGGAGCTTGCGACCATGCGTGCGAATGGGCTTTCGCACCGTCGGATCGCCGCGTTCGTGCTTGCCGAGAACATGATCCTCACCGCGATCGGCATCGTTCCCGGCGCGATCGTAGCCTACGCTGCCGCCTCCTGGCTCATGTCCTCCTACACGAGCGACATGCTCAGCTTCGACCTGGAGTTCTACCCGAGCAGTCTGGTCTTTTCGGCACTGGCGATGTTCCTGGTGACGGCGGTCTCGCTGTGGCCCGGCATGCGGGCCGTTCGGCGTCTGGATATCGCCACCGAGGTGCGAGAACGCTCGCAGTGATCGGGCCGCCGGCCGCTCTTCTGCCCAACTCCCGCTATCGCCCGGGTAGCGGCATCGCCTCGACCACGAGCTCCATCACCGGTGCCACGCGCGGTCCAAGCTCGTGCAGCTCGTTGAGCTCCCCGATCTGCAGGTGGCAGCGCACACAGATGTCCATGTACTGCTTGAGCTGGCGGTTCATCCGCTTGTCGAGCAGCGTCAGACCACATGACGGGCAAGCGGAAGGCGAGACAAGCCCCATACCAGTGTCAACGTCACGCCGACGACGATAGCGAAGAAGCAGGCCACGAAGACGAGGTTGTCCCACCATGTGCCGATTCCCAGCCACCCCACGCTCTTTCGCATTGTGAAGATGATCAGCGGGTGGGCCAGATACGCCCCGTACGACAGTTCTGCGAGCATGCGTGAGCGCTCGCCAGGCCTGCTTTTGCGATGCTCGAACGCGAGGAAGGCGCCCGCAAAGCCCATAATGAGTGCCCCGATCGCAACGAATTCGTACACCCGCTCTGCGTAGGCGTTTCGAATCACGATCTCGCCCATCGTGTAGATCGGCCACATGGCAACGCCGAGTGCGAGAATCGCCGGCCAGGCGCGCTCGAGGGTGTGCCGAATCGCGCCCGCGCGCATCGCGTACCAGCCACCCATCGCCATGAAGGACATGTGTTCAACGACGTCCACCAGGAAGGGTTTGAGCACGTCGTATTGCACGTAGTGCTCGAACGCCAGCACGATGGACGGGCCGAAGAACACTCGAATCGCGAGCACTCCCAGCAGCAGCGCCTCCGGCGAGCGTTTCAAGACCATCTGAGCGAGCGGTGTCAGGAAGTAGAACAGCACGATCATCGGCACGAAGTAGAGGTGATACCAGATGTGGCCATTGAGGAGGAGCTGGAGGAACTGGCGGACCGCCGCTGCCGTGGAGGCGGGAAACTGGCCGACGTTGGCTGTCGGTCGCAGCAGGTAGTAGAGGGTCGACCACGCGAAGTACGGCACGACGATCACGAAGAGCCTGCGTCTCAAGAACGTCCGGTAGGCCTCCAGACTCCACTCCCGGATGCGACCCCAGACGAGCGCGCCGGAGATGAACACGAACATGGGCACCGCGTAGTGGAGCAGGTGATCGAAGGTGAGCGCCCAATCCGGGGACAGCACGGTAGTCCGGTTCGAGAGGTATCCAGCCAGCACGTGGATGAGGATCACTGTGAGCAGCGCGAACCCGCGAAGGTAGTCGTAGAGCCGGACGCGCGCAGGCACGGCGAGTTGCTCGGCGTGGCTGGTCTCGCCCGCGGTGGGTTCCATCATGCCGTTGACAATGGTCACCAGGCAGCCCTCCCGCCGGCCTCGACCTGCGCTCGGCAAAGCGCGTGCATCATATCAGAGTGCCGGGTCTGCGGGGGATCATCGTCGTGGCGCAACGAAAGTTCACCGGTCATATGCGTGATACGAACGGCGGAATCGGGGACGATGAAGAAGTCAAACGCGCCCTCGGCCACATGATGTTCAGACGCACAATTGTTTGTTAACGAACATGTGGTCAGATAGACTCTGAATTCGCGAACGCTGCTGACGAGGAACACGCTGTCGGTATGCTGCGGAAGGAGGTCGGCCGAAGATCGACCACACAAGAGCGCGTAACACAGGCAATATCCGACTATCCAAAGCGAGGCGAAACACATTGAAGAGATATTCACTGGTTCTTGCGGCATTCATGGTCGTGGCACTTGCGATTGCTGGATGCACTTCCGACGATTCCGACTCCACGTCCGGTGATTCAGGAGACAAGATCGTTATCGGCGCGGCGCTGTGCCAGACCGGCATACAGGCTCCGCTCGACGAGCCCGCACTGCGCGGCGCTCAGCTTGCGGTTGACGTCCTCAACGAGAACGGCGGCATCCTCGGCAAGCAGGTAGAGCTTGTCAGCATGGATGGCAAGAGCGACCCGGTCACGGTCGGCAACGTCGCCAAGCAGATGGTCGACCAGGGCGCAGTAGCCATCATCGCACCGAGCGACTTCGATTTCGGTGGCCCGGCAAGCCGTGAGGCCCAGAACGCCGGTCTTGTCGGCATCTCGCCATGCGCGTCTTCGCCCCTGTACGGCTCTGCCGCGCTGGGCGACAAGCAGTTCACGATGTCGATGTGGAACACCACGATGGGTGCGGCGACCGCCGAGTACGCCTACAAGCAGGGCTTGCGCTCGGTCTACGTCATCACCGACGACTTCATCGACTACACGAAGAGCCTCAGCCGCTACTTCATCATTCGTTTTGAGGAGCTTGGCGGAAACGTCATCTTCGAGGACACCTACACGCAGGGGCAGGCCGACGTCTCGGCGCAGCTCGCCCGCATCAAGGCCCTCGACACCATGCCCGACTTCATCTACATCTCCTCCTACATGCCTGACCTGGCACTCATGATCCGCACGCTGCGCGAAAGCGGTCTTGACATGCCGGTCTATGGCGGAGACGCCTACGATGATCCGGCGTTGTTCGAGGCGCTGGGCACCGAGTACGGCAACGACGTCATCTTCGACACGCACGGCTTCCTGAGCGATGCGGCCAACCCGAAGTATGGTGCGTTCGCCGCGGCATACGAGAAGAAGTTCGGTAGCGCTCCCGACGCAGTCTGGATCATGCCGGGCTACGACGTCGTGATGCTGCTCGCCGAAGCCATGGAGAAGGCCGGGACGACCGAGGGCGCGGCTGTCGCGAAGACGATGGAAGAGACCACATTCGATCTCCTCACCGGTGAGCTCAAGTGGTCCGACGCTGCTTCCGGTCACGAGCCGAACAAGGCTGCGGCACTGGTCGAGATCAAGGCAGGCATGCCGGAATTCCTCGGCTGGGTGATTCCGGATAGCATTCCGGCCCCGTAGAATAGCAACGCAAGCACGTACACCAACAAAGAGGGGGGAGTTCGGCAACGAACTCCCCCCTGCTCGGCTGGTCAAGCGACATCCGATGTCATTCAGAAACGGTTAGGTTCTATGGAATCCCGGCAAGATGAGATCAGCATTCTGGAGATTCAGGATCTGAGCAAATCCTT
Source organism: Actinomycetota bacterium (assembly GCA_016841065.1). Lineage (GTDB taxonomy): Bacteria > Actinomycetota > Coriobacteriia > Anaerosomatales > JAENZW01 > JAENZW01. The sequence goes on from JAENZW010000036.1 coordinate 4,320, forward strand.
CGCTGGCCTCAAGGCCGTCGACGAAGTGAGTTTCGGCCTTCGGACCGGGGAGATCCTTGGACTCATCGGTCCGAACGGCTCCGGGAAGACCACGCTCATCAACGTCGTAACGGGGCTCCTCCCGGCGTCGGGTGGCAAGGTCTTCGTGAACGGCAAGGAAGCCACGGGAAGGCCAGCGCACCGCGTCGCGCGGATGGGAATCGCGAGGACGTTTCAGACGATTCGGCTCTTCAAGGAGCTCTCGGTCATCGAGAACGTTGAGGTCGCAGCCGTGTCGATGGGCCTGCCGCGACGAAATGCCGTTCACGTGGCGAGAGACCTGCTTGCCGAGATGGGGCTCGAGCCGTGGGCCGATCGTCTGGCCAGTGAGATCCCCTTCGGCGATCAGCGCAAGCTGGAGATCGCGCGTGCGCTGGCGATGAACCCGAAGTTCCTCTTGCTCGACGAGCCGGCCGCGGGCCTGAACGAGGACGAGAGCGATCTCCTGCTCGACCTGCTACGCGTCATCCGGGCGAACAAACCCGTTGGCGTGCTCATCGTCGATCACGACATGCGGCTGATGATGAATCTCTGCGACGAGCTGCACGTGCTCAACTACGGCAAGACCATCGCGCATGGCACGCCTGACGAGGTACGAGGCAACGCCGAAGTGGTGTCCGCATACCTCGGAAGCAGCGCGTGAGGAAGGAACCCATGCTAAGCGTCAAAGACCTACACGCATCCTACGGCTCCATCAAGGCGCTGCACGGCATCGACCTCGAGGTGAACGAGGGAGAGCTCGTGGCTCTTCTCGGCACGAACGGGGCGGGAAAGTCGACGACGCTGAAAGCGATCAGCGGGGTCTTGCGGCCCGTCGTCGGCTCGGTGCGGTTCGCGGACGAGGAGATTGCGAACAAGAAGCCAGAGGCTATCGTGAAGAAGGGCATCTCGCTCGTGCCCGAGGGCAGGGAGATCTTCACGAGTCTGACGGTTGCCGAGAACCTCCGGCTCGGAGCGTTCTCCTCGTACCAGAGGAGTCGCTATCAGAAGGATCTCGAAGAGATGTTCGCTCTGTTCCCCATACTCGAGGAGCGCCTGAATCAGCCGGGCGGTCAGCTCTCCGGTGGAGAGCAGCAGCAACTTGCCATCGCCCGCGCGCTGATGAGTCACCCCAAACTGATAATGCTCGATGAGCCGTCGCTTGGTCTGTCTCCGGCGCTCGTCGATCAGATATTCGAGCTCGTCTCCGCGCTGCGCGACAGGGGCAGCACCGTTCTGCTCGTCGAGCAGAATGCAGAGCGCGCCCTCAAGATAGCCGACAGGGCCTACGTGCTGAAGAACGGCCGCATCAAGTTCAGCGGCTCGCCGCAGCAGCTCGAAAGTGAGCTGGACCTGGCTTCGGTCTACTTCGGCGGCGAAGAAGGAAAAGGCGAGGTGACGGTGTGATAGACGCCGAGTTTCTGATCAACACCCTGAGCCTCGGCAGCCTGTACGCACTGCTGGCACTTGGGCTTGTGTTCGTGTACGGCATTCTCAAACTCGTCAATTTCGCATATGGCGAGTACATCATGGTGGCCGGCTACGGGCTCTTCCTGCTGGGCAGCTACACGGCGCTGCCTCTCTGGGTGATCATGATCCTGTCCGTACTCCTGGCGGCCGCCGTGAGCTACCTCACGGAGATCGTCGCGTTCCGTCCCGTTCGCACGAAGTCGCTGACCGCGATGCTCATCACGTCGTTCGCGATCAGTGTTCTGCTGCAGAACGCCGCGTTGCTCTTCGTGTCTCCGCGCTCGCGCGCGGTGCGTTTGCCTGCGGCGTTCAGTCAGTCGATCACTGTGCTGGGTGTCACGACGCCCCTGCGGAACGTGCTGACTATCGTGACTGCGATCGTGCTGCTCGCCGGGCTGACGGTGCTGATGAAGTACACGGTGCTCGGAATCGCGATGCGTGCGGCGGCCGACAAGTTCACGACCACTCGCCTCATGGGTGTGCCTGCGAACCTCGTGATCTCGGTCGCGTTCATCATCAGCGGGTTCCTCGCGGGTGTTGTCGCGATGTTCTGGATCGGCAGGTCGTCTTCCGTCGATCCCCTCATCGGCTTCGCTCCACTGCTCATAGCCTTCATCGCAACGGTCATCGGCGGCATGCACTCTCTCGCGGGAGCTGTTGCGGGCGGCTTCGTCTACGGACTCCTATTCAACATGCTGAGCATCTTGCTGCCTGCCTCCGTCATCAGCTATCGTGACGCGTTCATGTTCGTGATCGTGATTCTGTTCCTACTCTTGCGGCCTGAGGGACTCATCAAGGGCAGCTACACCGAGGAGCGAGTCGGATGACATTCCTTCTGCGATTCCTCACACGCGTGCCCGGGCGTCTCACGGTCATCACCTTCGCGGTGCTTCTCGCCGTCGGGGCAGTCCTGGTGAACTCATCCGCCCCGAGGGTGTGGATCGGTATCTACACGTACTTCTGCGTGACGCTGATGCTCGTTCTCGGTCTGCAGATGTTCATGGGAAACTCGGGCATACTCAACTGGACCTACGTCGGCTTCGTCGGGATCGGAGCCTACGTGTCCTCGATTCTGTCCGTGACGCCTTCGGTCAAGGCCCTGGGCGTGCCCAACATGTATCCGGCACTCGTGGAGCTGCATCTCCCGGTGGTTCCCGCCATCCTCGTGGGAGCCCTCGTCGCGGCTGCGTTGGCCGCGGCGATCGCGTGGCCGCTGATGCGCCTCTCCGATGCGGTCGGAGTCATCACGCTGTTCGCGGCGCTCATCGTCATGCACGTGATCATGACCCAGTGGGACAACGTGACGAACGGACCTCGCACCTTCTTCGGCGTCCAGGAGTTCACTACCATCTGGATCGCGGTTGGAGGGGCGATTGTGACGCTCATCGGGGCTCACATGTTCAGGGAGTCCTCTCTGGGTCTTCGGCTGCGGGCTTCTCGCGACGACCGCTTCGCCGCACCGGCGATCGGCATCAGCGTCGTGCGCGTCCGGTACCTCACGTTCGTGCTGAGTTCGTTCGTGGCGGGTCTCGGTGGCGGTCTGTGGGCGCACTACATCACGTCGTTCTCACCGAAGTCCTTCTACGTGGCCGAGATGTTCGTGCTGATGACCATGCTCGTGATCGGAGGCGCCGGCAGCATCACAGGGGCCGCACTGGGATCCGCGGTGATCACGATTCTGCGCCAGGGCCTGTTGCAGCTTGAGTCGTACCTCAACAACTCCGGCGTCATCTCGTTCGAGGTGTACGGCCTCACCGAACTCGGCATGGCCTTCTTGCTCATCGTCATGCTGATCTGGCGACCCGACGGCATCATCGGAGGCAGGGAGCTGCATCTGCCGTTCCTTCGCCGAAGAATCGCGGCCGCTGACGCCGCGGAGACAGCGGGTCCGACGGATCCGATCTAGACCGGTTTCGCGTTCGAGCGACAGGAGGTTCGACCATGTCATCCACGGTCACCCGCGACAAGGCGTTCTTCGCGTTCTCACCTGATGTTCTGGCGGTCATGCGTGTAGCGCAGGGCGAGGAGTTCGCAATCGAGACGCACGACTGTTTCAGCGGTCAGCTGAAGCTCTCGAGCGACACACTCGAGACGCTCGACTGGAGCATCACGAATCCGGCGACCGGCCCCGTCTACATCGAGGGCGCGAAGCCCGGGGACATCCTGCGCGTAGACCTGCTTGAGGTGAAAGCCACTGGCCCGTCCGTCATGGTGACCATCCCCGACGTTGGCGCGCTCGGCGAGTTCATCACCGAGCAGGAAACCACGATCCTCGAGCACGACGGCGACAACGTCGTCTACAAGGGCAAGGTGCGGGTCAAACAGAAGCCCATGCTCGGCGTCATCGGAGTCGCACCTGCCGAAGGAGAGATCCCGAACTCAACCCCGGGCGGGCACGGCGGCAACATGGACTGCACTCTGGTCACAACCGGCTCGAGCCTGTACTTCACGGTCGGCGTCGACGGGGCGCTCTTCGGTTGCGGCGACATGCATGCCGTGATGGGCGACGGTGAAGTCGTCATCTGCGGCGCCGAGACACCCGGTGAGGTTCGCGCGACAGCCCAGGTCGTCGCCATCCCCGGTCTCCCGACGCCGTTCCTCGAGAACGACGACATGGTCGTGACGATTGCCTCTGCTGAGAGCACCGACGAGGCCTACAAGATGGCCCTCGCGCAGATGCACGGCTTCCTCACGAAGATCGCGGGGCTGTCTGTAAACGACGCAGCCATGCTGATGAGCCTGGTCGGCGACCTCAAGTTCTGTCAGGTCGTGGATCCGCTGCTCACGGTGCGATTCGAGTTCCCGAAGTCGGTCTTGAGGGAGTACGGCTTCGAGATGCCGCGCGACTAGCATCAAGGGTCATGCGGCGAAGGCCGCGCGAGGGGACGATGACTGATGACATATGCGCCCGGTGTGTACTCCGAGGCCGGCAAGCTGCGCACTGTGCTTGTGCACAGGCCCGGTCTGGCCCTCGAGCGTCTGACTCCGGACAATCGAGCCGAGTTCCTGTTCGACGATCTCGTCTGGGTGGAGAGAGCACAGCGCGAGCACGATTCGCTCGTCGAGGCGATGAGCTCACGCGGAGTCGACGTGCTCTCGCTGTCGACGCTGCTCTCGGAGGCCCTGGCGCATTCCGAAGAGGCGCGCACCGAGGTGATCACCGGCGCCGTTTCGTCTTTCAGCGTCGGCTTGTCGCTGGTGGGCGAACTGCGGTCGTACCTGCACGAGATGGAGCCGGAACGCTTGGCTTCGGCACTCGTCGGCGGTCTGCTGACATCTGAGCTGGACGGTCTGGACATGGAGGCGCTCGGGCGTCACTCTCTCGGGGCGGTGCTCGCCGAACCCGACAGTCTGGTCTTGCCGCCGCTGCCGAACACGCTGTTTACCCGCGATTCCAGCGCGTGGCTCTACGGTGGCGTCGTGCTGCCGCCGCTCTTCTGGTCGGCGCGCGGGCTCGAGGTCGTGAACCTGTCGGTGATCTACCGCTATCACCCCCGTTTCGCCGGGGCCGACTTCGAGTTCTGGTATCCACCGTCGGGTGACGCGTCGCGCTTCGCGGTTGAAGACTTCAGCCAGGGCGTCTCGCTCGAGGGCGGCGACCTCATGCCGATCGGGCGCAGGACCGTACTGGTCGGCATGGGCGAGCGCTCGACCGGGCGCATGGTGGAGCACCTGGCGCAGCGCCTATTCCAGGCCCAGGCGGTGGACCGCGTCATCGTGTGTCGCATGGCTCAGGCGCGCTCGTACATGCATCTGGACACGGTCTTCGGCTTCGTCGATCGCGACGCGGTCACCCTGTTCCCGCCCGTCGTAGAGGGCATGAGGGTCTTCAGTCTGCGGCCCGGCGACAGGGAGGATTCCTTCGAGATTGCCGAAGAGAAGGGGCTGCTGGACGCCGTCGCCGACGCGCTTGGCGTGGGCGAACTCCGCGTGATCCCGACCGGCGGCGACTCGTTCCAGGCGGTACGCGAGCAGTGGGACGACGCGAACAACGTGGTAGCCCTCGAGCCGGGCGTGGTGGTGGCCTACTCAAAGAACACGAACACCAATGCGCTCCTCAAGGCGGCCGGCATCGAGGTCATTGAGATCGAGGGCTCTGAGCTTGGCAAAGGTCGTGGGGGCTGTCACTGCATGACGTGCCCGATCGCGAGGGATGCCCTCGACTAGTCACGCACCGAGAGGCGAGGGGGACAACTCGATGGCCGTGCATATCATCACTGACTCAACGAACTACCTGCCTGCCGAAGATCTGGCGCGCTTCGGAATCGCCAGTGTGCCGCTGCACGTGCACGACGGCGACGAGATGCGTCCCGAGACGGAGATCGACCTCGTCGCCTTCTATCAGCGCCTGGCCGACACGCGGACGATCCCCACGTCGTCACAGCCATCCCCGGAAGACCTCGTAGAAGCCTTCGCTGACGCAACGGCCGACGGTGCCGAAGCTCTAGGCATCTTCATGTCCGAAAAGATGAGCGGCACGATGCAGGTCGCGGAACTGGCCGCAGGAATGGTCCGCGAGCAGCACCCCGGCGTATCGCTGGCGGTTTTGGATTCCGAGTCCAACTGCATGCAGGAGGGGTTCGCGGTTCTCTCCGCTGCCGAGACCGCGCAGGGTGGGGGCACGCTCGCGGAATGCGAGGCTGCAGCGCGGGAGACCATGCGACGGACGCGCTTCCTCTTCACACCGCAGACCCTCGAGTATCTGAAGCGGGGCGGCCGCATCTCCGGTGCGTCGGCGCTTCTCGGCAGTCTGCTCCAGATCACACCGATACTCACCGTCGAGGACGGCGAGACGACGGTCGCCGCCAAGGTGCGCACGCGCGCGAAGGCGCTGCAGGAGATCGCCTCGCGCATGCGCTCGGACGTGGAGCGCTGCGGCCTCAGGCGCGCCGTCGTGCACGGGATCGTGGACATGGACGAAGCCGCGCGTTTCGGGCGGGAGCTCATCGATCCCGTTGTGGGCTCACCAGTACCGGTAGTCCCGGTCGGTCCGGTGATCGGTCTGCACGTTGGACCCGCCGTGGCCGTGGCCTACGAGACGGTCGACCCGCTGCGCTAGCAGCGGGTCGACCGACCCGGGTCACCTACTCCTGCCGCTGACTTCTAGCCGACTGGGCGGTCGAGAGGCTGTGCGGTCCAGGAATCGAGGACGCTGCTGTCCACGACGATCCGATCGGCGCTCACGGTGCTGGGAATCTCGTCGAGCGGGTAGAGCTTGCATGCTCCGCTGATGCCGACGTTGGTCTCCAGGTTGCGCTTCGTGCCACACGATTCGCAGGTGAGCGTACCGTCGGCTTCGATCCGCTGGCCCTCGCCCTCACAGGGCGGGCAGTAGCTGACTCCGACGAAGAGCCCGCCCGAAGGCTTCACGTACGCAATCATGGGCAGCACCTTGCCGTCGCTGCGCTGGTAGTCGAACCGCACGATCTTGTCGCCGACCACGGAGTCGAGGGGGACCGAGAATCCGTCGGCATCCTGCGTGGCAGCGATCTGGGTCATCGCGACCGCCTTCGTGTACAGGGTTTGGCTGGCGACCTTGGGTGCCTGGTAGCCGTCCGGGAGAAGTCGGCCCACGTACTGCGCTTCAGGCCCGGATGGTGCCGAGGAAGCTCCCTTGGATCCTCCGCTTGCCAGCGTCGCGATCGCGACCACGGCGACCACCGCCACGGCGGCGATGATCCAGACGTTGCGCGAGCTGCGCTTCTTCGGCGCGGGTTGGGCCTTCTTCGGCCCGGCGTTCTTGGACTTCTTCTTTGACATGTGAGATTGCCTCCAGATTCGGTGAGATGTGCTCGTACCGGTGCCGGAGGAATCAGATTCGAAGTGGGCCGGGTGGCGCAGGAGACTGCAGGGATGTGGATTCGGACTGCAGTGCGACACACGAGGTCTTGAGCGCGGGTGCGGCCAGAGGAATCACATCGGGAGCAGGGGGCGTGGCCGTCTGCTGAGTGGCAACGGCGTGCGGATGCATGTCGCCGGGGTGGAGACAGGCGTTCGAATCGGATTCCGGGGAGCTGCAATCGTGAGGAGCATCATCCATCGTGCCCGTCATGGGAGACGGGGCCGCAAACGAGCACGCCGGGGCTGCCGCTGCCAGAAGCAACGCAAGCACCAGGCCCAGGAAGATCGTGCGTCGTCCGCGAACTGCCGCCATAGGAATCCATCTCGCCGGGGTTCTCGACGACATCTACGCAATCCGCGTGCCACAGATGGTGAGAACTGGTTCATGTGGGGCGGATCGTACCGAAGTCGGGCTGCCACCTGCGGAAAGAGGGACGCCTCGCGCGTTCGGCACGCGGCGTCCCCACTGAAGCATCTACGCGCAGAAGACCCGCACGTTGTCGCCCTCTTTCGACGCGACGTTGACCTCCATCTCGCTCAGGCTCGCGATGATGTCTTCGATGTCGTCGGGCTTGAGGTTGTTGAAGTCGATCGACATGCCGTGCTCGTCCATCGAGTCGCTGATCTGGCTCATAGCCTGCGGGGGGATTAGCGATGTGAGCTTGAGGCCCGCTCGCAAGAGCGCCAGGGGTATCTTCACGTCGACAGTGTCCTTGCCGGTGACTTTGACGTACATGAACTTCGGCGCCTTGCCTGCCGAAGGCCCGGTGGGCCAGTCGGTGGCCGGGGTCGTTGGCGTCGCAGCGGACTCCGGCGTGGGGGACTGCAGCGCGTCTAGCAGCGTCTCGGCCTCTGTTGCGGTGATCCTTCCTTCAGCAAGCATGCCGAGGATACGTGCGCGGTCTTCACTCATCGTGCTCATCTCCTTGTCAGATGATCTTGACGTCTACGAGGCTTGTGGCGTTGTTGACGTACGCGCGGGTTCCGCGGACTTCGGCCAGCAGACGCATCGAGCGGATCAACAACAACGTGTAGTGGTGGTACTTCGCGCCGGCGAAGAAGAGTGCGATGTCGACGAGCATCGACACGATCAGCGCGAATCCCACGATGACGAACAGCAGAGGCCAGAGCAGGACCAAGGGGAACCAGATGCGGAACCCGCGTGCATCGCGCTCCCGAACACGGACGTCGATCACAAGGGGTGGGAGAATCATCGTCATCGCCTGATCCTCTCGGCCGCCTCTTCGGCGGTGATCTCGCCGCGATCGAGGAGATCGAGAACCTCGTCGCGGGATTCTGACGTCGGCTCGACGTCGATCTGCACGAGCTGGAGTTGGGCAGCGATGCGGTTGAGCCTGTTCTTGATCGTCGGGTAGCTCACGCCGAACGCCTTCTCCATGTGCTTGATCGAGCCGTGGCAGCGCACGAACTCGCCGACGAAGACCTGGTCCTCGTAGCGCAGTCCCGCGAGCGGGGGAAGGTCGAACTCGCCTTCGATCGCGATGCCGCTGCCCCGTAGCCGGACGCCCGTGACCACGAACTCGCGGTCTCCGGTCAGGTCTGTCAGGTCGTGCCACTCGTTTGCCATTACTAGCACACTCCTTCACTAAGTGCACTCAGGATGTACCAGCGCATCAAGAAAGTCAAGTGGCAACTTGATAAAGTTAAGCCTATGGCCGAAATGAATGAGAAATCCCTGCTGGAAGGGCGGGCCGCAAGGCTTGCTGGCTAGGAAGGCATCCGCAGCAGCCGGGCGTTGACTGCCACCACGACCGTCGACAGCGACATGAGTGCGGCTCCCGCAGCGGGCTGGAGGATGATGCCGAAACCGGAGAGCGCTCCCGCGGCGACGGGAATCGCGACCACGTTGTAGCCGGCAGCCCACCAGAGGTTCTGCAGCATCTTGCGGTAGGTGGAGCGGGAGAGTGCGATGACGTTTGCCACGTCGCGGGGGTCGCTACGCACGAGGATGACGTCCGCGGTCTCCACGGCTACCTCCGTGCCCGCACCGATGGCTATGCCGACGTCGGCCTTCGCGAGCGCCGGGGCATCGTTGACGCCATCGCCGGTCATCGCGACGGTTCGGCCCTCGCGGCGCATGCGGTCAACGTGTTCGGACTTCTCGCCGAGAAGTCCGTCTCGGACGGTATGTACCCTTCACTCAAAGAACACCCCCTCGAACCAGGAATGGCACGCGACTTGCGCTTCTCGCCTCCGGCCGGACTCCTCGGCCGCGCCCCGCAAGCGAGAGAAACGACGTGTTGCCCATGCTCAAGACAGCACAATCCGCCGCAATTGCGGCTGCAATCGCCACGGCGCTCCTGGTACCTGCGGGAGCCTCTGCGGTCCCGTCGGCGTTGCTTGAGACCGCCTCCGTCAGCCGCATCGAAGCTACTGAGGCCGCTCGCGACCTCCACGACACGATGCGCCAGCGAGCCTTCGTCGAGCTTCGCCTCGTTGAAGCCGACGAGCAGCTTGCCGAAGACTCAACGGTCGCTTCGCCGCGCGCCGCGCTCACCAGCGTGCGCGACGCTCTGCTGGTGGACCTCGACGCCCTGACAGCTCAGGAGTCGCTCGACGCGAGCAGAGTCGCGTTGCTCGAGGCGCGCGCGGCCGATTTCGAGGTGCAGATCACCCAGGCGTACCAGCGCGAGGAGAAGATGGCCGTGGCACGCAAAGCGGCGGAGCGCAGTCTGGCGATCAAGCGCTACGGTGCATTTCCGGTGGCCGGAGCGAACGAGTACATCGACTCCTGGGGCTTTGGCCGCAGCGGTGGCCGCAGGCACAAGGGCACCGACATCATGTCGCGCTCCGGAACCCCTGTTGTCGCCGTGCAGTCCGGCACTGTTCGCGCATCGAGCAACCGGTTGGGTGGCAAGTGCCTGTATCTGACCGCCAAAGACGGCACAGAGTACTACTACGCGCATCTCAGCGACTACGAGCGCACCTCGGGGCGCGTGAAGGCGGGCGACGTGATCGGCTACGTCGGCTCCAGCGGAAACGCCGGATCGCCGCACCTGCATTTCCAGATTGATGTCCCCGGGAAGGGTGCCGTCAATCCGTACCCCTACCTGCGCAAGATGGTCGACTAGTGCGTCAGCGATTCGACCGGTATCGGACGGATGGTCGCATATTCGCTGCTATCAGAGACAACAGGCGCGGCCTGGTACTCTAGGGCATCGTCCTCGCGCGGATCCACGGCGCGGTGGCGTACCGGCAACCGACGATAGCGACCCCCAATGCCCCGCACTCACCGCGTGGTGAAGATCGAATGGCTTCGCCGCGGCGTTCAGGCGACGTCGTTGGTGACGTTCGTCGTGCTCATGGTCATGTGGCCAAGAATGCCTATCGATTGGCTTCCCGCACAGCTGTTCTCGCGCATCGACCCGCTCATCGGTCTCGCGGTCGTCATCGCCGCACAGGGACTCTTCGCGTACGCCGCGCTGGGACTGATCACGATCGTCCTGACGCTCGCCACCGGCCGTTCGTGGTGCGGTTGGCTGTGTCCGGTCGGCGCCGTGCTCGACATCGTTCCGGGGCGCAAGGTGCGCATTCCGAACAAGAAGGCCGCATGGGCGCGCTTCGGCAAGTACGCGACGTTCGGGCTCGTCCTGGGCGCCGCGGCCTTCGGGACGCTCTCGCCCATGATCCTCGACCCGATCACCATCGCCCAGCGACCGCTGCAGGAACTTGCGATGCGGGCCGTCGGTAGCGACGCTCTCGGGCTGAGCGTCGGCAGCTACCTTTCGCGCGACGCCATCGGAATCATCGCGTACCTGTCCGTCGTGCCCATCTTGATCGTCGTCTCGCTCAACATGCTCGGT